>DASSQW010000104.1:0-55543 GCA_035702165.1 Candidatus Nanopelagicales bacterium
GTCACCTCGCCCGACGGCCGGCAGCTGTTCGTGGGCACCGCCACGCCGGCGGCTCTCGACGACTACCTCACGGGCGCGCCGTACGACGTCGTCGTCGACCTCGCCTCGGGCGGCAAGGCCACCACGCGCCCCGTGCCCGGAACCCAGCAGCCCGCACGGCCCGAGGGCCAGACGTTCTGGCGCGAGCGCAGCGTCGGCTCGACCGCCTCGATCAGCTCGGCGCTCGACCCCGGGACCGCCCTGGTCGTGATGAACGCCGACGCGCGACCGGGCGTCGACTCCGACGTCGTCGTGACCTACCGGGTTCCCGGCGCCTGGACAGCGGCGTGGGTGGCGGTCGGGGCCGGCGTGCTGCTGATCGTGGCGTCGGTGCTGTTCTTCTGGCGCGCGCGCGTCGCGCGGAGGAGGCGCGACGAGCGCCGTGCGCAGGAGGCCGCAGCGGCGGCGACCGCCGCGGCACCGGTGAGCGCGACGACCGTCCTGCCGGCGGACCCTGCCGCCGATGCCACGGCGAGCGTCCCGGCCTGGGCCGCAGCCCCGGTCGCGCTCAGCGGCGACGAGCTGGCGGGACCGCCGACCGGCGGCCTCGTGGTGGAGTCCGTCGACGGAGCCGAGGCTGTCGTATCCGCGGCCGAGGCGCCCAACGCGGCGCCCGCCCCGCCCGAGGCCGGCTGGTACCCGGGCGCGGGGCCCGCCGGCACCGCGGCCCTCGCCGTGGCGGCCGACGACAGCGCGGCGGCCACCCCCGAGCCCGCGGCGGACGACGCCACAGCGCCGGACGCCGGTTCCGACCCGGAACCCGCGCGGGAACCGGATCCCGCTGCACCCGCCGACCCGAGCACGGCCGACGACTCCGTCGACACCTGGCACGACGAGACCCGGCCCGTGCCGCTCGTGCCCGCTCCCGAGCCGGAGGGCGTCGCGGTCGCCGCCGTCGCCGATCCGTCGTCGTCGCCGCACGACGAGGCCGTCTACGACGAGCTCGGCGCCTGGTTCCGCGAGGAGCCCGGCAGCAGCGCCGCCACGGGCAGCACCCCGTCCGGTTAGGGTCGGTCGCGTGCCCGACACCCCGGACCCCCGCGTGAGCGCCGAGGGTGTCGCGGTCCCCGACGACGAGGTGTCCGACCGCATCCTCACCATCCCGAACCTGCTGTCGTTCCTGCGGCTGCTCGGCGTACCGCTCTTCCTCTGGCTCATCCTCGTGCCGAAGGCGGACGGCGCCGCCTTCGTGCTGCTGGTGCTCTCCGGCATCACCGACTGGCTCGACGGCGTCATCGCCCGCGCCACCGGCGCGACCAGCCGGCTCGGGCAGCTGCTCGACCCGCTCGCCGACCGCCTCTACATCGTGGCCACGCTGGTCGGACTCGCCCTGCGCGCGATCATCCCGTGGTGGCTCGTCGCCGTGATCGTGGCGCGCGACCTGGTGCTCGCCGTCGTGCTGGCCAGGCTCAAGCGCCACGGCGTCACCGGGCTCCCGGTGCACTACCTCGGCAAGGCCGCGACGTTCTGCCTCATGTGGGGCTTCCCGATCCTGCTGCTCGGCACCGGCGCCACCGGCGTCTCGTTCACCTTCGCCGACGTCGCGCGCGACCTCGGCTGGGCGTTCGCGATCTGGGGGACGGCGCTGTACTGGTGGGCGGGCCTTCTCTACCTCGAGCAGGCCCGTCGCATCCTGCGAGCGCCGGACCCGGTCTGAGGAACTCACCAGCCGTCCGTCGGCCGGGCGCCGCGTGTACGCTCGCCGCGGCGTCGCGCCGGGCGGCGCCGAGGACCACAGGAAGGCGCTCGCCATGGCCGGCCAGACCCCCGAGAACCTGCGCTACACCGCCGAGCACGAGTGGGTCGACGTCGTGGCCGACGGCAGGGCGCGCTTCGGGATCACCGACCACGCGCAGGACGCTCTCGGCGACATCGTCTTCGTGACGCTCCCGGCTCTCGGCGCGGCGCTCACGGCAGGGGAGCCCTGCGGCGAGGTCGAGTCGACCAAGTCCGTCTCCGACATCTACGCGCCCGTCAGCGGCACGGTCGTCGCCCGCAACGACGCCGCCGAGACCAGCCCCGAGACCCTCAACTCCGCGCCGTACGGCGACGGCTGGCTGGTCGAGGTCGAGGTCGCCGACGCGGCCCAGCTCGACGCCCTGCTCGACGCCGCGGCGTACCGCGCGCTCATCGAGGGCTGACCGCAGCTCCGGTCCGATCGTCCGTCCGACTCACCCTCGACCTCACCTCGAGGGTTGTGCGGCATTGACCTGCGTCGCCGCACGTCCGTAGGCTCGGGACGAGTCTCGACCGCGGGTCGAGGCACGACCGACAGGAGTGCGTCGATGGCACGCCACTGCGCGCGGTGCGGGCACCTCGCCGACGAGTACGACCGGTTCTGCGCCGCCTGCGGCGCCGAGCTGGCTCCGCTCACCGACGACGGAGCCGACGCCGCGCCGCAGACCGGCGTGCTCGGACTGCGCGCCGCGACCGAGGGCGACTCGAGCCCGATGCCCGCGGTCGACCCGAGCACCGTCGGCGGACTGCCGGCCGGCGCCGCGGTCCTCGTCGTCCTGCGCGGCCCGCAGGAGGGCGCGCGCTTCGACCTCGACCCCGCGCTGCTCACCGTCACCGTCGGACGCTCGCCGGACTGCGCGCTCTTCCTCGACGACGTCACCGTGTCCCGCCACCACGCCGACCTGTTCGCCGTCGACGGGCACTGGGAGCTCGTCGACACCGGGAGCCTGAACGGCAGCTACGTCAACCGCCGCCGCATCGACCGGCAGGTGCTCGTTGGCGGCGACGAGCTGCAGATCGGCAAGTACCGCTTCGTCTTCCTCGAGGCCGCGCAAGGAGATCCCTCATGACCGCCGTCGCGTCGCACGGACTGATGGGCATCGGCGACGTCCTCGCCGCGCTGCGCCCGGAGTTCCCCGACGTCACCATCTCCAAGATCCGCTTCCTGGAGTCCGAGGGGCTCGTCACGCCGCAGCGCACGGCGAGCGGCTACCGCAAGTTCAGCCACGCCGACGTCGAGCGGCTGCGCTACGTCCTGTCCTGCCAGCGCGACCAGTACCTCCCGCTCAAGGTCATCCGCGACCACCTCGAGGCGATCGACCGGGGCCTCGAGCCCCCGACGTCGAGCGGCGACGGACCGCGCGTGCCGCGCGCGCTGGTGTCCACCGACGGCCTGCCCTCGTCCGACACCTTCCGGCCGTCCGCCGCCGATGTGCGCCTCTCGCGCAAGGAGCTGCTCGAGTCCAGCGGCCTCGACGACTCCCTGCTCGGCCAGCTCGAGGGGTTCGGTCTGATTTCCAAGCGCGGCTCTCACTACGACGGCGACGCCCTGTCGGTGGCCAGCACGGTCGCGGAGATGTCCGCGTTCGGCATCGAGCCCCGGCACCTGCGCACCTTCAAGGTCGCGGCGGACCGCGAGGTCGGCCTCGTCGAGCAGGTGGTCACGCCGATGCTGCGCCAGCGCGACCCGGAGAGCCAGCAGCGCGCCGACGACGCGATCCGACAGCTGTCCGCACTCTCGGTCCGTCTGCACGCCTCGCTGGTGAGGGCCGGGCTCGCCGCCGAGCTGCGTCGCTGACGGGCGCGCTCGGGCTCTCGCTCGAGGTCGCGCCGCGCGTCCGGATGGCTAGGGTGGTCGCATGCAGCAGATGGACGTCGTGGGTGTCCGGGTCGAGATGCCCTCCAACCAGCCGATCGTCCTGCTGCGCGAGGTCGACGGGGAGCGCTACCTCCCGATCTGGATCGGCGCCGTCGAGGCGACCGCTATCGCCTTCGCCCAGCAGGGAGTCGTCCCCGCCCGGCCGCTGACCCACGACCTGCTGCGCGACGTCCTCGAGTCCCTCGACCGCCGCCTCGACGACGTCCGGATCACCGAGCTCTCCGACGGCGTCTTCTACGCCGTGCTCGCCTTCGACGGCGGCACCGAGGTCAGCGCCCGGCCGTCCGACGCGATCGCTCTCGCCCTGCGCACCGGCACGACCATCCACTGCGCGGAGTCGGTGCTCGCCGAGGCCGGCATCGCCGTGCCGGACGAGCAGGAGGACGAGGTCGAGAAGTTCCGCGAGTTCCTCGACCAGATCTCGCCCGACGACTTCCTCGGCGGGGGAGCCGCACCCGAGGACCGCTGACGGCCCGCCGGGCAGTCTGCTCCGGGTCGAAGTCTCGACGTCTACCTGAGACTTGCCGGGTGTGACGGATCAGGCGCGGACCGGGTCGGCGTGTCGGTCGCCCGGACGTTGACCCACCCCTTCCCGCCCCCTAGCGTGCGGGGTGAACGTCGACGGTGTAACTCTCGCGGTGTGCTTCCCCCATCCCGCGGCATCGAGACGGTGCGGAGGTCGCGATGAGCGGAGTCGACGAGGTCCCTGGGGCCCCGGTGCAGGAGCGCGCCGCGGCAGCGGACGAGGCGGCCCGTCAGGGTCTGCTCTTCGGCGACGACGCCGCGTCCATCCCGAGCGACGTCGGCTTCCGCGGCCCGGTCGCCTGCTCGGCCGCCGGCATCACCTACCGCCAGCTCGACTACTGGGCGCGCACCGGGCTGGTCGAGCCCAGCGTGCGGACCGCCGCGGGCTCGGGCAGCCAGCGCCTGTACAGCTTCCGCGACATCCTGGTGCTCAAGGTGATCAAGCGCCTGCTCGACACCGGGGTCTCGCTCCAGAACATCCGCACCGCCGTCGAGCACCTGCGCGAGAGCGGAGTCGACGACCTCGCCCAGGTGACCCTGATGAGCGACGGCGCGAGCGTCTACGAGTGCCGTTCCCAGGACGAGGTCATCGACCTCGTGCAGGGCGGCCAGGGCGTGTTCGGCATCGCCGTCGGCCGGGTCTGGCGCGAGGTCGAGGGCAGCCTCGCCGAGCTCCCCAGCGAGCACCTCGACGGCACGCCGTCGGTGGTCCCGGCCGTCGAGGGCGACGAGCTCGCTGCCCGACGCGCCGCCCGCGCCACGGGCTGAGCCCGCCCACCCCCTGGGGGTACTCTTCGGGTACGCCGAGCACCCGGGCGGGAGAGTCCTGTCGCAGCCAGCGGCGGGCGCCGAAGGAGCAACTCCCCGTCAACCTCTCAGGCAGTCCGGACCGTCCGGGCACGGCGTCTCTGGAAAGCGGGACCGCACCGGTCCCCGCCGACGGTGCAAGCCGCCTCGCGCGGTGAAGCTCTCAGGTGCGCGGGTTCGCGCAGAAACAGAGGGGGATCCTCGTCCGCGCACCCGCGCGGCGGTGGTCCCGTCCCTGGAGTGAGCACCCGTGACCGAGATCCTCGAGCCCGTGACGTCCGTCCTCGACGCCGGCGTCCCCTTCGCCGACCGCCACATCGGATCGGGCGCCGACGCCGTCGCCCGCATGCTCGAGGTGGTGGGCTATGCCAGCCTCGACGCGCTGGCCGACGCCGCCGTGCCGGCCGCGCTGCGCTGGACGCAGGCGCTCGACCTGCCTGCGGCTGCGACCGAGCCGGAGGTGGCCGCCGAGCTGCGCGCCCTGGCCGCCCGCAACACCGTCGCCCGCTCGATGATTGGTCTGGGCTACCACGACACCCACACGCCCGCCGTGATCCGTCGCAACGTGATCGAGAGCCCGGCCTGGTACACGGCGTACACGCCGTACCAGCCCGAGATCAGCCAGGGCCGGCTCGAGGCGCTGCTCGCCTTCCAGACCCTCGTCATCGACCTCACCGGCCTCCCGGTGGCGGGGTCGTCCCTGCTCGACGAGCCGACCGCCGCGGCGGAGGCGATGACCCTCGCGCGCCGCGGCTCGAAGGTCGCGTCGCACCGGTTCGTCGTCGACGCCGACACCCACCCGCAGACCCTCGGCGTCCTCGCCACCCGCGCCGAGCCGATCGGCATCGAGCTCGACGTCGTCGACCTCGCGGCGGGCCTGCCCGACGGCGAGATGTTCGGCGTGCTCGTGTCCTACCCGGGCTCCAGCGGCGAGGTCCGCGACATCGCGCCGCTCGTCGCCGCGGCGCACGAGCGCGGCGCCGTCGTGGCCGTCGCGAGCGACCTGCTCGCGCTCACCCTCCTCACGCCGCCCGGCGAGCTCGGGGCCGACGTCGTCGTCGGCTCTGCGCAGCGTTTCGGCGTACCGCTGGGCTACGGCGGCCCGCACGCCGGCTTCATGTCCGTGCGCACCGGTCTCGAGCGCTCGATGCCCGGCCGGCTGGTCGGCGTCAGCGTCGACGCCGACGGCGCGCCGGCCTACCGCCTCGCGCTGCAGACCCGCGATCAGCACATCCGCCGCGAGAAGGCGACGAGCAACATCTGCACCGCGCAGGTCCTCCTCGCGGTGACCTCCGCGATGTATGCGGCGTACCACGGCCCGGAGGGCCTCGCGCAGATCGCCGAGCGCACCCACGCCTACGCCGCGACCCTCGCGCGCGGCTTCGTGCGCCTAGGTGTCGACGTGCGCCCGGGCGTCTTCTTCGACACCGTCCAGGCACGGGTGCCAGGCCGGGCGGTCGACGTCGTGCACGCCGCCGAGGATCTCGGCGTGAACCTCCGGCTGGTCGATCTCGACACGATCGGCGTCAGCACCGACGAGACCACCATGCGCTCGGACCTGCTCGCGGTCTGGGCCGCGTTCTCGTCGGTGCTCGGCGTCGCCGGTCTCGACGAGAACGACCTCGAGGCGCTGTCGCAGGCCGAGGGCTTCGCGATCCCCGACAGCGCGCGCCGCACGTCGGACTACCTCACCCACGCGACCTTCCACGACCACCGCAGCGAGACCGCGATGCTGCGCTATCTGCGCCGCCTCTCCGACCAGGACATCGCGCTCGACCGCGCCATGATCCCGCTCGGCTCGTGCACCATGAAGCTCAATGCCACCACGGAGATGGAGCCGATCACCCAGCCGGGCTGGGCCTCGATCCACCCGTTCGCGCCGCTGCACCAGGCGGCCGGCTACCTCGAGCTGATCAGCTCGCTCGAGGCCTACCTCGTGGAGATCACCGGCTACGACGTCGTCTCGCTGCAGCCCAACGCGGGCAGCCAGGGCGAGTTCTCGGGGCTGCTCGCCATCCGCGGCTACCACCGGGCGCGAGGCGAGGAGGGGCGCGACGTCTGCCTCATCCCCAGCAGCGCGCACGGCACCAACGCCGCGAGCGCCGTGATGGCGGGGATGCGGGTCGTTGTCGTCGCCTGCACCGACCAGGGCGACGTCGACCTCGACGACCTGCGCGCGAAGATCGCCGAGCACGGCGACCGCCTCGCCGCGCTGATGATCACCTACCCGTCGACGTACGGCGTCTACGAGACGACCGTCGGCGAGATCTGCGCGCTCGTGCACGACGCCGGCGGCCAGGTCTACGTCGACGGCGCGAACCTCAACGCGCTCGTCGGCCTGGCCAAGCCCGGCAGGTTCGGCGCGGACGTCTCGCACCTGAACCTGCACAAGACGTTCTGCATCCCGCACGGCGGCGGCGGTCCCGGCGTCGGCCCGGTCGCGGCGCGCGCCCACCTCGCGCCGTACCTCCCCGGCCACCCGCTGCGGCCGGAGGCGGGCCCGCTCGGCCGCGGTCACGCCGACGGGGGCACCGGCAACGTCAGCGGTGCGCCGTGGGGGAGCGCCGGCATCCTCCCGATCCCGTGGGCGTACATCCGGTTGATGGGCGGCGACGGCCTCACCCGCGCGACGCAGAACGCCGTGCTCGGCGCCAACTACGTCGCGGCCCGGCTGCGCGACCGCTACCCGGTCCTCTACACCGGCGCGAACGGCCTCGTGGCGCACGAGTGCATCGTCGACCTGCGCGAGATCACCAAGGACACCGGCGTGACCGTCGACGACGTCGCGAAGCGGCTCATCGACTACGGCTTCCACGCGCCGACCATGTCCTTCCCGGTGGCCGGCACGCTGATGATCGAGCCGACCGAGAGCGAGGACCTCGGCGAGCTCGACCGGTTCTGCGACGCCATGCTGGCGATCCGCGACGAGATCGACGAGGTCGCCGCCGGGCGCTGGGCGGTCGAGGACTCGCCGCTGCGCGGCGCCCCGCACACCGCGGCCTGCCTGCTGGGCGAATGGGACAAGCCCTACACCCCCGAGGAGGCCGCGTTCCCCGTGGCCACCCTGCGGGTGCAGAAGTACTGGCCGCCGGTTCGCCGCATCGACGGCGCCTACGGCGACCGCAACCTGGTCTGCTCCTGCCCGAGCCCCGAGGCGTACGCCGAGGTCTGAACGACGACGAGGACGCCCCGCGTCGCACGCCAACGTGGGGCGTCCTGCGTGTCGGAAACCGTCCGTCCGGGCATGCGACGGCGTTCGTCGCGTCACGACGCTGCGGCGGGCGGCTGGATCAGGCGAGGGCGAAGAACCGGATGACGACGTCGCCCCGGTCCTCGCGGGCGAGCCCGACGAACACCGTCTCGGTGAGCCAGCGGTGCGCCGGCGCCTCGGTCGTGAACACCGGCGACGTGCGGTAGTAGTACTCCGTCTCGCTCACGGCCTCGCCGGCGTCGAGGCGCGCAGCGACATCCGGCGAGGCGCGCCAGAAGCCGCGGTTCGCGATCGCGATGAGCGCGCCGTCTTCGGCGCGCAGCACGTAGCGGGCATCGAGGGCGATGGTGCCGTCGCGGTCGACGTACCAGTCCTCGCCGCCCGGCAGCACCTCGCCGCGCAGGCGCGGGCCCTCCACGCTGCCGCCCGTGATCGGTACGACGTGCAGCGCTTCGTGCGCAGACGCGCCACCGACGCGCAGCGCGGGATCGACGTTCACGCGCACCTCGAAGGCGGGCTCGAGCACGGGGTCGGGCAGCTGGTCCACACGGCGATCCTGCCCGACCGGACCGATGGCCGCTCGCCTCCCGACGGAACGCCGCTGCGACCGCGCCGGACGGCGTGGCGGCGCGGGCGCTACGTCCGGCCCTCGATCTCCTGCGCGTCGAAGAGCGACTCCTGCTCCTCCTCGTCGGGCCTCATCCAGTCCGCGTGGCGCACCGTCCAGCCTTCGTCGCGGAGCACGCGCACGACCGCGAGATCGTCGTCGACGACCTCGACGATGTCGCCGTCGCGCGCCAGCCGGGAGACCGCCTGGGGCTTGAAGACGCGCGCCGGACGACGGTCGTCCTCGCGGCGCATCACGAGCCGCCCGTCCGGCAGCCCCTGGCGCTCGAGCCAGGCCGTGGTGAGCCTGCGGTAGGCCTCGTTGCGGCCGGTGAGGTAGGCGATGCGGTACCCGTCCTCGGCGTACCGCCGGGCCAGGTCGACCCCGTCGGGCAGCGGCTCGTCGTCGTCCATCGACGCGAAGAACGCCGGCCAGTCCTTGCGCCGGCCCTCGACGTGGTGCAGACGGTGCCGCACGTCGGCGAGCACGCCGTCGATGTCGAACACGACGATGCCGCGGGGCGTCTCGGTCACGGTCGCGACGCTACCCGTAGGGTCGTGCCATGGCACTCGACCCCGCCCTCGTACGCGACTCGTACTTCTCGATGGTCCCGATGACGACGACGCTCGGGCTGCGCTTCGAGCACCTCGACCTCGAGCGCTGCGTCATGGTGCTGCCGGACAACCCGCACTACCGCAACCACGTCGCCGGCCCGCACGCGGGCGCCATGTGGACGCTCGCGGAATCGGCGTCGGGCGCGCTCGTGTTCGCGGGCTTCGGCGACCTGATGGCCGAGGTGACGCCCTTCCCGGTCGAGTCGACGATCCGCTTCCTCAAGGTGGCGTTCGGCGACGTGACGGCGGTGGCGACGCTCGGCGAGGACGCGGCGACGGCCGTGGAGACCATGCGCGGGGGCACGAGGCCGGAGTTCGTCGTCGACATCGAGCTCTCCACCGGCGACGGCGAGGACCGCCTCGTCACCGGCGCGATGACCGTGACCTGGACGCTCAAGCTCAACAAGCGTCCGGAGACGCCCTAGACCGTCCCGGCCTTGGGCGGCCGCACGAGCGACTCCAGCGAGAGCCGGGCGATCGGCGAGTAGGTGAGCACGGCCGCAGCGGGACCGTCGACGAGCAGCGTCGTGCTGGTGCCTCCGCCGATGCGCGCCTCGCTGCGGTGGTCGAGGTGCATCCGCACCGGGCCGGCCACGACGTCCCAGGCCCAGCGGTGCTCCTCGGGCACGAGCTCGACGACCTCGAACTGCGCTCCGAGGTTGGGTACGACGCCGAAGACGGTGCCGGTCACGCCGACCGCGAGGGTGTCCGACGAGCACTCGACCCGGCGGATCTGCGGCGCCCAGGTCGTCCAGAGCCGGGGCTGCAGGTAGCGCTGCCACACCGTGGCGACGTCGGCGGTGCCGGCGGCTCGCAGGGTCAGGCGCATGGAGCGAATCCTCTCCTGCCGCCGATGCCGGTACGCGCGCAGGGTCGCCGCGTGGCCTCGGCCACGTCCGGCGCGGAAGCCCTCGCGGGCCGCCCGCGACGCCGTACCGTGTGCGCGTGAGCGAGATGACGGAGGCCCGCCCCGGCTGGCTGTCGCGCGACGACCTCGAGTCCTCGCGCGAGCGGTTGCCCATCGTCTACGTCGACGCCATCCCGGTGCGGGTCGACGAGCGCGGTGTCGTCACCGCGGTCGGGCTGCTGCTGCGCGCGATGCCCGACGGCAGCATCAGCCGCGCGCCAGTGTCGGGGCGCGTCCTGTACGGCGAGCGCATCCGCGACGCCCTCGTGCGCCACCTCGAGAAGGACCTCGGCCCGATGGCGCTCCCGAAGATCCCGCCGCAGCCGCAGCCCTTCACGGTCGCCGAGTACTTCCCGGACCCGTCGGTCTCCGGCTTCCACGACCCGCGTCAGCACGCGGTGTCGCTCGCGTTCGTCGTACCCGTGACCGGTGACTGCGTGCCGTCGACCGACGCGCTGGACCTGCAGTGGATGACCCCCAGCGAGTGCGCCAGCGACGCTGTCGCCGCGGAGATGACCGGTGGGCAGGACCGGCTGCTGCGCCTGGCGCTGGCGTCGGTCGGCTCGCTGCCGTGACGCTGCTCGAGACCGAGCGGCTCGTCCTGCGCACGCTCACCGCCGACGAGGCTGCGGCGATCCGCTCGGGCGACCGCACCGGTCGCGCCTGGGCCGACGACTACCCCTCCGACGGCGACGCCGTCGTGGCGGCCGTGATCGGCGAGGCGGGGGAGCACTACGACGAGTCCGCGCCGCTCGGGGTGCTGCAGGTGCTGCGCCGCGACACCGGGCTCGCCGTCGGGGGCATCGGGTTCCTGCACGCCGTCGAGGACGGCGAGGCCGAGGTCGGCTACGGGCTGGCGGAGTCCGCGCACGGCCAGGGATATGCCACCGAGGCCCTCGTGGCCGTGCTCGGGCTCGCCCGCGAGCACGGTGTGGAGCGCGTCGTCGCGTTGACCGACCTCGACAACCTGGCGTCGCAGCGCGTGCTGCAGCGCTGCCGCTTCGAGCCGGCGGGGTCGGTCAGCAGCCCCGAGGGCGAGCAGCTGCGCTGGCTGCGCCGGCTGGACTGAACGCCGTAATTCATCACGCGTGGACTTAGCGGTCCGCGCGGTCCTACGGTCGCGGCATGCGCGCGATGATCCTCAAAGAGCTCCGCGAGCTGCGCCGCGACCGCCGCACGGTCGGCCTGCTCGTCGGGATGCCCCTGCTGCTGCTCGTCATCTTCGGCTACGCCGCCAACTTCTACGTCTCGAGCGTCAAGGCCGCGGTCGTCGGCACCCAGGCCGAGCAGGTCGCGGCGCAGCTGCCGCCGTTCTTCGACGTCACGGTCGTGGAGCCCGGTGACGACGAGGCCGACGCGGAGGCGCTGCTGCAGGCCAACACCGTCGACGTCGCGTTCGTGACCGGCCAGCAGCCGGTGCTGGCCCTGGTCGACGGCTCGAACCTGTTCGCCGCGCAGTCGACCGTGTCGGTGCTCAACAAGGCCGGTTCGTCGGTGACCACGAAGGTCCTCTACAACCCCGAGCTGAAGACGTCGTGGGTGATGATCCCGGCGATCATCGGCCTCATCCTCACCTTCATCGGCACGATCATCACGAGCATCGGACTGGTGAAGGAGCGCGAGACCGGCACGCTCGAGCAGCTCGCCGTCATGCCCATCCGCCCGAGCACGGTGATCGTCGGCAAGATCGCGCCGTACTTCCTGCTCGCCTCGCTCGACATGGTGATCATCACCGTGCTCGGCATCGTGCTGTTCGACGTCCCGTTCAACGGCAACCCGTTCGCCTTCGCGCTCGGCGCCGGCCTGTTCCTGCTCGTCGTGCTCGGCCTCGGCGTCTTCATCTCGACCATCTCGCAGACGACCGGGCAGGCCATCCAGACGGCGTTCTTCTTCCTGCTGCCGCAGATCCTCTTGAGCGGCATGATCTTCCCGCTCGACGCGATGGCGGCGGGCGTGCGCTGGATCGGCTACCTGCTGCCGCTCACCTACTTCACGATGATCAGCCAGGGCATCATGCTGCGCGGCGCGACCGTCGCCGAGCTGTGGCTCCCGTTCACGGTGCTGCTCGTCATGGCGATCGTGGTGTTCACCGGCGCGACCCTGCGGTTCCGTCGCGACCTGGCGCCCGGGCGCCGCAAGGCGCACCACGGCCTCGAGCCCGAGCAGCACGGTGAGCACCAGCAGGCGGCGTCGTGACCACCTCGACGGCGTACGGCGTCCGCGGGCTCTCGGTCGAGCTCGGCGGCCGGACCGTGCTGCACGACGTGACGGTGGAGTCGTCGCCGGGACAGGTCGTCGCGGTGGTGGGCGGTGACGGTGCAGGCAAGTCGACGCTGCTGCGGACGATCGTCGGAGAGGTGGCTCCGGCCCGCGGCTCGGTGCACGCGCCGGACCCGTCGCGCACGGGCTACCTCCCGGCATCTGCCGGCAGCTGGGCGGCGCTCACCGTGCGGCAGAACATCGACTTCGCCGCCGGGGTCTACGGGCTCACCGGCGAGCGCCTCGAGGCACGCCGCGGCGAGCTCCTCGACCGCGCCTCGCTCACCGCAGCCGCGGACCGCCCGGCGTCGCAGCTCTCGGGCGGCATGCGCCGCAAGCTCGGCTTCTGCATGGCGGTCGTCCACGAGCCCGACCTGCTCGTGCTCGACGAGCCCACGACGGGCGTCGACCCCGTCAGCCGCGTCGACCTGTGGCGGCTCGTGGCGCAGACCGCCGCGCAGGGAACGGCCGTCGTCATGACGACGACCTACCTCGACGAGGGTGAGCGGGCGGCGGCCCTGACCGTGCTGGACGACGGGCACGTGCTGGCCCAGGGCGCCGTCGACGACGTCCTGTCCGGGCTCGACGGCACCGTGACCTCGGCGCTCGAGCCGGTGCGCCCGGCGTGGGCGTGGCGGCGCGGCCGCACCGTGCACGAGCTGTGGGCGCCGGGGGAGACGCCCACGGGCGAGGTGGTCCGCCCCGACCTCGAGGACGTCGTCGTCGCGCTGTCGTTGCGGCATCGGGCGGCGGTGGCCTCATGAGCACGCCGCTCCTGCGATCGCTCGCGGTCACCCGCGACTTCGGGTCCTTCCGCGCCGTCGACGCGGTGTCTCTCGAGCTGCATCCCGGCGAGGTGGTCGGGCTGCTCGGCGCCAACGGCGCAGGCAAGACCACCCTGCTGCGCCTCCTGCTCGGGCTGATCTCGCCGACCTCCGGCGAGGTCGAGCTCATGGGCGGGCCGCCGGACCGGGAGCGCCGCCGGTCCCTGGGCTACGTGCCGCAGGGCCTCGGTCTCTACCGCGGCTTGTCGGTGCGCGAGAACCTCGCGTTCTCGGCGTCCTCGTACGGCGTGCCGGTGCCCCCGGTGGACGGTCCGCTCGCCGACGTGGCCGACGTGCTCGTCCGCGACGTGCCGCTCGGTCTGCAGCGCCGCGCCGCCTTCACCTCCGCGCTGGCCCACGACCCGGCGGTGCTGGTGCTCGACGAGCCGACGTCAGGGGTCGACGCCCTCGCGCGGGCCGAGCTGTGGGACACGATCCGCGCGAAGGCCGTCGCCGGCGTCGGCGTCCTCGTGACCACGCACTACATGCAGGAGGCCGAGCAGTGCGACCGGCTGCTCCTGATGTCGGAGGGCCGGCTCGTCGCCGAGGGCAGCGAGGCCGACGTCGTCGGCGGTACGACGGCGCTCGCGGTGCGCACCGACGACTGGGCGTCCGCCTTCGGGGCGCTCGACGCGGCCGACGAGCTCGTGCTGCTGTCGGGTCGCTCGATCCGGGTGGCCGACGGCGACCCGGAGCGCGTGGGACGCGTGCTGGCCGAGGCCGGGATCTCCGCCGACGTGGAGCGGGTGCCGGCGACGATCGAGGAGCGGATGGCCGAGCTCGCCCGGGGGTCGCGCTAGTGGCGGTGCGCGGCCGGCGCCCTTCGGGCAGCACCGATACCCGTCAGGCCATCCTCGACGCCGCGCGGGAGCTCTTCGCGGAGAAGGGTTTCGAGCGCACGACCATGCGCGCGGTCGGCGAGCGCGCCGGAGTGGACCCGGCCCTCATCGCGTACTGGTTCGGCAGCAAGGACGGCCTGCTGGCCGAGGCGATGACGCTGCCGCTCGATATCGAGGCCGTTCTCGCTGACCTCGATGCGTCGCGCCCCGGCGCGGACATCGTGCGCCGCGTGCTGGCCGCAGCCGACGGTTCGCCCGCGGTGCGCGGGCGTGCGGTCGCGTTCCTGCGCATCGGTCTCTCGCACGACCACGTGGCGGGCCTGCTGCGCGAGGTGATCAGCCGCAGGGTGCTCGCGACGCTGTCGCCGATGGCCGCGCCCGACCATCGCGAGCTGCGCGCCGCCCTGATCGGCTCGCACATCGCCGGCCTGATGATGGGCCGCTACGTGGTACGCGTGCCGGCGCTCGCCGATGCCGACAGCGAGCAGCTCGTGGTCGCGATGGCGCCCGTGGTCCAGCACTACCTCACCGGGCCGATGGCGACGGTGCCGGAGCGCGGCCCCGCCCGACGACGTGCTCGCTGACGTCTCAGCCGGCCGCGGCCCGGGGCGAGGGGCGCACCACGAGGTCGGCCAGCAGGTGCTCGGTGGCGTGCGCGATCTCGGCGACCGCGCGGTCGAAGGCCTCCTGGTTCGCAGCCGACGGCGCCCGCATCCCCGCGATCTTGCGCACGTACTGCAGCGCAGCGGCGCGCACGTCGGCGTCGGTCACGTCGTCGGTGTACGGCGGACGCAGGGTCTTGATGCTGCGGCACACGCGGGGCTCCTCGGGTTGCGGTGGTCGTCGTGAACGAGCCTGCGGGCAGGTGCCGTCGGCGTCAACGGCCGCCCTCGACGGCGGCCCTCGGCTGCAGGCCGACGTCGGCGAGCGCGGCGCGGACGAGCGCGTCGTAACGGCCCTCGGCGAGGTCGCCGAACGGGTCCCGGGTGTAGGGGAGCAGCTCGCGGAAGGGCAGCCCGAACGCGGCGCGCATCGCGAGGAGGCGGGCGCGCTCGGGGTCCGCGAGGTCGATGCCGGTGAGCGCGCGGGCCGAGCTCATCTCGCGTATGCCCCGGATCCGCCCGGGCAGCACCGCGACGAGCAGCACCGCGATCGGCAGGCCGGCGGTGATGAACCCGATCGTGCGGGCCAGCATGTGCACCGCGTCCTGACCCTGCTGGCCGAGCTCGGCGATGTTGCCGCCGGTGGCGTCGCCGGCGCCGTGGAACGCATCGCCGAGCGCGCTGCCCACGATCGGGACGTTGGATACCGCGTTGCCGACGTTGTCGAACGCGCCCTGCAGCCCGTTGCCGGCGTTGCTCACCCCCTGGCCGAGGACGCTCAGTGCGTCGACGAGGTGGTGGACCGACACCCCGATCCACACGAACAGCGCGACGAGGGCGACCACGAGGACGTCGCGCAGGATCTGGCCGCGCCGCATGCCCGGCACGTCGGGGTACAGCGTCAGGTGCTCCCACATGGGGCGAGGCTACGGACCGCGGAAGTCCGGCGAGGTCCGGACGGCGAGACTCCCCGGTCAGGCAGTGCGGGGTCGCGCTGACGGTCGGCGATCAGTGCAGCAGCCAGGCCGCGACCAGCGCGAGCAGCGGCAGGACGCCCTGGATGGCGGCACCGCGGGCCATGGCCGGCCGCGCCGCGACGAGCACGAGCGCGGCGCCCACCATGAACAGGCAGCCGTACACCACGAGCGTCGGACCCTGCGGCTCCCAGCCGCGCCACGCCCCGATCACGCCGACCAGGACGCCGACGCCGAGGAACAGGTTGTAGAAGCCCTGGTTGTACATCGAGAACGCGACCGTCTCGACATCGTCCTGGGGTACGCCGAACACGCGGTAGCCGCGGGTGCGGAAGACGACGGTCTCGAGCACGAAGAAGTAGACGTGCAGCAGCCCGGCGAGGCCGGCGAGCACCAGGGCGACGGAGGACATGACGCGGACGCTACCGCCCACCCCACCAGCTCTTGCCCACATTGTGGCCCTTTCCCGGGCCGATACCTGCCGGGAAAGGGCCACAAGGTGGGCAGATCGTGGGGGGTCAGTCGGCTCGGATCTCGCTGACCTGGCCGTCCTCGACGTGCCAGCGGCGCGTGATGCGGACGGTGTCGAGCATGCGCCTGTCGTGCGTGACCAGCAGGACCGTGCCGTCGAAGGACTCGAGGGCGTCCTCGAGCTGCTCGATCGCGGGCAGGTCGAGGTGGTTGGTGGGCTCGTCGAGCACCAGCAGATTGACGCCGCGCGCCTGCAGCAGCGCCAGCGCGGCTCGGGTGCGCTCGCCCGGCGACAGCGACGCCGACGGCCGGTGCACGTGGTCGGACTTCAGCCCGAACTTCGCGAGCAGGGTCCGCACCTCCGCGCTCGGCCAGTCGGGGACCTCGCGGGCGAACGCGTCGAGCAGGACGTCGTCGCCCTCGAACGCCGCGCGGGCCTGGTCGACCTCGCCGAGCACGACACCGGAGCCCAGGCTGACCAGTCCGGTGGTGGGCGGGATGCGGCCGAGCAGCAGGGCGAGGAGCGTGGTCTTGCCGGCGCCGTTGGGACCGGTGACGGCGACGCGGTCGCGCAGCGAGAGCTGCAGGTCGACGGGTCCGAGCACGAAGTCGCCGCGCTCGACCGTCGCGCTGCGGGCGACGGCGACGACCTCGCCCGAGCGCGGCGCTGCGGCGATCGTGAACTGGAGCTGCCACTCCTTGCGCGGCTCCTCCACCGCCTCGAGGCGCTCGATCATGCGGTCGGTCTGCTTCGCCTTCGCCGCCTGCTTCTCGGCCGTCTGGCCGCGGAAGTGGATGATGTTCTTGTCGTTGTCGCGAGCCTTGCGGCGCGCGTTGCGCACGCCCTTCTCCATCCACGCGCGCTGCATCCGCGCGCGGGCCTCGAGCTCGGCCCGGCGGCCGGCGTACTCCTCGAAGGCCTCGCGCGCCCGCCGCCGGGCCACCGACCGCTCGTCGAGGTAGGCCTCGTAGCCGCCGCCGTAGGTCGTGATCCGCTGCAGGCTGCGGTCGATCTCGACGACCGTGGTGACGGTGCGCGCCAGGAACTCGCGGTCGTGGCTGACCACGACCACCGGCGCCTCGAGACCGGCGACGAACTCCTCGAGGAGGTCGAGGCCGTCGGTGTCGAGGTCGTTGGTCGGCTCGTCGAGGAGGTAGACGTCGAACCTCGAGAGCAGCAGGACGGCCAGCCCGGCGCGCGCGACCTGGCCGCCGGACAGGGCGGTCACCGGCAGGGCGAGGTCGACGTCGAGACCGATGTCGGCGAGCACCACCGCGACCCGCTCCTCGAGGTCGGCGCCGCCGAGCGCGAGCCAGGAGTCGAGGGCGTCGGAGTACTTCTCCTCGGCGTGCGGGACGCCGTCGGCGAGCGCCTGCGCCTGCGCATCGAGCTCCGCCTGCGCATCGGTGACCCCGGTGCGCCGCGCGAGGTGGTCGTGCACGGTCTCGCCCGGGCGCAGGTCCGGCTCCTGCGCCAGATAGCCGACGTGCGCGGTCGGGGGCGACAGCGTCAGCGATCCGGCGTCGGGCGCGCGCAGGCCCGCGAGGATGCGCAGCAGGGTCGTCTTGCCCGCACCGTTGGGGCCCACCAGGCCGACGACGTCGCCGGGCGCTACGACGAGGTCGAGGTCGGTCCAGAGCTCGCGGTCGCCGTGGCCCGCGGCCAGCCCGCGTGCCTGCAGCGTCGCGCTCATGGCCACATCCTCGCCGGTGAGCCGCGTGGGCGAGAACGCGGTTTCCGCTAGACCGCGGAGGCGTCCTCGACGCCGTCGGGGCGCGGGGCGAGCGTGATCGAGCCGGACTCCCCGGCCAGCTGCACCGTGCCGTCGTCGGCGCGGTCGATCTGCAGCGTGCCGGTCAGGACACGGAACACGCCGTCCTCGGCCGCCATGAGCTCGGGCGGCCCGGCCATCCGGGTCGCCACGATCGCGCCGAAGGTGACGGCGTCGTCGGCGACCTCGGCACTGCCGTTGAACCGGTTCAGGACGCGTCCGTGGACACGGCCGTCGGCGAGGTCGAGCTCGAACGGGTGCGGGCCGTGCACCGGTTCGGCGTCGACGGCGACGATGACGAAGGATCCGGAGAGGCTCATGGCCCGAGTCTCCCAGCGTCAGGCCGGCGCGACGTCGGTTTCCTCGCTGCGGGTGGCGCGGGTCGCCCAGTAGGAGCCGAGCAGCACGAGCGGGAAGCCCAGCACCATGCCCCAGGTGAGCGGCTCGGAGAGCACCACGAGACCCAGCAGGACGGCGACCGCCGGGTTCACGAACGTGATGACGGTGGCACGCACCGGACCGGCCTCGGCGATGAGCTCGAAGAACAGGACGAACGCGAGGGCCGTGCACACCAGGGCGAGCACGAGCACCGACACGATGACGCTGGTCGACGGCAGGCCGCCGGAGAGCCCGGTCGCCGTGACAGGGAGGTAGAGGACCGCCACGATCGCGAGCGACAGGGCGATGACGCCCATCGACGGCACGTGAGCGAGCTTGCGCGACGCGATCACCGGGCCGACGGCGTAGCAGAGGGCGACGAGGAGCAGCTCGATCACGCTGAGGGCGTCGACGTGCCCCGAGAGCGAGTCGAGGCCGACGAGCAGCCCGACGCCGAGCACGCCGGCGCCCAGGCCGAGCAGCCGTACGCCGGCCAGCGCGTGCCGGTCGCCGAGGAGGAACGACAGGACGGTGCCGATGATGGGGACGGTCACGAGCATCAGGCCCGCGAAGCCGCTGGCCACGCGAGTCTCGGCGTGGCCGAGGAGGAGCCAGGGGATGCCCATCTCGATGACGCCGAAGGCGAGGACGAACGGCCAGGCGCGCAGCGCCGGTCTGATCGCGCCGCTGCGCATCGCGAGCGGCACGAGGACGAGCGCGCCGAGCACCGTGCGGAGGCCGACGACCGTGGCGGGGGAGATCTCCTCGACGGCGATCTTGATGAACAGGTACGGGATGCCCCAGATGACGCCCATCGCCGCGAAGAGGATCCAGCCGCGCCGGGTCATGCCGGCCGCGCGGGCCACCGTCTGCTCCACCACGCGGCGACTCTACGGGTCGCCGCCGACACCGCCCCAGCGGGAAACGGACGGTTCCCTCGCGGGTCCGCCTGGACCCCGACCCGCACGACGCAGGGCCCCCGCCGGATCGGCGGAGGCCCTGCGTCGCTCCCGAGACATGATCATGTTCGAGGAGCGTTCGGTCGTGCGTGCGCCGGATCAGGTCGCGACGGTCAGGAAGCGCTCGTTGAGCTCGCGCGAGTGGTAGAAGATCGCCTTGCCGAGCTGGTCCGGCGTCCAGATCACGGTGGGCCGGTCGCGGAAGCAGCGGTAGCCCCCCGAGAAGGTCTCGTTGCGGTTCCCGGACGGGTCGAAGAAGTAGATCGTCGTGCCGCGCGTGATGCCGTGGCGGGTCGGGCCGATGTCGACCGGGACGTCGTCCATGGAGAAGATGTCCGCCGCGTGGAGGATGTCGTTCCACCCGCGCATCTCGAAGGCGAAGTGGTGGATCTTGTTCTCCGGAGCCTCGAGCAGCGCGATGTCGTGGTTGGACTCGCCGATCGTGAGCCAGGTGGCGATGCGGTGGGCGTCGTCGTCGAGCCCGGTCTGGACCCGCTCGGTGGCCCACATGCCCACGCAGTCGACGAAGAACCTCTCGATGCCGGCGACGTCGTTGACCCACAGCAGGGCGTGGTCGAGGCGCGGAGCGCCGATGCCGACGAGGTGGCGGGGGAAGGCGTCGGGGTTGTGCGTGCCGACCTCGAGGCCCCAGGTGGTCATGTGGGAGTAGAACTCGATCTGGTGGCCGCTGGGCAGCGTGACGCGGATGCCGTCGCCGACCTCGGGGTTCTCGCCGGCCGCCATCCGCTCGACGGGGTAGCCGAAGGCGGTCGCCTTGGCCTCGATGTCCGCGACGTCCTCGGGCTTCTCGCACTTGAAGCCGCACTTGACGTAGCCGACGCCGCCCTCCTCGAGGACGACCGAGTGGTGGTCCCACTCGTCCCAGCCCTTGTAGTAGACCTTCCCGTCCTGCTCGAGGGTCTGGTAGAGCCCGAGGGTGCTGCCGTAGTGCTGCTTGGCCTCCTCGAGGTCGGTGACCTTGACGTGCATGTAGCCCATCCGCATGACGGCCATGAGCGGGTCCCTTTCGCCGGCGACTTCGGTGTGCCAAACCTAAGGACGCCGCGCACGGTGTCACCGGACGGTTCCGCTGTGGGGAACGGGCTCCCCGGACCGCTCGCTCCAGCCGCGCCTACAGCGCGACGGTGCCGTCGAGGACCGTGATGCAGTGCCCGCCGACCCACACGTCGTCGCCCTCGCGCTCGACGTGGATCCGGCCGCGCCGGCCGAGCGCCGTGCCCTGCGCCGCGACGTAGGTGCGGGGGAGGCGGCCCTCGGCGATGAGCCACTGGCCCACCGCGGCGTTGAACGATCCCGTCACCGGGTCCTCGGTCAGACCGCCCTGCGCGCCGGGGAAGAAGGTGCGGATCTCGACGTCGACCTCTGCTCCGGCCGGGTGCAGGCCGACGACGCCGACGTCCATGCCGTGCAGCGTCGCAGCGTCCGGCGCGAGCGAGAGCACCAGCTCGGCGGAGGACAGAAGCAGTCCGCGCCAGCCCGGTCCGTTGTCGCACCACGAGTGCGCGACGACGTCCTCGCGTGCGATGCCGAGGAAGCGCACCGCGTCGTCGAGCTCCTGCTCGGACAGGGGACCGCTGCGATCCAGCGGGGGAGCGGCGAAAGCGAGCCGGTCGCCGGTACGCCGGATGCGCACGAGCCCTGCGCCGCACTCCTGCACGATGTGCTCGCCCTTCGGCACGCCCCCCGCCTCGAGCCACGCGTGGCACGACCCGAGCGTCGGGTGGCCGGCGAAGGGCAGCTCGCGCCCGGGGCAGAAGATGCGCACGGCGTAGTCGGCGTCGGCGTGCGTCGGTGGTCCGACGAAGGTCGCCTCGGACAGATTCGTCCACTCGGTGAACCGCTGCATCTCGTCGGTGGTCAGACCCGCCAGGTCGAGGGTGACCGCAACGGGGTTGCCGGCGAGAGGGGAGTCGGCGAAGACGTCGACCTGTCGGAAGGGGCGGCGCTGCGTCATGTCGCCAGCATGTCAGCGGGACGTGGTCGCGCCGGAGCGCTCGACCTCCACGAGCGTGTCGTGGAACCACGCCGAGCCGCGGTCGTCCTTGTTCACCCCTGCGTTGGTGAGGGCGTTGACCGCGCGGCCCTCGGGCGTGCTGCGGTTCCACCAGCCGAAGGGGATCGCGACGAGCCCGGGCTGCAGGTCCTCGGTCACCTCCGCCGCGAGCGAGAGCGATCCGCGGTCGTTGTGCACGCGCACGATGTCGCCGCTGGCGACCCCGCGAGCGGCGGCATCGGCCGGATGGATCTGCAGCGACGGCCGGCCGCTGCTCGGCAGGTGCGCCGGGAAGCCGGCGTAGGCGGCGTTGAGGAACTTCGGGTGCTGCTTGCGCGAGATCAGCGCGAGCGGGAACTGGCCCGCGGTGTCGCCGTCGACGGTCTCGCTGCCCACCGACGGGTCGAGCGCGCCGAGGCGCATGGGTCGTGTCGGTACTCCGGGGATGTCGTCGACGTGCGGTCGCAGTCCGTCCGGCACGGCGAGGCGCGCCCAGCCGCGCTCGGCCAGCACCTCGTAGGTGATGCCGTCGAGGAAGGGATGGTCGCTGTCGAGCAGATCTCGCACGAGCTGCTCGTCGCTGCGCTGCAGCGCGGGGTCGTCGAGCCCGAGCGCGGTCGCGAGACGGCGCGCGATCTCGGTGTTGGGCAGCGCCTCGCCGCGCGGCGCCGTCGCGGGCTGGTTCAGCGCCAGGTAGAGGTGGCCCCACGAGTGCGCGAGGTCGAGGTGCTCGATCTGCGTCGTCGCCGGCAGCACGATGTCGGCGTACCGCGCGGTGTCGGTGACGAACTGCTCGACGACGACGGTGAACAGGTCCTCGCGCTCGAGCCCCTCGATGACGCGGTTCTGGTCGGGCACGATCACCGCGGGGTTGGAGTTGTGCACGAACAGCAGCTCGATGCGCGGGTCGCCCTCGCGCGGGTCGGTCAGCACCTGGCCCAGCCGCGCCATGTTGACGCTGCGACGCTGCGGCCGGTGGGGGAGGGAGAGGGCCGAGAACGCCCACTGCTGCGTGGATCGCGCGAGCCCACCGCCCACGTCGCGCCACGAGCCGAGGACGGCGGGGAGCATCGCCACGGCACGCTGGATCTCCGTTCCGTTCTCGCGGTGCTCCGGACCGATGAGCATGCGCACGCCGGTGGGCCGCTGGGTGGCCATCAGGTGCGCGAGTTGCTCGATCTGCTCCGCCGGTACGCCGGTCGCCGTCGCGGTCCGCTCCGGAGCCCACTCCGCGGCGCACGCCTCGAGGTCGGCCCAGCCCACCGTGCGCTCCGCGAGCCACGAGGGGTCGAGCAGTCCGTCGCGGTCGAGGACGTGCACCAGTCCGAGAACCAGCGCGACGTCGGTGCCGGGTCGCGGCTGCACGAACACGTCGGCCTCGCGCGCAGTCTCGGTGCGCACCGGGTCGACCACCACGATCGTCGCGCCGTTCGCGCGCGCCTCCTCCACGACGGGCCAGAAGTGGCGGTTCGTGATCCGCGTGTTGGTGCCCCAGAGCACGAGCGTGCGCGAGTGCCGGAAGGTCTCCGGGTCGACGCCGAACGGTCTGCCGAGCACCTTCGCGGGCCCGAGCCACGAGGTCGTGCCGCACAGCTCGCGGTGGACGTCGCTCGCGCCGACCGCGTCGAACAGGGCGTCGATGAGCACACCCATCTGGACGAGGCCCTGGGTGCCCGCGAAGGAGTACTGCAGGATCGCGTCGGCCCGGCCGGCGTCGATCAGCGCACGCATCCTGGCGGCGATCTCGGCGACGGCCTCGGCCCAGCCGATCGGCTCGAACTCGGCGCTGCCCTTGGGGCCGGTGCGTCGCAGCGGCGTCAGGACCCGGTCGGGATGGTGCACGCGGTCGAGGAACCGGTTCACCTTCGGGCACAGCGTGCCGCGGGTGACGGGGTGCGACGTGCTGCCCCGCAGCCGGGTCGCGACGCCGTCGACGACGGTGACCTCCCACGCGCAGGTGTCGGGGCAGTCGTGGTGGCAGGCGCCGAGCACGGTGAGCTCGCTGGGAGCGCTACGAGCCGTGCCGCCCGAGGGGTCGACGGCGCGGCTCATGGGCCGAGCCTAACGGCGTACAGAGCGTGACTGTTCTCACTCGCTCGGTCATCGCCGTGCGTGAGGACTGCTCCGATCGGGTGTACGGAGTTGGTCGGCGCTCGAGAGGTCGCGTTGAGTGGACGAACTTCGTGATGACCCGGAGGTGAACCGTGCCCGACGTCCGACGCTCCCGCCGCTGGGGGCTGCTCGCAGCCCCCGCCGCCGCCCTCGCCCTTCTCGTGGGCGGTCCGACCGCCCCGGCCTCGGCCGTGATCCTGTCGTCCACGGCGTCGGCGCCGTACAGCTACCTGGCGCGGCAGCCGCTGAACTCCCGGGTGGCCGTGCGCTGGTACCCGTGCCGCACGCACACCTACAAGATCTACGCCGGCCGCTCGACGGCCGCGCAGCGCAAGGTGCTGCTCACCGCGGTGGCGCGCGTGGCCGGTACGTCGGGCATCCCGATGGTCTTCACGGGCTACACCAGCGTCCTGCCCACGCGGTCCAACGCGAGCAGCCTGCCCCGGCGCGCTGGGGCCGACATCGTCATCGCGTTCACGACCGCCGGTCGCACCGACCTGCTGCCCTCGTCGTCCTCCGGCCTGCTCGGCGTGGGCGGAGCGTCCTACGCCTGGGTCGGCACCAGCAAGGCCTGGTACACCTCGGGCTACGCCGTGTTCAACATGAGCCGGATGCCGTCGACGAACACGCTGCGCCTGCGGATGTTCGAGCACGAGCTCGGCCACACGCTCGGTCTGGGCCACACCGGCCTGGTGAGCGACGTGATGTACCCGGTGCAGTACAGCTCGAGCACCGCCTGGTCGACCGGCTTCGGTCGCGGTCTGGTCGCGATCGGCAAGGAAGCCGGCTGCGCGACCCGCTGACCCCGTCCACGACGAAGGCCCCGACCGGGAGGTCGGGGCCTTCGTGCGGACGCGGTTCGGCTACTTGTTCAGCCGGTACGTCGTCCACTGCGACTGCATGCGGCTGGCCTGGCCCGCGGTGAACTGGAACATGCAGGAATCGTCGCTGTAGTCCATGAAGTTCGTGATCGGGTCCTTGCCCGCGTTGCGGGCGCAGGAGTCGCGGCCAGTCGGGCAGCCGTACGCCGGGCTCTTCTCCTGCGGGGTGTCGGAGACGTAGTCGTTGTTCTTCGTGCACCCGCCCTGGAACGTGTGGTACAGCCCGAGCCAGTGGCCGATCTCGTGCGTCGCCGTGTCGCCCTCGTTGTACGGCGCGGCCGTGCCACCGGGCACCGACTCGTCGAGGATGACGACGCCGTCCATGACCGGGTTGGCGGCGTAGTTCGCCGGGAACGTCGACCAGCCGAGCAGCCCGCCGCCCATGTTGTTGAAGTAGATGTTCAGGTCGTCGGCGGTGCCCCTGCGCAGCGCGCTCTTCATCTGCCTCTCGGCCGTCGTGCCATCGGTCGTCGTGTACCAGGCGTCGTTGGCCGTCGTGTCGGTCCCCGCCAGCGCGAACGCGAAGCCGCTGCTCGAGTACGCGGCGTTCAGCACACTCAGCTGGTTGCTGATCTTCTGCGAGGAGACCGCGCCCGCTCCGGTCGAGGACGTGATCACGTGCACGTAGACGTTGATCGTCGGCTTCGTGAAGGCGGTCGCGGCGAGCGACGCGCGGCCGCCAGCGGAGACGGTGTTCGCGAACTGGGTGCGGGCGGTCGAGGCCTCCATCGCGCGGACGGCGTCGTCGGACAGCGCGTTGGGATCGTGCGCCGCGATGCCCTTGCGCACCTTGAGCGCGCTGCCGTCGGACGTGCACGACTCTGCGGAGGAGGCCGAGGCCCCCAGCGTGACGGCGCCGGACGCGGAGGCGCCGACGAGCGGCACGAGCGCGGCGACGAGGGTGCCGGCGACGATCGCGGCGCGACGGGACAGGGGCACGGAGACTCCCAGGACTCGGGCACGGCACTGCGCCGTGCTGCGCACAAGGTAGGCGTTCCGTGGTGCGCTGACGAGCACCCGGCGCCCGTTGGCCCGTCGTCGCCGAACCGTGACTGCGCCATGCCCGGCGGGCGTCGACGAGCGGAGCGCTCCAGGCGTCGGGACGCGGCTCGCCGTGAGCCGCCATCGTGCGAGCTCGGCCACGACGTCGGCGGGCGGCCACCCTTCTGGGTACGGCGCGCGCTGGTGATCGCATCGGCACGTCGCGGCGAAACGAGCGAAGGCCCCGACCTGCTGGTCGGGGCCTTCGTGATGTGTCCGAGGGGGGACTTGAACCCCCATGCCCTTTCGGGCACTAGCACCTCAAGCTAGCGCGTCTGCCTATTCCGCCACCCGGACGTGCACGCGGTGCATCACTGCGCCGTGCGACCCCGAGAGGATACAACGGCGCCCGACGACCGACGAAATGCGCCCCTGGCGCTGCCCGAGGAGCGGTGCGCGAGCCGCCCGCCTGCGTCAGGATGGCGGAGTGACCGAGACGACCGCTCCCGCGCTGCCGCAGCCGCTCCCCGACGCCGAGGCGGAGGTGGTCGACCTGGTCACCGAGCTGATCCGCATCGACAGCAGCAACTACGGCGACGGCACCGGCCCCGGCGAGGCCGAGGCCGCCGAGTACGTGGAGGCGCGCTTGCGCGAGGTCGGCCTCGACCCGGAGCGGTACTCCTGCGGGCCTCGGCGCGACGGCGTCGTCGTGCGCGTGCCGGGGCGCGACCGGTCCCGCGGCGCCCTGCTCGTGCACGGCCACCTCGACGTCGTGCCGGCGCAGGCGGCGGACTGGTCCAAGCCGCCGTTCGCAGCGGAGATCGACGACGACCTCGGCGTACCGATGCTCTGGGGCCGCGGCGCGGTGGACATGAAGGACATGGTCGGCATGTCCCTCGCGGTCGTGCGGTCGTGGGCGCGCAACGGCGTGCAGCCCGACCGCGACGTCGTGTTCCAGTTCCTGCCCGACGAGGAGGCCGGCGGCAAGGTCGGCTCGCACGTCCTGGTCGACACCCGGCGCGACATGTTCGACGGCGTCACCGAGGCCATCGGCGAGGTCGGCGGCTTCTCCCTGACGGTGCACGACGACCTGCGGCTCTACCTGGTCCAGACCGCGGAGAAGGGCATCCAGTGGCTGCGGCTGCGGGCCAAGGGCCGTGCGGGCCACGGCTCGATGCTCAACGACGAGAACGCCGTGACGCTGCTCGCCGAGGCGGTCGCGCGGGTCGGCCGCATCGACTGGCCGGTGCACCTCACCGACAGCGTGCGCGACCTGCTGCGCGGGATCTCCGAGGCGACCGGTGTCGAGCTCGACCCCGACGACCTGCCCACGACGTTGGCACGCCTCGGCCCGATGGCGACGCTCGTCGGTGCGACGCTGCAGAACACCGCGAACCCGACGATGCTGTCGGCCGGCTACAAGCACAACGTGATCCCGGGCGAGGCGGTCGCGCACGTCGACTGCCGCTTCCTGCCCGGCTACGAGGAGGAGCTGCTCGCGAAGGTCGATGAGGCGCTCGGCGCGCACGTCGTCCGCGAGGAGCACATCGCCGACATCGCGGTCGAGACGACGTTCGACGGCGCCTCGATCGACCTCATGGCCGCAGCACTGCGCGCCGAGGACCCGGGTGCGCGCACCGTGCCGTACATGCTCTCGGGCGGCACCGACGCCAAGGCCTTCAGCACGCTGGGTATCCGCTGCTACGGCTTCGCGCCGCTCAAGCTCCCGCCCGCGCTCAACTTCGGCGCGCTCTTCCACGGTGTCGACGAGCGCGTCCCCCTCGACGCCCTGCACTTCGGCACCCGCGTCCTGGACCGCTTCCTGCGCGCAGCGTAGGAAGCGGGAGACCTGGGCCCCCGCTGCGGCGACAGCCGCAGGAGGGGATCCTGCGCGCAGCGTAGGAAGCGGGAGACCTGGGCCCCCGCTGCGGCGACAGCCGCAGGAGGGGATCCTGCGCGCAGCGGAGGAAGCGGGAGACCTGGGCCCCCGCTGCGGCGACAGCCGCAGGAGGGGATCCTGCGCGCAGCGTAGGAAGCGGGAGACCTAGGCCCCCGCTGCGGGGACAGCCGCAGGAGGGGAACCTGCGCGCACCGCAGGCACGGGTCGCGGAGGTTCCGCGCGGCCTGAGCGCGAGGGACTACGCCGTACGCACGGCGCGCAGCACGCGTCGGCGCAGCCACACGCGACGGCGCCCGTCGGGGTAGAGCCGCAGCCGGGCCAGCTCCCAGGAGCCGTGCTCGGCGAGCTCGGTCAGGGCGGCGCGTGCGGCGTCGCGCGCGGTGCCGCGGGGCAGCGTGATCTCGCGGTACTCCCAGGTCGAGGCGCGCGCGGTCATGCGGGTCATTGTGCGCTATCGCCTCCGACCAGACCTCGCACGTGCCGCATGTCGCCGGGTCTGCCGGGCGGGCGGGCGCCGGAGCCGCAGGCAGACCCGGGCCGCCCCTCCACGCCGAGCGATCAGGCGTGGAGAAGGGCGGCGAGGCGGGTGCGGCGGGGTCGGTCGGTCGTGGTGCCCACGAGCTCGGCCAGACCGGCGGCGTCGCTGCCGAAGCCGTGGACGACCGAGACGTGGTCGCGACCGGAGCGAAGACCGGCGTAGACCGTGGCGCGGGTGAGGTTCGAGGTCGCTGCTCCCGGCAGGACGAGCACGGTCGCGGGCAGCATCCGGTCGCCGAGCTCCGCCAGTGCCAGGACCTGAACTCCTGTCTCGGCGAGACCGGCGCGCAACGGCTCGACCCCGACGGGCCCGGACGGCTCGACGACGACGACGGCGACCTGGTCCGTGCCGTGGCCGAAGGCTCGGGGGATCGAGGTCGTGACCAGCTGCCCGACGCGCACCAGCGCCTCATCGGGAGACGCGGTGGGCACCACGACGAGTGAGCGGTCGTCGGGCGGCGTCGCGACCCAGCGCCCGGCCGCCACCGCTGCGCGCTGCACCCCGAGCGCCCGGTCGTCGCGCTCGGAGTCGCCGACGAGCACCGGGCAGATGCCCGACGCCGCGACGTCGAGGGCGACCGCACCCATCACGCCGTGCGCGAGGGGGAGGGCGTTGTCGAGCGACAGCACCAGCACGGCGTCCTCGGGCAGGTCCTCGACCGCGCCGAGCGTCTCGTCCAGGCCGACGCGGTGCGCGTCGTCGAGCACGACGGTCGGGACGCCGGTCCCTGTCGCCCGGGCGAGCGCGAGACGCCGGCCCGCGGGATCGGGCCCGGCCACGACGGCGAGCCGGTTCTCCGCGGCCAGCGCTGCCAGACCGTCGGCGAGCAGCTCCTCGGACTCGGCGACGTCGGACAGCGCCCATGCGGGCCGGCCCTGCCACTCGACGTCGACGAGCGCGATGTCGGCCAGCGCGACGTCGACGTCCTCCCGGGACACCGTCCGCAGGACGACGTCCTGCGGCAGCACGGTGTGACCGAAGCCGGCGGCGTCGGTGAGGAGACGGACGGCGGGGTTCAGCGCCCGGTCCAGCCGCTGTCGGGATACGTGGACTGCGGCGCCGACACCTCGTCGAGCGCCGACACGATCTCCTCGGGCAGCTCGAGCTCCTCGACGGTCAGCGCGCCGCGCAGCTGGGCGGCGGTGCGCGCGCCGACGACGGGTGCGACGACGCCGGGCCGGTCGCGGACCCAGGCCAGCGCCACCTCGAGCGGCGCGACGCCGAGGCCCTCGGCCGCGGTGCACACGGCGTCGACGATGAGCCGGCTCTGCTCGCCGAGGAACGGCGCGATGAAGGAGGAGAAGTGGGACGACGCTGCGCGCGAGTCGGCGGGGGTGCCGTGCCGGTACTTCCCGGTCAGCACGCCGCGGCCCAGCGGCGACCACGGCAGGATGCCCAAGCCGCCGACCTCCGCGGCGCCGACGACCTCGCGCTCGATCCCGCGCTGCAGCAGGGAGTACTCCATCTGCGTCGACACCGGCCGCGCTGCGCCCTGGCGTGCGGACTGCTGCGCGGCGACCCAGGCGGTCTGCCAGCCCGAGTAGTTGCTGACGCCGACGTAACGGACCTTGCCCGACGCGACGGCGCTGTCGAGCGCGGCGAGGGTCTCGTCGACCGGCGTGAGCGGGTCCCAGGCGTGCAGCTGCCACAGGTCGATGTGGTCGACTCCGAGGCGCCGCAGCGACGCGTCGAGCGCCGAGAGCAGGTGCCCGCGCGAGGCGTCCCGACGGCGCTCGGTCCCCGGCCGTGACACCGCCTTGGTCGCCAGGACGACGGAGTCGCGCCCGACCTCCTCCAGCAGGGAGCCGACGATCTGCTCCGAGCGGCCGTCGGCGTAGACGTCGGCGGTGTCGACGAGGGTGCCGCCGGCCTCGACGAAGGCGAGGAGCTGGTCGCGCGCCTCGTGCTCGTCGGTGTCGCGCCCCCACGTCATGGTGCCGAGGGCGAGCCTCGAGACGTGCAGCCCCGAGCGGCCGAGCGGACGCATCTCCATGTCGCGTGACCCTATCCGGCCTCGGCACCCCGAGACGGTTAGGCTCCGCGAGGGTCGTGGATCGACCCGTGCCGGTGGGGGCCGGCATCCACGAAGCGCCAGCCGGCGGGCGGCGCGAGGAGGGCGGGTTCATGCGTCTCGGGGTCAACCTCGGCTACTGGGGAGCCGGCAACGACGCGGACAACCTGGTCCTCGCGCGCGAGGCCGACCGGCTCGGGTACTCCTCGGTGTGGGCTGCCGAGGCCTACGGCTCCGACGCCGCCACGGTGCTCGCCTGGGTGGCAGCGCAGACCGAGCGCATCGACGTCGGCTCCGCGGTCTTCCAGATCCCCGGCCGTACACCGGCCAACTGCGCGATGACCGCGGCCACCCTCGACACCCTGTCCGGCGGCCGGTTCCGTCTCGGCCTCGGCGTCTCCGGGCCGAAGGTCTCCGAGGGCTGGCACGGAGTGCGCTTCGACAAGCCGTTGGCGCGCACGCGCGAGTACGTCGACATCGTGAAGCTGGCGCTCTCGCGCCGGAAGGTGCAGTACGACGGCGAGTTCTTCACCCTGCCGCTGCCCGACGGACCGGGGAAGGCGCTCGTGCTCACCGTGCACCCGGTACGCCCCGAGATCCCGATCTACCTCGCGGCCATCGGCCCGAAGAACCTCGAGCTCGCCGGCGAGATCGCCGACGGGCTGCTCGCCATCTTCTTCTCGCCCGAGCACTCGTCCGAGCTGCTCGGCCACGTCGCCGCGGGCCGGGCCAAGGCGGGCAGGACCCTCGACGGCTTCGACCTGGTCCCGACCGTGCCCGTCGTCCTGGGCGACGACCTCGAGGCATGCGCAGCGCCGGTGCGGGCCTACAGCGCGCTGTACATCGGCGGCATGGGCAGCCGCGACAAGAACTTCTACAACCAGCTCGCCGTGCGCATGGGCTACGACGCGGCCGCTGCCGAGGTCCAGGACAAGTACCTCGCGCGCGACTACGACGGCGCCGCCGCGGCCGTGCCGTTCGAGTTCATCGACAGCACGTCGCTCATCGGCCCGCCCGGTCGCGTCGAGGAGCGGCTGCACGTGCTGGCCGAGGCAGGCGTGACGACGCTCTCCGTCGCGACGTACTCGGCGAACCTTGACGAAAGACTGAACACGCTGCGGACCATGGCGGAGATCCTCGACCGTTCCGGCCTGGGAGAATGACGGCGTGAACTACGTCGAGGCCGTCGTCCTCGGGATCGTCCAGGGCCTCACGGAGTTCCTCCCGATCTCGTCGACCGCCCACCTGCGCATCGTCCCCCAGATCTTCGGCTGGCCCGACCCAGGTGCGGCCTTCACCGCCGTGGTGCAGCTCGGCACGATGGCGGCGGTCCTGCTGTTCTTCTGGCGCGACCTCGTGCGTATCGTCGCGGCCTGGGCGCGGTCGCTGTTCACCCCGTCGCTGCGCGGCGCGCTCGACGCGCGGATGGGGTGGTACATCATCCTCGGCACCGTTCCGATCGCCGTCCTGGGCCTGGTCTTCAAGGACCAGATCGAGACGGGCGCGCGGGACCTGCGCATCATCGGCTGGGTGCTGATCCTGTTCGGCGTCGTCCTGTGGCTGATCGACAAGGTGGCACCGCAGGCCAAGGACGTCGAGGACCTCACCCTGCGCGACGGCCTGCTCTTCGGCCTGGCCCAGGCCCTCGCCCTCGTGCCCGGCGTCTCGCGCTCGGGCGCGACCATCACCGCCGGGCGCGCGCTGTCGTACTCGCGCGAGTCCGCCGCGCGCTTCTCGTTCCTGCTGTCGGTGCCGGCGGTCGTGCTCTCGGGGCTCTTCGAGGCCCGCAAGCTCGGCGACGCCGGCGGGCCCCAGTGGGGTCCCACGATCGTCGCGACGGTCGTCGCCTTCGTCGTCGGGTACGCCGCCATCGCGTGGTTGCTGCGCTGGCTGGCCAACCACTCGATGCTCGTCTTCGCGGTCTACCGCGTCGTGGTGGGCGCGATCATCCTGGCGCTGGTCTACGGCGGGGTCTGGGCCGCGACCTGACCGTTCCTGGCCGGCGCGCGCCCGACCGCGACGGGCACGAAGCCCGGCACCACCTCCACGTCGACGAAGCCCGCGGCGCGCATCTCGTCGGCGACCTGCTCGCTCGAGGTCGTCGGCACGCCCCACGTGGTCCACAGCAGCGAGTCGACCGCTGCGTCGCGCGCCTCGTCGTCGTACGGCGGCCGGATCTCGGCGACGTCCGGCGCGGGCGCGAGCAGGACGCCCCCCTCGCGCAGGCATGCCGACGCGGTCGCGAGGGCACCGGCGCGACTCGGTCGCGGGAAGAAGAACTGGCTCCAGAAGCACACGTCGAACTCGTCGTCGTCGCGGAAGCGTGTGGCGTCGCCCGTCACGATGCGGCAGCGGTCGTCGAGGCCGAGCTCCACCGCCGACGCGCGCGCCTCGGCCGCCAGGACGTCCGACAGCTCCACGCCCACGCCCTCGAGATGCGGGTGCAGCCGCAGCTGTGCGAGCAGGGCGCCGCCCACCCCGCAGCCCAGCTCGAGGTAGCGCCGTCCCTCGCGCAGGGCGTCGGCGACGGTCGGGATCCGCTCTGCGGCGGAACGGCGTACCGCGAGTGCGACGTCGCTGCGCGGGTCGAAGGTGACGCCACGGGCCAGCTGGAGCTGGGTGCGCGGGTCGGTGGACCAGTAGTCCTCGCCAGTGCCCAGCGCGCGCACCAGGGCGGTGCGTGCCTGGCCGTGGCCCAGCGCGTCGAGGAGCAGCCGTTCGCCGTCGGGCACTGCGAACTCCGACCACTCCGCGCATGCGACGAGCCCGGCGTCCGCTGCTTCGAGAACCCCGTGCGCCAGCAGCGCATCGACGAAGCGGGCCGGCACCGTGCCGCCCCAGGGGAGCGCCGCCTCGACATCGGCACGCGAGACGGGTGCGGCGCAGCGCAGCAGCGTCCCGGTGCGGGCCGCGACCTCGACGACGGCGAGTCGCTCGGCCGCGGCGTTCAGCCCGTAGACCCGGTCCAGCCCCCCGAGCAGCCGGTCGGCGGCGTCGTCCGTCACCGCCGCCCCTACAGCCAGCCGCTGCGCTTGAACGCGCGGAAGAGCAGGATGCAGGCGGTCGCCATGAGGACGAGCACGCCGTAGTAGCCCAGGCCCCAGTGCAGCTCGGGCATGTTGTCGAAGTTCATGCCGTAGATGCCGGCGATCATCGTGGGCACCGCCGCGATGGCCACCCAGGCGGAGATCTTGCGCATGTCGTCGTTCTGCTGCACGGCCTGGCGCGAGCGCGCTGCCTCGAGGACCGTGCCCAGCAGGACGTCGTGCTGCGCCGACAGGTCGCTCACGCGCAGGATGTGGTCGCCCAGGTCGTGGTAGAAGGGCCGCAGCTTCTCGGGCACCTCGACCAGCTCGTGGTCGAGCAGGCGCAACGCCGTGGTGCGCAAGGGATCGACGGCGCGGCGCACCTCGAGGTTCTCGCGCTTGAGCTTGTAGATGAGCGCCGCGTCGTCCGTGCGCTCGGGGGAGAACACCCTCTCCTCCACCTGGCTGATGTCGATCGCGAGCTCGTCGACGACCTCCTGGTAGCCGTCGACGGTGACGTCGAGCACGCCGTGCAGCACAGCGAGCGGTCCCAGCGCGAGCTGGTCGGAATCCTCCTCGAGGTCGCTGCGCAACCCGGTCAGGTCGCCGACGTCGCCGATGCGCACCGTGAGGACGTAGCCGTGCCCGACCCACACCGCGATCTGCGCGGTCTCGACGTCGGACGTCTCCTCGATGTAGCCGAGCACCTTGACCACCGCGAACACGCGGTCGTCGCGCACCTCGAGGTGCGCGCGCTGGCGGATCGAGAGGGAGTCGTCGACCTGCAGCGCATCGATGCCGAAGACCGACGCGACGAGGTCGATCTCCTCCCGGGAGGGGTCGCGCAGCCCGAGCCACACGAAGCTGTCGATGCCCCCGGCCTTCGCCTCGGCCCACATCGTCCGCAGCACAGGCAGGTCGGGCTCCACGAAAGTCGCCTCGGGCGTGAGGTGGCCGTGCACCGGCACGTGGGGGGCACCGTCGACGTAGACGCCGATTCCGCGGATCACGCCCTCATCGTGTCAGCCCGCACGCCCGACGGCCCGTAAGGTCGGGACGTGCCCACCGTGATCCTCGTCCGCCACGGCCGTACCGCAGCGAACGCGAGCGGTGTCCTGGCCGGCTGGACGCCCGGCGTCCACCTCGACGACAAGGGTCGGGAGCAGGCCGCTGCGCTCGGCACCCGGATGCGCGCGGTGCCGCTCGCCGCAGTGGTGACCAGCCCGCTGGAACGCACCCGCGAGACGGCGCAGGCGCTGCTCGCCGACCGCGACCCGGAACCGCCCCTCCACGTCGACGACCGTGTCGGGGAGGCGAAGTACGGCGACTGGACCAACCAGCCGTTGAAGACGCTCGCCAAGGAACCGCTGTGGAAGGTGGTGCAGGCGCATCCGAGCGCCGCGGTCTTCCCCGGTCGCGACGGCGAGGGTCTCGCCGACATGTCGGCGCGCGCCGTCACCGCCGTACGGGACTGGAACGCGCGGCTGTCCGGCGACGGCGACCCGACGTACGCCGTCGTCTCGCACGGAGACGTCATCAAGGCGATCGTGGCCGACGCGCTCGGGCTGCACCTCGACGCCTTCCAGCGGATCACGATCGACCCCTGCTCGGTGACGATCATCCGCTACACCGACCTGCGCCCCTTCGTGGTGCGCGTCAACGACGTCGGCGGCGACCTGTCGGGTCTGGTGCCGCCGACCCGGAGCCGTGGTCGTCGTCGCAAGCCCTCGTCGGACGCGGCGGTCGGCGGGGGAGCGGGCGCCTGAGGCCCGGGATAGGGTCGTCAGGTGCCACGCCAGCTCTTCGAATTCGACCAGCCCGAGCGCTTCGTCGCCGGCACCGTCGGACAGCCCGGCGAGCGCCAGTTCTTCCTGCAGGCGCGCGACGGCGCGCGCGTCGTGTCCGTCGCGCTGGAGAAGCAGCAGGTGCAGGTGCTCGCCGAGCGCGTCGACGGCCTGCTCGACGAGGTCGTGCGCCGCAGCGGCGGCGAGGCCCCGGTTCCCGCCACCGCGCCGCTGGGCAGCGAGGACCTCGAGCCGCTCGAGGCCCCGGTGACCGAGGAGTTCCGCGTCGGCGCGATGGCGCTGGGCTGGAACGGCGACACCGAGCTGGTGATCATCGAGGCGCACGAGGTCGTGGAGGACGAGGAGGCCGAGGTCCCCGACCTCGAGGAGGACCCCGACGACGGGCCGGCATGCCTGCGCGTCCGGCTCACGGGTGCAGGTGCGCGCGCGTTCGCGAAGCGGGCGATGTCGGTCGTGTCGGCCGGCCGCCCGCCGTGCCCGTTCTGCAACCTCCCGCTCGAGCCCTCCGGCCACATCTGCCCGCGGGCCAACGGCTACCGGCGCTGACCGTGCTCGGCAAGGACGACCTCCTGGAGGTCCTGGCCCGCGGCACCCTCACGGTCGAGGGCCGGCTGGTCGACGCGAGCAACGCGACGCTGCTCGCGCTCTGCACCCTCGACGAGGTCGAGGTCATGTGCGTCTACAAGCCGACGGCGGGTGAGCGACCGCTCTGGGACTTCCCCGACGCCACGCTGGGCCTGCGCGAGGTGGCGGCGTACGAGGTGTCGGCGGCGGCGGGCTGGGACGTCGTACCGCCCACGGTGTGGCGCGACGACGGGCCGTTCGGCCAGGGCATGGCGCAGGCGTGGGTCACCGCACCCGGCGGCGGCGACATGGAGCCGGGCGGCGGCCTCGTGGACGTCGTCGCCCGGAACGCCGTGCCCACGGGCTGGCGCGAGGTCATCGAGGCCCACGGCGAAGGCGGCAAGCCCGTCACCCTGGTGCATGCCGACGACGCCAGCCTGCGGCGGATGTGCGTGTTCGACTCGGTCGTGAACAACGCCGACCGCAAGGGCGGCCACGTCCTGCACGGCCACGTCGTGCCCGACGACGAGCCGGCGACGTACGGCGTCGACCACGGGGTGACGTTCAGCGAGGACGAGAAGCTGCGCACGGTGCTCTGGGGCTGGGCCGGAGAGCCGCTCGACGACGAGCTCGTGGAGGACCTCGAGCGTCTCGGTGACGCGCTCGACGGCGTCCTCGGCGGCACGCTGTCGCTCCTGCTCACCCGTCGCGAGATAGCACGCACCAAGCAGCGCGTCGCCCGACGTCTGCGCGAGGCCGCGTTCCCGCTCCCCGGCGACGGCTGGCCGTCGCTGCCCTGGCCCGCGTTCTGACCCCCCACGTGCGTGCAGCCGGCGGGGACGTGCCGACGGGCGGGCCGCGGCCCACGCCCTAGGATCGCCGCATGCACTCGTGGCCGCGTCCGGACGTCCCTTCCCTGCCAGGGAGCGGCCTGCCGCTGCGGCTGCACGACACCAGCGCGCGCGAGGTCCGGGCCACCGCACCCGGCGACGTCGCGACGATCTACGTCTGCGGGATCACGCCGTACGACGCGACCCACATGGGCCATGCGGCCACGTACGTCACCTTCGACCTCGTGCAACGCGTCTGGCTCGATGCCGGGCACGAGGTGCACTACGTGCAGAACGTCACCGACGTCGACGACCCGCTGCTGGCCCGCGCGCTGGAGACCGGTGACGACTGGATGGCGCTCGCGGACCGCGAGACCCAGCTCTTCCGCGAGGACATGACCGAGCTCGCCGTCATCCCGCCTCGGCACTACATCGGCGCCGTCGAGTCGATCCCCGCGGTGCTGCGCTACATCGAGAAGCTGCAGTCGGCCGGTGCCGTCTACGACGTCGACGGCGACCTCTACTTCCGCGTGCACGCCGACGAGCGCTTCGGCTCGGTCGCGGGCCTCTCGTCGGAGGAGATGCTGCGCATCTTCTCCGAGCGGGGAGGCGACCCCGACCGCGCGGGCAAGGAGCACCCCCTCGACTGCCTGCTCTGGCAGCTCGAGCGCCCCGGCGAGCCCGCCTGGGACAGCCCGTTCGGCCGCGGCCGCCCGGGCTGGCACATCGAGTGCTCCGCGATCGCGCTGGACCACCTCGGATCGCCGATCGACGTGCAGGGCGGTGGGAGCGACCTGGCCTTCCCGCACCACGAGATGGGCGCCTCGGAGGCGCAGATCGCCACCGGCGCCTGGCCCTACGCGCGCCACTACACGCACGCGGCGATGGTGCGCCTCGACGGCGAGAAGATGAGCAAGTCGCGCGGGAACCTCGTGTTCGTCTCGAGGCTGCGTCGCGCGGGCCACGACGCCAACGCCATCCGGCTCGCGATCCTCGCCCACCACTACCGCACCGACTGGGACTGGACCGACGAGGGTCTGGCCGAGGCGGAGAACCGGCTCGCCGCCTGGCGTGCCGCTGTCGACGCCCCCGCCGCCGCACCCGCGGAGCCGGTCCTCGCCGCGGTGCGCGAGCGCCTCGCCGACGACCTCGACGCACCGGGTGCCCTCGCCGCCGTCGACCGCTGGGCCGAGGAGACGCGCCTGCGCGGAGGCGCCGCCGGCGCCGACGACGCCGACGCGCACCTGCTCGTCCGCGACCTCGTCGACGCGCTGCTCGGCGTACGCCTCTGACGCTGCGTCGCCGTCGGCTCCCGCTCGAGTGAGCGACCGTTCGCGTCGGAGCACGCGCGACGCCCGCCGCGTCCGGTGCGCGGCTCGCGATCTCCCGGCTCGGTCAGGTTCCCCCGGCACGGTGCCGCGGGCCGCTACGGTGTGCCGCACGGGGAGGGGAGGGTGCGATGGCGCACGTCCGCTGGTCCGACTCGGCGACGCCGTCGTTGCGCGACGCCGCCGCCGTCGACCTCCGCGCCGACGAGACCCTGCTCGTGAGCGACCTCGACGGCCGGCTGGTGGGCGCCGACGAAGCGGGCGCCCTCGGCCTCGGCCCCGACGCCCTGCTCGGCCGCACCACGCGAGACCTCTCCTGGCGGCTGGTGCGGATCGACGGCAGCGCGCTCCCCGAGGACGAGAACCCGGCGGTGGTCGCGATGCGCACCGGCGCTCCCGTGCTCGACCTCGTGCTCGGGATCGAGACGTCGTACGACGGGCTCGCCGCGCTCACCTGGTGCTCGGTGTCAGCCCTGCCGCTGCGAGGGCCCGACGGCCTGGTCGAAGGTGTCGCGACCGCGCTGCGCGACGTGTCCGCGACGCCCGAGGGACGCCGGGCGACCGCCGTCCTCGCCGACAGCCTGCGCGCCGCGAGCCACAGCGCCGACCTGGACCAGGCCCGCTTCCGGCTGCTCGCCGAGAGCGCGGCCGACGTCGTCCTGCAGACCGACATCGCCGGCCACGTCGTCTGGGTGTCGCCGTCGGTCACCGAGGTCCTCGGCTGGGCGCCCGACGCCCTGGTCGGCTCGTCGTCGCTCCCGCTCCTGCACCCCGATGACCGCGAGCGGGCCAACGAGGTGCGCCGGCACGCGCTCTCCGCCGGGGCCGACACGGCCGTGGCGCGGTTGGAGGTGCGCTACGCGACGTCCGACGGCGGCTGGCGCTGGATGAGCGTCCTCGCGCGGCCGATGCGCGACTCGCAAGGTCAGGTCGTCGGCGGGCTGTCGGCCCTGCGCGACGTCCAGGCCGAGGTCGAGAACCGCGAGGAGCTGCGCTACCTCGCCGGCCACGACGGTCTCACCGGCCTGCTGAACCGCGAGTCGTCGCTGCGGGCGCTGGGCAAGGCGATCGATGCCGTCCGCGGCACCGGCCGCTGCGTCGGCGTCCTCTACCTCGACGTCGACCGGTTCAAGGACGTCAACGACTCGCTCGGCCATCATGCAGGCGACCGGCTCCTCATCGAGCTCTCGCGACGCCTCGTCGGCGTGCTGCGGGAGACCGACGTCGTCGGACGGCTCGGCGGCGACGAGTTCCTGGTCGTGCTGTCCGCGCTCAAGGAGCCGGGCCAGGCCGACACGCGGGCCGAATCGCTGCTGCGCACGCTCTCGGCGCCGACCAGCGACGCGCCGACCAGCACGGTGAGCATCGGCGTGGTGACCGACGACGGAACCAGTGCCGCGGCCGACGTCCTCCAGGCCGCCGACGACGCGCTCTACCGCGCCAAGAACGGCGGCCGCGACCGCATCTCCCGCTGACTCGGGACAGCTCCCCGATCACATCAGGTGCAGGACTGCCCCGCTCAGCGGGGAGGGGCGCGCCGATCTCGGTCCGGGTCAGCCCTTCTTCTCGTCGTGGCCGCCGAACTGCTTGCGCATGGCGGAGAGCACCTTGTCGGCGTACGTCGCCGCTCCGCGCGAGGAGAACCGGGAGAAGAGCGCGGCGCTGAGCACCGGTGCGGGGATGCCCTCCTCGATGGCTGCGATGGAGGTCCAGCGGCCCTCGCCGGAGTCCGAGACCCGGCCGCTGAACTCCTCGAGCTGCGGCGACTCCTGGAGCGCCGCTGCCGTCAGGTCGAGCAGCCACGACGCGACGACCGAGCCGCGCCGCCACACCTCTGCGACCTTGGGCACGTCGATGTCGTACTGGTAGAACTCGGGGTGCTCGAGCGGGGCAGTCTCCGCGTCCTTGTCGCGCGTGCGGAGGCCCTCGTCGGCGTTCGCGATGATGTTGAGGCCCTCGGCGTACGCCGCCATCACGCCGTACTCGATGCCGTTGTGGACCATCTTGACGAAGTGGCCCGCGCCGTTGGGGCCGCAGTGCAGCCAGCCCTCCTCCTCCGGCGCGATGTCGCCGGTGCGGCCGGGGGTGCGCGCGACGTCGCCGAGGCCCGGAGCGATGGTGCGCCAGATCGGCGCGAGCCGGTCGACGACCTCGTCCTCGCCGCCGATCATCAGGCAGAAGCCGCGCTGCAGGCCGAAGACGCCGCCCGACGTGCCGCAGTCGACGTAGTGCAGGTCGCGCTCCTTCATCATCGCCGCGCGCCGGATGTCGTCGCGGTAGTAGGAGTTGCCGCCGTCGATGATGGCGTCGCCGGCCTCGAGGACGTCGGCGACGGCGTGCACCGTCGACTCGGTGATGTCGCCGGCCGGGACCATCACCCAGACGTGGCGCGGACCGGTCATCTTGCTCGCCAGCTCCGCGAGCGACGAGGCGCCGACGGCACCGTCGGCGACCAGCGCCTCGACGGCCGCGGGGTTGACGTCGTAGACGACGCACGAGTGGCCGTCGCGCATGAGACGGCGCACAAGACCGGCGCCCATCCGGCCGAGGCCCACCATGCCGAGCTGCATCGGGGTGTCCGTCGTCATGGTGCTGCCTTCCCTGGGTGCGTGCAGGACGGGTCTCGCTAGGTTGGTACCAGCGAGACTAGGGGACGCGCGAGCGTCCGGGCGGGTCGGAAGGAGACGTGATGACGTCAGCTGGAAGCGCTGCCCCGGGCCTCGGGCCGGTCGTCGGCACGCCCGCGTGGCAGGCAGTCGCCGACCACCGCGCCGCCTGGGGCGGCACGACGATCCGCGACCTGTTCGCGACCGACAAGGGTCGCGCGACGCGCCTGGCGCTGGACGCCGGCGGCATCCACGCCGACCTCTCCAAGCACCGCGTCACCGACGAGACCCTCGGCCTGCTGGTCCGCCTGGCCGAGGAGCGCGGGCTGCCCGAGCGCATCGACGCGATGTTCTCCGGCACGCGGATCAACACGACGGAGAACCGCTCGGTCCTGCACGTCGCGCTGCGGATGCCGGCGGGCGAGTCGCTCGTCGTCGATGGCGTCGACGTCGTGGCCGAGGTGCAGCAGGTGCTCGCCTCGATGGGCGAGTTCTGCGACCGCGTGCGCAGCGACGAGTGGCGCGGCAGCACGGGCAAGCCGATCCGCGCTGTCGTCAACATCGGCATCGGCGGATCGGACCTCGGTCCGGTCATGGCCTACAAGGCGCTGCGCTTCCAGTCGCGCCGCGACATCGCGTTCCGCTTCGTGTCCAACGTCGACGGCACCGACATCGTCGAGGCGACCCTCGACCTCGATCCGGCGGAGACGCTGTTCATCGTGTCGAGCAAGACGTTCACGACGCAGGAGACGATGACCAACGCGCACACCGCGCGCTCCTGGCTGCTCGCCGGCCTCGGCCCTGACGCCGACGTGTCCAAGCATTTCGTCGCCGTCTCCACGAACAGGGCGGAGGTCGAGAAGTTCGGCATCGACACCGCGAACATGTTCGGTTTCTGGGAGTGGGTCGGCGGTCGCTACTCGATGGACTCCGCGATCGGGCTCTCGCTGATGCTCGCGATCGGTCCGGACGGGTTCCGCGACCTGCTCGCCGGCTTCCACGCGACCGACCAGCACCTGCGTACGACGTCCCTCGACCGCAACCTTCCGGTGCTCATGGGTCTCGTCGGCCTCTGGTACCGCGACTTCTGGGGCGCTCAGGCGCAGGTGGTGCTGCCCTACGAGCAGTACCTCGAGCGGTTCCCGGCGTACCTCCAGCAGCTCACGATGGAGAGCAACGGCAAGTCGGTCACCATCGACGGCCAGCCCGTCGGGGTCGACACCGGGGCGATCTGGTGGGGCGAGCCCGGCACGAACGGGCAGCACTCGTTCTACCAGCTGCTGCACCAGGGGACGACGCCCGTGCCGGCCGACTTCATCATGTTCGCCCAGCCGGTCAACGACGTCGGGGACCACCACGACAAGCTGATCGCCAACGTGCTCGCGCAGGCGCACGTCCTCGCGTTCGGCCGCACCGCCGACGAGGTGCGCGCCGACGGCGTCGCCGAGGATCTCGTGCCGCACAAGGTGATGCCGGGCGACCGTCCCTCGAGCACGCTGATGCTCGAGAGGCTCACGCCGTACGCGCTCGGCTCGCTCGTCGCGCTCTACGAGCACGTCGTGCTGACGCAGGGCGTCGTCTGGGGCGTCGACTCGTTCGACCAGTGGGGTGTCGAGCTCGGCAAGGCGATGGCGGGGCAGCTGCTGCCGGGTCTCACGGCCGACGACGTCCCCGACTTCTCCCACTTCGACCCGAGCACGGCGGCGCTGGCCATGCGCTACCGGTCTCTGCGCGGGCGCTGAACCCGTGGCCGACGCCGGCACGCTGCGCGAGGCGGGGGAGTCCGCGTGGTCGTGGGTCCGCTCCCAGGTGCGCGACGACGACGGCCCCTGGGCGCCCGAGTGGGTCCGTGACGAGCCGGCGGAGCCGCTCGCGGTCGACCGCGACGCGCTGTACTGCGGCATCGCAGGGTGGGCTCCGCTGCTGACCGAGCTGGCTCGTCACCGCGCGCCGAACGCCGAGGAGCAGGTGCTGCGGGACGCGGTCGTGCAGCGGCTCGGCACCGAGGCGACACGGTGCGTGGACGCGAGCCTCTACGTCGGGACCGCCGGGCACGCGTGCGCGCTCGCCGAGCTGGGCGCGGACGCTCGTCCGGCGCTCGCGCACCTGTCCGCCACCGTCGGCGACCGCGGCTGGCCGGACCCGGGCGGCTCCGCCTACGTCAACGACGTCATCGGCGGGACGGCCGGGATCGTCCTCGCCGGCTGCTACCTCGGCGGATCGGACGGTCTCGCGGTCGCGTCTGCCGGGGCCGACCGGCTGCTGCGGACCGCGGTACCCACCGAGGACGGCCTCGACTGGGCGATGGCGCCGGAGCACTCGTCGCTCATGCCCAACTTCTCCCACGGCACCGCCGGGGTGTCGACAGCCCTCGTCGTGGCTGGAGCCGCCCTGCGCCGCGACGACCTGGTCGAGGCCGCGCTCGCGGGCACCCGGCACCTCCTCGGCCTCGCCGACCTCTCGGCCGACGGGTTCGTGCTGCCGATGGTCATCCCTCCGCAGGAGGACCGCGAGCGCGTGACGTTCGGCTGGTGCCACGGACCGACGGGGACGTCGTACCTCTTCGCTGCGCTCGCCCACGCGGGCGTCGAGTCCGTCGACGGGTTCGCGACGGCCGACCTGCGCGCGCGCTGCATCCGCGCGGTGATGGCGTCGGGTGTCCCGGCGCGCGTGCGACCCGGCTTCTGGGACAACGACGGTCGCTGCTGCGGCACGGCCGGCGTCGGGGAGATGCTGCTCGACGCCGCGCAGGACGCCGACGACCCGACGTACGCGGCCTGGCTCCTCGACTCGGCGGTGGTGATGGCCGACGCGATCCTCGCCCGCTCGATCACCGACGAGCAGGGCACGCGCTGGCGCTCCGTCGAGCACCGAAACGAGGACCCGCTGCTCCCGCCGAACACGACGTGGATGCAGGGTGCGGCCGGGATCGCGGCCTTCCTCCTGCGGCTGTCCCGCGTGCTCGCCGACGGCCTGCGCGTCCCGGTCGTGGCGGGCCCGGACCGGTGGTGGGCCGTGCCCGAGGCGCTGCGCGTGCCCCTGGGCGGCTGAATCCGATCGGGGCCGGCTGTCGATCCGGGGCGGTCCCGTTCGTCGTGAAGGTGTCCGAGGCCGCGCGGGACGCCCGCCGGTCCCCTCCGCACCGACAGGAGCACGTCATGGCCTACTCGTTCGCCTGCGCCAGCCTGGGCGCTCCCTGCCCCGGCTCCTTCACCACCGAGAGCAAGGACGAGCTCATGGAGCACGTCTCGCTGCACGCCGCGAAGAACCACCCCGACCTCGCGGGCAACCCCGAGGCGGGCGCGCTGCTCGAGGGCGCGATCGTCACGGTCTGACAGCAGCACCCCCGGAGGCCGGTGCCGCGAGGCACCGGCCTCCGACCACGCATCGTGCGGTCGCGCTGACGCGGTGACGCGACGGGTCCACACTGGAGGACCTGGAAGGGGTGGTCGACATGGGGGACACCGGGCTCATCGTGCTGGTCGTGATGGCGATCGCGATCGGAGCCGCGTGGATCGGCTACGCCGTGGCCTCGCCCGCAGGCAGACGCCGCATCGAGGCACGCCGCGAGGCCCGCAGCAGGGCGATCATCGCGCGCTCGCCGGGCTCGGCCCACGAGGCCGCATCACATCGACCCACGAACGGCGTGTCCGAGGACTCGGCGTACGGCGGCTGACGCCTACTTCGGGTCGTCGGCGCCGCGGCGGCGCAGGTAGCGCTCGAACTCACGGGCGATCGCGTCGCCCGACGCCTCGGGGAGGTCGGCGGTGTCGACCGCCTCCTCGAGCTGGTGCACGTAGGCCGCGATCTCCTCGTCCTCGCCGGCGAGCTCGTCCACGCCGATCTGCCAGGCGCGGCTCTCCTCGGGCAGGTCGCCGAGCGGGACCGGAACGTCGAGCAGGTCCTCGATCCGCGCGAGCAGCGCGAGGGTGGCCTTGGGGCACGGCGGCTGCGCGACGTAGTGCGGCACCGCGGCCCACAGCGAGACGGCGGGGATGCCGGCCTGCGCGCACGCGTCCTGCAGCACTCCGACGATGCCGGTGGGGCCCTCGTACGTCGACGGCTCGTAGCCCATCCGGAGCGCGATGTCGCCGTCGGTCGACGTACCGCTGACCGGCACCGGGCGGGTGTGCGGGCTGTCGGCGAGCAGCGCTCCCAGCGTGACGACCATCTCGACGCCGAGCTCGCGGGCCACGCCGAGCAGCTCCTGGGTGAACGCCCGCCAGCGCATGGACGGCTCGATGCCGGAGACGAGCACGACGTCGCGCGTCGCGAGCGGGATCCGGGCGACGGAGATGCGGGTGGTGGGCCAGGTGATGCTGCGGACGCCGTCGTCGATGGTGACCTCGGGGCGGTTGACCTGGAAGTCGTAGTAGTCCTCGGGGTCGAGCTCGGCGACCTGGGTCGCCGACCAGACCTCCTCGAGGTGCAGCACGGCGCCGCTCGCGGCGTCGCCGGCGTCGTTCCAGCCCTCGAAGGCGCAGAGCATCACAGGATCGACGAGCTCGGGCAGCGACTCGGGCAGTCCCTCGAACTCGATCACCGGCTGCCACCTCTCGCCCTGCGCGCGGCCCGGCCGACCGCGTCCCCGCCACCGTACGCCCCGCCTCGGACGAGCGCCGGACCAACGCGCTGAGGCGACCCTTCGTGCCGCCGATAGGGTGGAGCCGATGTCTGGACCCGATGCCGCCCGTGCCGCAGCGCTCCGCGAGGCCCTGGCCTCGCGCGTCGTCGTGGCCGACGGCGCCATGGGCACGATGCTGCAGGCCCACGACCTGACGCTCGACGACTTCCAGGGCCTCGAGGGCTGCAACGAGATCCTCAACGTCTCGCGGCCCGACGTCGTCCTCGCCGTCCACGACGCCTACTTCGCCGTCGGCGTCGACGCCGTGGAGACCAACACCTTCGGGGCCAACCTGGCGAACCTGGGGGAGTACGCGATCCCCGGGCGGATCGAGGAGCTGGCCCAGGCGGGCGCCGCCCTCGCCCGCGAGGTCGCCGACGGCTGGTCGGCCGACGGCCGCCCGCGCTGGGTGCTCGGCTCGGTCGGCCCCGGCACGAAGCTGCCGACCTTCGGCCATGCCCGGTACGCCGACCTGCGCGACGCCTACGAGGCCCAGGCCCGCGGGATGATCGCGGGCGGCGCAGACGCCATCCTGGTCGAGACCGCGCAGGACCTGCTGCAGGCCAAGGCGGCGACCGTCGGCGCGCGACGTGCCATCGCGGCGTCAGGTGTCGACGTACCGGTCATCGTGTCGGTGACCGTCGAGACCACCGGCACGATGCTCGTCGGCTCCGAGATCGGTGCCGCGCTGACGGCGCTGGAACCGCTGGGCATCGACATGATCGGCCTCAACTGCGCGACCGGCCCGGCTGAGATGAGCGAGCACCTGCGCCACCTCGCGCGCCACGCCCAGGTGGGTGTCTCGTGCATGCCGAACGCGGGCCTCCCTGTGCTCACGGCCGAAGGGGCGCACTACCCGCTGACTCCGCAGCAGCTCGCCGACGCGCACGACACGTTCACCCGCGAGTACGGTCTGGGCCTGGTGGGCGGCTGCTGCGGGACGACGCCCGAGCACCTGCGCCTTGTCGTGGAGCGGGTCGGTGGACGCGAGATCGTCGCGCGCTCGCCGCGTCGCGACCCGGGCGCGTCGAGCATGTACCAGCACGTGCCGTTCCGGCAGGACACCGCCTACCTCGCCATCGGCGAGCGCACGAACGCCAACGGCTCCAAGCAGTTCCGCGAGGCGATGCTCGAGGAGCGCTGGGACGACTGCGTGCGCATCGCCAAGGACCAGATCAAGGACGGCGCACACCTGCTCGACGTCTGCATCGACTACGTCGGACGCGACGGCGTCGCGGACGTGCGCGAGATCGTCGGCCGGTTCGCGACCGCGTCGACCATCCCGCTGGTGATCGACTCGACCGAGCCGCCCGTCGTCGAGGCGGCGCTCGAGATGATCGGCGGTCGCGCCGTCGTGAACTCCGTGAACTACGAGGACGGCGACGCCCCCGGCTCGCGCATCAGCCGGATGATGCCCATCGTCAAGGAGCACGGCGCCGCCGTCGTGGCGCTGACCATCGACGAGCAGGGCCAGGCGCGCACGGCCGAGTGGAAGGTGCGGGTCGCCGACCGGCTCGTGCGCGATCTCGTCGACAACTGGGGCATGCGGCCCGAGGACATCCTCGTCGACTGCCTGACCTTCCCGATCGCCACCGGCCAGGAGGAGACCCGTCGCGACGGGCTCGAGACGATCGAGGCGATCAAGGAGCTCAAGCGGCTGCACCCCGACGTGCAGACCACGCTCGGGGTCTCCAACGTCTCGTTCGGTCTCAACCCGGCGTCGCGCATCGTCCTGAACTCGGTGTTCCTGCACGAGTGCGTGGACGCCGGCCTCGACTCCGCGATCGCGCACGCGTCGAAGATCGTGCCCATGGCGCGCATCCCCGACGAGCAGCGCGAGGCCGCGCTCGACATGGTCTACGACCGCCGCCGCTACGCTGCCGACGGCATCCTCGAGTACGACCCGCTCGCGCGGTTCCTCGAGCTCTTCGAGGGGGTCGATGCGTCCGATCTGGCGAAGGCGCGGGCCGACGAGCTGCTCACCCTCCCGCTCGACGAGCGGCTGCAGCGGCGCATTGTCGACGGCGAGCGCAACGGCCTCGAGGCCGACCTCGAGGAGGCGCTGCGCGATCGCAGCGCGCTCGAGGTCGTCAACGACGTCCTGCTCGAGGGCATGAAGACGGTCGGCGACCTCTTCGGCCGCGGCGAGATGCAGCTGCCGTTCGTGCTCCAGAGCGCCGAGGTGATGAAGACCGCGGTCGCCTACCTCGAGCCGTTCATGGAACGCAGCGGGGACGAGGGCAAGGGCACCATCGTGCTGGCCACGGTCAAGGGCGACGTGCACGACATCGGCAAGAACCTCGTCGACATCATCCTGAGCAACAACGGCTACTCCGTCGTGAACCTCGGCATCAAGGTGCCGGTCGCCGAGATCATCGAGCAGGCCGAGAACGCCGGCGCCGACGCGATCGGGATGAGCGGCCTGCTCGTGAAGAGCACCGTGGTCATGCGCGAGAACCTCGAGGAGATCACCCTCCGCGGCGTCTCCGACAAGTACCCCGTCCTCCTGGGCGGCGCCGCGCTCACCCGCGCGTACGTCGAGGAGGACCTCGCGTCGCTGTTCCCCGGGACCGTGCGCTACGCGCGCGACGCCTTCGAGGGCTTGCGCCTCATGGACGCGATCATGGGCGTCAAACGGGGCGTGCCCGGTGCGGCGCTGCCCGAGCTCCGCGGCCGTCGCGTGCGGTCGTCGGCGTCCGCGCTCGAGCAGACCGCGATCGAGGACATGCCGGCGCGGTCCGACGTCGCCATCGACAACTCCGTCCCGACGCCGCCGTTCTGGGGCTCGCGCGTCGTACGCGGGATCGCACTCGCCGACTACGTCCCCTACCTCGACGAGCGCGCGACCTTCCTCGGCCAGTGGGGCCTCAAGCCGTCGCGCGGCCAGGGCGGCGCGTCGTACGACGAGCTCGTCGAGACGGAGGGGCGGCCGCGCCTGCGGATGTGGCTCGACCGCGTGCACACCGAGAGCCTGCTCGAGGCGGCTGTCGTCTACGGCTACTTCCCGTGCGTGAGCGACGGCGACGACCTCGTGATCCTGCATCACGAGGGGCCGCTCGAGGGCCAGGAGCGGGTCCGGCTCACGTTCCCGCGCCAGCGTCGCGACCGTCACCTCTGCCTCTCGGACTTCTTCCGCCCGAAGGGTTCCGGCGAGACCGACGTCATCGCGTTCCACGTCGTGACGATGGGTTCGGCGGTGTCGCGCGCCACCGCGGAGCTGTTCGAGAAGAACGCCTACCGCGACTATCTCGAGCTGCACGGGCTGTCGGTCCAGCTCACCGAGGCGCTCGCCGAGATGTGGCACGCGCGCGTGCGTGGAGAGCTCGGCTTCGCCGGCGAGGACGACTCCGACATGGATGCCCTCATCGCCAAGCAGGGCTACCGCGGGTCGCGGTACTCCTTCGGCTACCCCGCGTGCCCCGACGTCGAGCAGCAGGCGGTGCTCGTGGACCTGCTCGAGCCTGGCCGCATCGGCGTGGAGCTCAGCGAGGAGTTCCAGCTGCACCCCGAGCAGTCGACGTCGGCGCTGATCGTGCACCACCCCGAGGCGAAGTACTTCAACGCCACATGAGCGCCGAGCCCCTCGCGACCGCCGCCCTGCCCGCCGCCGTCCTGTTCGACATGGACGGGCTGCTGGTCGAGACCGAGCACCTCTGGTACCAGGCCGAGCTGGGCGTGATCGACGAGCTCGGCGGGCACTGGACGCCCGAGCACCAGGAGGTGCTCGTCGGAGGCCCGCTCGAGAAGGCGGTCGAGCTGCTCATCGACGCCGCCGGTGGCGGCCACGACCCCGACGACGTCATGACCCTCCTGCTCGACCGGATGGAGGCGCTGCTGCGCACCGAGCCGGTGCACTGGCGGCCCGGCGCGCCGCAGCTGCTGTCGGCGCTCGAGGTCGCCGGTGTGCCGCGGGCCCTCGTGTCGGCGTCGTGGCGGCGCCTCGTCGACGCCGTGCACGACGCGGTCCTGCACGAGCTGGGTCACGAGCTGTTCGACGTCACCGTGGCGGGCGACGACATCGAGCGCACCAAGCCCTACCCCGACCCCTACCTGCACGCTGCGGCGCGGATCGGGGTCGACCCGCGCCACTGCGTGGTGCTCGAGGACTCGCACACCGGCTCGCGCGCCGGCCTCGCGTCGGGCGCGTTCGTCGTCGCGGTGCCGTCGCTCGTCCCGATCGAGCCCGAGCCCGGACTGGTGGTGGTGACCTCGCTCGAGGAGGTCACGCCCGAGCTGCTCGGCAGCTGGTCGCACGCGTGGAGCCCGCGCTGATCGTCGCCCGGCCGGATGGCCAGCGGCGCGCCGGCGGGGCCAGGCGACGGGTGGGAGCGTGACCTGGGTCGTCGACGACGTCCTGCGCGTCGCGCCGATCCTGGTCTTCCTGCTCAGCATCACCGTCGTGGCAGAGCTCGCCGACGCCGCGGGGGTCTTCGAGTCGGCTGCCTCTCTCGCCAGCCGCCAGGGCGGGGGATCGGTGCTGCGCCTCTGGCTGCTGCTCGTCGGTCTGGCCGCCGCGTGCACCGTGCTGCTGTCCCTGGACACCACCGCGGTGCTGCTGACGCCGGTGGTGCTCACGGTGGCCCGCCACCTCGGCGTACGCCCGTGGCCGTTCGCCCTCGCGACGGTCTGGCTCGCGAACACCGCGTCGCTGCTGCTGCCGGTCTCGAACCTCACCAACCTGCTCCTCGTCGACCAGGTCGGCTGGAGCGTCGCGACGTATGTCGGACGGATGTGGCTGCCCGCGATCGTCGCGATCGCCGTGAGCGTGGGGCTGCTGCTCCTCCTCCTGCGCCGCTCGCTCGGCGGCCGCTACGAGCACCCCGACGCGCCTGTTCCGCACGACGTGGTGCTGTTCCGCACGGCGCTCGCGGTGTGCCTGCTCCTGGGTCCGGCCTTCGTGCTCGGGGTGCCGCCGTGGATCGTCGGCTGCGTCGCAGCGGCGGTCCTCGTCGTGGTCTTCGCGGCTCGGTCGCGCTCGACGCTCCGGCTCGGGCTGGTGCCCTGGCAGCTCGTCGTCACGACGCTCGCGCTCTTCCTCGTCGTCGGCCTGCTCGAGCAGCACGGCCTCACCGCCTGGCTCACGACCATCGCGGGCACGGCGTCCGACGGTCCGGTCGCGTTGCTGCGCACGACGTTCGTCGGCGCGGCGGCGAGCAACCTGGTCAACAACCTGCCGGCCTACGTCGCCCTCGAGCCGGTCGCGGCCTCCTCGCCCGATCGGCTGCTGGCGCTTCTCGTCGGCACCAACCTCGGACCGCTGATCACGCTCTGGGGCTCGCTCGCGACGCTGCTGTGGCGCGACCGGTGCCGCTCGGGTGGCCTCGACGTCGGGGCGTCCCGGTTCGCGCTCGCCGGCGCGGTCGGCGTCCCGATCCTGCTGCTGACGACGACGCTCGCCCTCTGGCTCACCCGCTGACGTTCCTCAGCGTCGACGCGTGTTGCGACGCCCCTCCGTCGGCGCCTCACCAGGCATCGACGCGGGCTACTCGCTGGCGATGGCCCGGAGGACGTCGAGGCGCGACGCCGTGAAGGCCGGCCACAGGGCGGCGACGAGCCCGCCGACGATGCCCAGCGCGAGGAACCAGCCGATCTGCCCGCCCGGGATGGCGAGGACGGTGACGCCCTGCGGCTCCAGCACGCGCTGCAGCAAGGCGCCGTAGACCAGGCCCAGCGCGACGCCGAGCGCGGCGCCGAACAGCGAGATGAGCACGGCCTCGAGCACCACCATCCGACGTACCTGCGGACGGCTGGTACCGACCGCGCGGAGCAGCCCGACCTCGCGGCGGCGCTCGTGCACCGACAGCGCGAGGGTGTTGACGATGCCGAGGAACGCGACGATGACGGCCAGCGCCAGCAGGGCGTAGATGAAGCCGAACACACGGTCGAACTGGCTGTTGATCTGGTCCTTGATGCTCGCCTGGTCCTGCAGCGTGACCGTCGGGAAGGGCGCGAGCCGCCTGTCGAGCTCGGTCTTGACGGAGCCGAGGTCGGCGCCGGACGCCGCCTTCACGTAGATCGCGGTGTCGAGCTCGCGCGCGCCGATCGACATCAGCGTCGGCATCGACGTGATCCAGCCCTGGTAGGCGCCGGCCTCCTGGTAGATCGCCGCGACCGTGAGCTTGCCGGTGCCGTTGACGAAGGTGCCGGTGATCGTGTCGCCCATCCGGGCACCGACCGCGGCCGCGGTCTTGTCGTCGACGGCGACCTCGCCGAGCGCGAGGTCGGACAACGAGCCCGACACCATCGTGAGGTCGACGACGTCCGTGAACTTCGCCGGCTCGACCCCGGTCAGCGCGCTCTGCGAGTCCTTCACCTTGATGGGCACCTGGCGCACGTAGGTGACCGTCGAGGTGCCCGGCGTGTCCTTCACCGCGTCGTAGACCTTGGGCGAGAAGGGCTGAAACTTGGCGCCGAAGACGATGTAGTCGGCGCCGATGGTGGTGTCGACGACGTCGGCGACCGACGCCTTCGTCGACGCAGCGATGACGCCGATCGCGGTCATGAGCGCGAGGCCGATGGCGAGGGCGCTGGCGGTGGCGGCGGTGCGCCTCGGGTTGCGGCGCCCGTTCTCGCGTGCGAGGCGTCCGACAGCGGTGCCCGAGAACGGCCAGCCGAGCACGCGCAGCACGCCGCGCCCGATCATCGGGGCGAGGGCGATGACCGCGACCAGCGCGCACAGCGCCGAGACGCCGACGAGCTGCGCCGCGCGGGTCCCGTCGTCGGTGGTGACCAGCCCGCGCTGCGCGGTGACGACGGCCAGCAGGAGGAGCACCGCGCCGACGATGGTGCGGACGAGCAGGGAGCGGGTGGGGAGCTCGATCTCGTCGCGCATCGCTGCGACCGGCGGCACGACGGCCGCCCGACGGGCCGGCACGTACGCCGACACCACGGTGACGAGCACGCCGACCACCAGCGCGACGACGATCGTGCGGGGCTCGATGACCAACGGGCCGCTCGGGAGCTGCGCCCCGAAGCCGCTGAGCAGCACGCGCAGCCCGAGCGAGACGAGGACGCCGCCCACCACCCCGAGAGCCGCGGCCAGCACGCCGAGCACGGCGGCCTCGGCGAGCACAGAGCGGCGCACCTGCCCGCGGCTCGCGCCCACGGCGCGGAGCAGCGCGAGCTCGCGCGTGCGCTGGGCGACGAGCATCGAGAAGGTGTTGAAGATGAGGAACACGGCGACGAACAGAGCGATGAACGCGAAGGTCAGCAGGAACACGTTGATGAACTGGAAGGCGGTCTGCAGCCGGTCGGCGATGTCCTGGCTGCGCTGAGCGCCGGTCTGCACCTGGACGGCGGTGCCCAGCTCCTTCTTCACCGCGACCGCGACCTGGTCCTGGCTGACGCCGGCCTCGGCCTTCACGACGACGCCGGTCACCTGGTCCGGGGCCTGCAGCAGCAGGCGCTGGGCCGTCGCGAGGTCGAACACCACGAGCGTGCCGCCGTCGCTGCCGGAGATCCCGCGCGAGACCAGGCCGACGACCCTCGGGCTGACGTCTCCACCGGGCGTCGAGAGCCGGACGGTGTCACCGACCGCGACCCCGGCAGACGTGGCGGTCGACTCGAGCAGCGCCACCTGGCCGGGCCCGGTCGGGGCCGACCCGCTGGTGAGGCTGAGGGGGTAGATGGTCGCGTCCGGGACCCAGGCGGCACCGCGGGCCGCGGAGCCGGCCTGGCCCACGACCTTGCCGTCGGAGCCGATGACGATCGCGCCGTCGGCGTTGACCACGCCGTAGGCCTGCGCGACGCCGGCGACGGAGGAGACCCGCGCGATGTCGGACGCCGGGAGCGTGGGGACGGCGTCGCCGCTGGCCGGCGGACCGCCGCCGCCCGGCCCCTGGCCGACGTTGCTCGCGGACGTGACCGTGAGGTCGGGCAGGGGAGAGGTGAACAGGGCGTCGAAGGAGCGCTTGAGCGAGTCGGTGAAGATGAACGTGCCCGCGACGAAGGCGACGCCGACGACGACGGCGAGCAGGGTGAGGACCAGTCGCAGCTTGTGCTGGAGCAGCGAGCGGAGCGCGGCGCGCAGCATCGGCTCAGACCCGCCCTGCCTCGAACGCCTTCATGCGCTCGAGCACCGTGGGGGCGGTGGGCTCGGCCATCTCGTCGACGATGCGGCCGTCGGCGAGGAACAGGACGCGGTCGGCGTACGACGCCGCACCCGGGTCGTGGGTGACCATCACGATGGTCTGGCCGAAGTCGTCGACGCTGCGGCGCAGGAAGCCGAGGACCTCAGCGCCGGAGCGGGAGTCGAGGTTGCCGGTGGGCTCGTCGGCGAACACGATCGTCGGCCGGCTCGCGAGGGCGCGGGCGCACGCTACGCGCTGCTGCTGGCCGCCGGAGAGCTCGCTGGGCCGGTGGGTGAGCCGGTCGCGGAGACCGACGGTGTCGATGACGGTGTCGAGCCACTGCTGGTCGGGCTTGCGGCCGGCGATGTCGAGCGGGAGCGTGATGTTCTCCAGCGCGGTCAGGGTCGGCACCAGGTTGAACGCCTGGAAGACGAAGCCGACGGCGTCGCGGCGCAGGATCGTGAGCTTCTTGTCCGAGAGCCCGGACAGGGCGACCTCGCCGATCCAGACCTCGCCGGACGTCAGCGCGTCGAGGCCCGCGAGGCAGTGCATCAGGGTGCTCTTGCCCGAGCCGGACGGACCCATGATGGCGGTGAACCGCCCCGTCTCGATCTCGACGTCGACGGAGTCCAGCGCGGTGACGCGCGTGTCTCCGGAGCCGTAGACCTTGGTCAGGGACGTGGCGCGGGCGGCGGGGGTCACGCGTCCACGCTAACCCGGGCCCTGGGAGCGTGCTCCGCCGATCCCCAGCGGTGCCAGGCTCAGGCCGGGGCGGTCGGCAGCGGCGGCGGGGTCCCGCCGAAGGAGGGGCAGCGCGACTTGTGGTCGCACCAGTCGCACAGGCGGGACGGGCTGGGTCGCCAGTCGCCCGTCTCGTGGGCGCGCTGGATGGCTTCCCAGAGCGCCGACACCTTGCGCTCGGTGGCGCGCAGGTCGTCCTCGTCGGGCTCGTAGCGCAGGATCTGCTCGTTGCCGAGGTAGAGCAGCTGCAGCAGCCGCGGGACCGTGCCCGTGGCCCGCCAGAGCACCAGGGCGTAGAAGCGCATCTGGAACAGCGCCTTCTGCTCGTAGCCCTCGCCGGGAGCACGACCGGTCTTGTAGTCGACGACGCGCGTGTCGCCGGCCGCGTTGCGGTCGAGCCGGTCGACGTAACCGCGCAGCACCAGCCCGTTGTCGAGCGCGGTCTCGACTCGGAGCTCGCGCTCGGCGGGCTCGAGGACCGCCGGGTCCTCGAGGCGGAAGTAGGTCTCGAGGAGCGGGACCGCGGACGCGAGCCACTCCTGCGCCTCGTCGGGGGAGTCGAACAGCTCCGTGACCAGGGCCTCGTCCTGCTCGCGGACGGTCTCCCACGCCGTCGGCAGCATGGAGGTGGCGGTCTCGACAGTGCGCTGGTCGGCCGGGAGGTCGAAGAGGTCCTCCAGCACCTGGTGCACGACGGTGCCGCGCACGGCCTCGCGGCTGGGCTTCTCGGGGATCCGGTCGACGACGCGGAAGCGGTAGAGCAGCGGGCAGGTCATGAAGTCGGAGGCGCGCGAGGGCGACAGCGACATGCTGGGCCCGGTCTCCCAGGCCTGCGCCGGGTCGACCACCTCGAGGGTGGTCGCGGCGGTGGTGCCGTCCTGCTGCTCGGTCACGGGGCGACCCTACGGCGGCCCGCCGACAACGCGGACGACTCGCCACCCCGGCGTGCCGGTCCGCGGTACCCGTCCGCCTACTGTGGACGGGTGGCGGACGAGCAGCAGGGGTCGGGGCTGTCCTTCCGCCTGGGCGGGATCCCGGTGCACATGCCGTGGAGCAGCCTGCTCGGCATCCTGCTCATCAGCTACTTCTGGATCGACTTCTTCCGCTTCGACCCCGCCGACCAGACCAAGGCCTACCTGCTGACCGGCGTCTTCGCGGTCCTCTTCTACGTCACCATCCTCGGTCACGAGCTCGCGCACGCGGTGTCGGCACGCCTGTCCGGCTTCCCGGTCAGCGGGATCACCCTCTGGTGGCTCGGCGGGTTCACGTCCTTCCGCCGTACCGTCCCCTCGCCGCTGCGCGACGGCCTGATCGCCGCGGCCGGCCCGTTGACCTCTCTCGCGATCGGGCTCGGGTGCGCCGCGGTCGCCACGGCGACGTACTCGGGCAGCGTCGAGGTCTACGTCCTCGCCTACGCCCTGGCCTGGTCGAACGTCTTCCTCGCGGTCTACAACGCGCTGCCCGGGCTGCCGCTCGACGGCGGCAACGTGCTGCGCGCGATCGTCTGGGGCATCACCCGGGACGAGCGACGGGCCACCGTCGTCGCGGCGTGGGGCGGCCGCATCGTCGCCATCCTCGTGGTCACCCTCCCGTTCTGGTCCGCGCTGCGCCGCGGGGAGGCGCCCGACCTCCTCAGCGTGGTGTTCAGCGTCGCGATCGGCTTCTTCCTGTGGCAGGGCGCGTCGCAGGCACTGCGCAGCGCCGCCATCACCTCCCGGGTGCCGAGGCTGTCGGCGCGTGCTCTGGCGAGACCGGCTGTCGTCGTCGCCGCGGACACGCCGCTGGCGGAGGCGCTGCGGCAGGCCGAGGCGGCCTCGGCCACCGCGCTCGTCGTCGTCGACTCCGCCGGGAGGCCGACCGCCATCGCCAACGGCGCGGCGATCGACGCCGTCCCGGTGGAGCGGCGCCCGTGGGTGCCGGTGTCGTCGGTGTCGACCGCGTTCGACCCACGGGCCGCGGTGTCGGCCGAGCTCGTCGGCAACGACCTGCTGCAGGCGCTGCTCGCCGTCCCGTCCGAGAGCTACCTCGTGGTCGAACCGTCCGGCCAGCAGGTGGCGGTGCTGGCGTCGGCCGACGTCGAGCACGCCCTGAGCCACGACTGAGCCCCTC
>DASSQW010000105.1:0-11249 GCA_035702165.1 Candidatus Nanopelagicales bacterium
CATGCGCACGTGCTTGCCGAACGCGCGCTTCGTCTCGACGAAGCGGCTCGCGCCCGGCCCGAACTTGACGGTATTGTCCTGGAGCGGGCACTCGCCGCCCTTGTCGCAGATCGGGCAGTCGAGCGGGTGGTTGATCAGCAGGAACTCCATCACGCCCTGCTGCGCCTGGAGCGCGACCTCGGACGTGACCTGGGTCTTGACCTTCATGCCCTCCGCGACCGTGACGGCGCACGCCGGCTGCGGCTTGGGCTGGCCCTCGATCTCCACGAGGCACATGCGGCACGCCGCGACGGGCTCGAGGAGCGGGTGGTCGCAGAAGCGCGGCACGGCGACGCCGAGCTGCTCGGCCGCCCGGATCACGAGCGTGCCCTTGGGCACCGTGACGTCGACGCCGTCGACGGACATCGTGATGCCGTCGACCGCCGTGGTGGCAGGGGACGAGGGCCCCGGGGAGGTGATGGTCATCGCGCTGCTGCTCCCGCGAAGACGGTGGAGGCGACCGGGTCGAAGAGCTCGGACGCCGCCGTGTGGGTTCCGGCGAGGAACTCCTCGCGGAAGTACTTCAGGGCGGGCGCGTACGGCGTCGCCGCGGCGTCGCCCAGCGCGCAGAAGGACCGGCCGGCGATCTGCTTGCAGATCTCGTCGACGGTCTCGATGTCGGCCTCCTCGGCCGTGCCGTGCTCGAACCGCTCGAGCATCTGCTCGAGCCAGAACGTGCCCTCGCGGCACGGGGTGCACTTGCCGCAGCTCTCGTGCTTGTAGAAGTGCATCCAGCGGCTGATCGCGCGCACCACGCTCGTGGTCTCGTCGAAGACCATCGGGCTGCCGGTGCCGAGCATCGTGCCGGCGCCGGCCATGTCCTCGTAGGTGAGCGGGACGTCGAGGTGCTCGGGCATGAGCATCGGCACGCTGGAGCCGCCGGGGATCCAGAACTTCAGCTCGTGGCCCTCGCGAACGCCGCCGGCGTAGTCGAGCAGCTCGCGCATCGTCGTACCGAGAGGGGCCTCGTAGATGCCGGGCCGCTCGACGTGGCCGGACACCGCGAACAGCTTGAAGCCGGGCGACTTCTCGGTGCCGAACTGCTTGAACCACTCCGCGCCGTTGCGCACGATCGTGGGGAGGTTCGCGATGGTCTCGACGTTGTTGATGACCGTCGGTCCGCCGTAGAGGCCCGCCACGGCGGGGAACGGCGGCTTGAGCCGGGGCTGGCCGCGACGGCCCTCGAGGGAGTCGAGCAGCGCCGTCTCCTCGCCGCAGATGTAGGCGCCGGCACCCGAGTGCACGACGATGTTCAGCTCGTAGCCCGAGCCGAGGATGTCGCTGCCGAGGAAGCCGGCGGCATACGCCTCGCGGACCGCAGCGGCGACGCGGCGGATGACGTGCGGCACCTCGCCGCGGACGTAGATGAACGCCCAGTTGGCGCGGATCGCGTAGGCGGCGTGGATGCAGCCCTCGACCAGCGCGTGCGGGTTGTTGTACATGAGCGGGATGTCCTTGCAGGCACCCGGCTCGGACTCGTCGGCGTTGACCACGAGGTAGTTGGGCCGACCGGTGTTCTGCGGGACGAAGCCCCACTTCATGCCGGTCGGGAACCCTGCGCCGCCGCGGCCGCGCAGCCCGGAGTCCTTGACCAGCGCGATGACGTCGTCAGGGTGGACGCCGAAGCTCACCGGCACCATGGCGTAGCCGCCGTGGCGGCGGTAGCCCTCGATGGTGTGCGAGTCGGCGTCGTCCCAGTGGGCGGTGAGGATCGGGGTCAGCGCCACCGGTCAGCCCTCCGACTTCTGCGCGAGCGCGGCGAGAGGGGACTCGGCCGGGCCCTCGGGAGCGGTCATGCCGCGGTCCTTCGCGACCGACAGGCCGGCGAGCATCCGGTCGTCCTTGCCGCCCTCGCCCGCGAGGCCGTCGTCGAAGCCCGCGAGCAAGCGCTCGATCTCCTGGAAGGTGCCGATGCGCGGGCCACGCGTGGAGAAGACCTCCTCGCCGCGCTGCAGCTTCTCGACGACCTCGAGGGCGCGCGGGACGTCCATGTCGTCGAGGAACTCCCAGTTCGCCGTCATGACGGGGCCGTGCGTGCAGGCGGCCTGGCACTCGATGCGCTCGAGGGAGATCAGGCCGTCGGAGGTGACCTCGTCATGGCCGACGCCGAGGCGCTCGGACAGCGCACCCCAGATCGCATCTCCGCCGAGGACCGCGCACAGCGTGTTGGTGCAGACGCCGACGTGGTAGCGGCCGACCTTGTGGCGCTTGTACATCGTGTAGAACGTCGCGACCGCGGCCACCTCGGCGGTGGTGAGGCCGACGACCTCGGCGCACAGCGCGATGCCGTCGGGGGTCACCGTGCCCTCCGCCGACTGGACGAGGTGCAGCAGCGGCAGGAGCGCCGAACGGCTCTGCGGGTAGCGACCCGCGAGCTCCACCGCCTCGGCGCGGGTCTGCTCGGTCAGTGCCATGTCGTCTCTCTCACTCGTCTCGTCGTCGTCTCGTCGTCCTGGATCGGTCCGGTCACCCGACCGGCGGAGAGTGCAGCGCGCTCCGACGGTCGCCTGAGCCAGAGGGACGGGTCATCGGTCGACACCGCCCATGACCGGGTCGATCGACGCCACGGCGCCGATCACGTCGGCCACCTGGCCGCCCTCGCACATCGCGGCGGTCGCCTGGAGGTTGTTGAAGCTCGGGTCGCGGAAGTGCACGCGGTAGGGCCGGGTGCCGCCGTCGCTCACCGCGTGGACGCCGAGCGCGCCGCGGGGCGCCTCGGTCCAGGAGTGGACCTGGCCGGCCGGCACGGAGAAGCCCTCGGTCACCAGCTTGAAGTGGTGGATCAGCGCCTCCATCGACTCGCCCATGATGTGGCGGATGTGGTCGAGGGAGTTGCCCTGGCCGTCGCTGCCGATCGAGAGCTGGGCGGGCCAGGCGATCTTCTTGTCGGCGACCATCACCGGTCCGGGCGTCTTCTCCAGCAGGTCGCAGGCCTGCGCGAGGATCCGAAGCGACTGGTTGATCTCCTCGATGCGGATGAGGAACCGGCCGTAGACGTCGCACGTGGTCTCGGTCGGGACGTCGAAGTCGAAGCGCTCGTAGCCGAAGTACGGCATCGCCTTGCGCACGTCGTAGGGCAGGCCGGTCGCGCGCAGCACCGGGCCCGTGACCCCGAGCGCCATGCACCCGGCGAGGTCGAGGTAGCCGATCCCCGAGGTGCGGTCCTTCCAGACCCCGTTGTCGACGAGCATGGTCGGGACGCCGTCGAGCTGCTTCGGGAGCTTCTTGAGCACGGCGCGGATCTGCGCGATACCGCCTTCGGGCATGTCCTGCGCCACGCCACCGGGACGGAGGTAGGCGTTGTTCATCCGCAGGCCGCTCATCATCTCGATGAGCCGCAGGATCTCCTCGCGGTCGCGGAACCCGTTGGTCATCGCGGTGAGCGCACCCATCTCGAAGCCGCCGGTCGCGAGCGCGACCAGGTGCGACGAGATGCGCTGGAGCTCGAGGGCGACGACGCGGATCAGCTGCGCGCGCTCGGGGACGTCCTGCTCGATGCCGAGCAGCTTCTCGACCGCCAGGACGTAGCCGGCCTCGTTGGCCATGCAGGCGAGGTAGTCCATGCGGGTCACGAAGGCGACGCCCTGCGTCCACGTGCGGTACTCGAGGTTCTTCTCGATGCCCGTGTGCAGGTAGCCGATGCCGCAGCGCGCCTCGGTGACGGTCTCGCCGTCGAGCTCGAGGATGATCCGCAGGACGCCGTGGGTCGACGGGTGCTGCGGACCCATGTTGACGACGATCCGCTCCTTGCGGCCCTCCTCGGGCGCGAGGACGGTGTCCCAGTCCTGGCCGGTGACCGTGTAGACGCGGCCCTCGGTGGTGTCGTAGGCGCCGGCGTACGGGTCGCCGACGCCCTCGGATGCGGGGGCGTCGTAGGACGCCTCGTAGGTGACGTCGTTCATCAGGAGTACGACCTCCGCTGGTCCGGCGGCGGGATGGTGGCGCCCTTGTACTCGACCGGGATGCCGCCGAGCGGGTAGTCCTTGCGCTGCGGGTGGCCGGGCCAGTCGTCGGGCATGAGGATGCGGGTCAGGCCCGGGTGGTCGTCGAAGACGATGCCGAACATGTCGAACGTCTCGCGCTCGTGCCAGTCGTCGGCGGGGTAGACCGACACGATGCTCGGCACGTGCGGGTGGGCCTCCGAGGCGCTGACCTCGACGCGGACGAAGCGGTTGTGCGTGATCGACAGGAAGTGCCACACCGCGTGCAGCTCCGCGCCGACCATGTACGGGTAGTGGACGCCGGAGACGCCGGTGCAGACCTCGAACCGCAGCGCCGGCTCGTCGCGCAGCCGCGTGACGAAGGCGAGCAGGTGCTCGGGGCGCACGTGGAAGGTGATCTCGCCGCGGTCGACCACGGTCGCGATGACGGCCTCGTCGAAGGACAGGCCGTCGTCGGCGAGCGCCACGTCGAGCTCGTCGGCGACCGCGTCGTACCAGCCGCCGAAGGGGCGCGCGGTGGGCGCCGGCATCTCGACGATGCGGACCAGGCCGCCGTAGCCGGAGGTGTCGGGACCGACGGAGCCGCCGAACATGCCGCCGCGCACGTCCACCACGGGGAGGGTGGGGACGTCGGTGGGCACGACCTCGGCGACCTCGGCGGAGGTCTCTGGGGTGTCGGTCACCGCAGCAGCCCCTTCATGGTGGAGGTCGGCTCGGCCTGCAGGGCGAGCTCCTCGAGCTCGGTGATCTGCGCCTGGCGGTGGGCGCCCATCTTGGTGGCCTTGGCCTTCTCGTGGACCTTGAGGATCGCGTCGATGAGCATCTCGGGCCGCGGCGGGCAGCCGGGCAGGTAGACGTCGACGGGCACGATGTGGTCGGCGCCCTGCACGATCGCGTAGTTGTTGAACATCCCGCCGCTGCTGGCGCAGACGCCCATGGCGATGACCCACTTCGGGTCGGGCATCTGGTCGTAGACCTGGCGCATGACCGGGGCCATCTTCTGGCTCACACGGCCGGCGACGATCATCAGGTCGGCCTGGCGCGGCGAGCCGCGGAAGACCTCCATGCCGAAGCGGGCGAGGTCCCAGCGAGGACCCCCGGTCGACATCATCTCGATCGAGCAGCACGCCAGCCCGAACGTCGCGGGCCACATCGAGCCCGCGCGGGCGAGGCCGGCGACCGTCTCGAGCGAGGTGAGGAGCACCCCGCCGGGGAGGCTCTCCTGGATCCCCATCGGTCTAGCCCTTCTCTCGGTCGGTCGGCGTGCGCGGGTGGGCGGTGCTACCGCGGCTGTCGAGGGTCACTGGTCCCACTCGAGGCCGCCGCGGCGCCAGACGTACCCGTAGACGACGAGGACGGTGACGATGAACAGCGCCATCTCGATCAGGCCGAACAGGCGCAGCTGGTCGAAGGCCACCGCGAACGGGTAGAGGAAGACGATCTCGATGTCGAAGACGATGAAGAGCATCGCCGTCAGGTAGTACTTCACCGGGAACCGGCCCCCGCCGATCGGCTGCGGTGTCGGGTCGATGCCGCACTCGTAGGAGTCGGTGAGCGCACGGTTGTAGCGCTGGGCGCCGACGACCTTCGGCGCGAGCAGCACCGAGAAGAGCGCGAAGAGCAGACCCAGGATGCCGAGCGCGAGAATCGGCAGGTAGACCTCGCCCACGGTGGCGTCCTCCTCGTGCTCGTCCGGACCTCGGGCCCGTGCGGTGCTCCGGCGTCGTGCATGACACCGGTTGCACCGCAGGGATCCTAGTGCCGCCCTGCGGGCCGACTCCCGCCGCCCGGGAGGGGGCGCGAGCCGCGGTGCCGTGGTGCTGTGGTGCGGGCCGAGCAGGTCGCCCGGCGACGGTCGCGGTGATCGACGACGGACACGATCCCCGTGGTGGCGGAGACCTGCGCGTGCGCTTGTGAATTCCTTCACGAGCGCGGCCCTACCCTACCCCTGCGAGGCGGCCGACCGAAGAGGGTCGATCGCACCCGAACGAACGAGACGTCCGCCACGATCACGCCTCTCCGGGCTGCCGTGCGACCCGCGGAGCCCTAGCCTGAGCGCGTGTCGACCGCGCCGTACGCCGTGCCCACGCCGCCGGCGACCGTGCGCACCGTCGTCCTCCCGGCCGAGCTGGCCGACCGGCCGCTCCTCTCGATGCTCCCCCGCGGGATCGCGACGACGTCCTGGGTGACCACCGGTCCCGACGGCGGCGACACCGGGCTGGTCGGCTGGGGCGAGGCCGCGCGCGCCGAGCTCGGCGGCCCGGAGCGCTTCTCGCGCGCCCAGCGCTGGTGGGCCGGCTGGTTGGCCGAGGCCCACGTCGACGACGACCTGCAGGTGCCGGGCTCCGGTCCGGTCGCGTTCGCCTCCTTCGCGTTCGACCCCAACCCCGGCACCTCGGTCATCGTCGTGCCGTCGGTCGTGGTCGGTCGCCGCGACGGCGTCACCTGGCTCACCGTCGTGGCCGACTCCCCGCGCGCCGCGCGCCACGCGATCGACGAGACCGTCGGCGTGCTGCACCACCCGTCGGCGGTCCCGCAGGCGCCGCAGGGGGTCGCCTACTCCGAGGGCTCGCTGACCGTGCCCGAGTGGCAGGAGGCGGTGGCCGAGGCCGTCGCCCGGATCGACGCCGGCGAGCTGGACAAGGTCGTGCTGGCGCGCGACGTCGTCGTGACCACCGACGCCGCGGTCGACCCGCGCTTCCTGCTCCAGCGCCTCGCGGCGAGCTACCCGTCGTGCTGGACCTTCTCGGTCGACGGCCTGCTCGGCGCCACCCCGGAGATGCTGGTGCGCCGGCTCGCCGACACGGTCACCTCGCGGGTGCTCGCGGGCACCATGCGCCGCTCGGCGGACGCCACGTCCGACGCCTCCCTCGCGTCGGCCCTCCTCGACTCCGCCAAGGACCACGCCGAGCATGAGTACGCCGTGCAGTCGGTGGCGGCCGCGCTCGCCGCGCACTGCACCGACCTCGACGTTCCCGAGACCCCCCGCCTGCTCCGCCTCGCGAACGTGCAGCACCTGGCCACCGACGTCACCGGCGTCCTCGCCGACGGCGCCCCGGTGCTGGCGCTCGCCGCGTCGCTGCACCCCACCGCCGCGGTGTGCGGCACGCCCACCGAGCGCGCCTTCGCGGTGATCCGCGAGCTCGAGGGCATGGATCGCGGCCGCTACGCCGGACCGGTGGGCTGGATCGACGCCCACGGCGACGGCGAGTTCGGCATCGCCCTGCGCTGCGCGACCGTCGAGGCCGACGACCGGCTGCGCCTCTATGCGGGCTGCGGCCTCGTGAGCGGCTCGGACCCCGAGCTCGAGCTCGCCGAGTCGCAGGCCAAGCTCGTCGCGATGCGCGACGCGCTCGAGTCGCTCTGACCTCCGGACCCGCGTCGGACGTCCTCGGCTGCACGACTGCCCGGTTCTGCGGCTGCCGGGTGCGTTGCCTCGCACGGACGCCCCGCAGCCCGCACGCAACCTGATCGCCGCGACGGCGGTGGCTGTGGTGCGATGACGCCGTGCCCGATCTGACCTTGCGCGAGAGCACCGACGACGACGTCCCGGCGCTGCTGAACGTGGCGCAGAAGGCGTTCCGCCACCACACCGGTCGCCCCGCTCCGTGGAGCGAGACCGGGTTGCGCCGCATGCGGCTCGTGCCCGGCCGCGAGGCCGGTCGGGACTTCCCCGTGGTCGTGCGCGACGGCGCGGTGGTCGCGTGGGGCGCGGTCTTCGCGAACCCGCCGTACAGCGAGATCTTCTCGCCGCTGCACGCCGATCCCGACCTCGCCGACGACGAGCTCGCCGCTGCGCTCGCGCTGCTGCTCGACCACGTCGACGGTGTGGCCCGCGAGGTGGTCGCGGACGAGCCGCCCGCGCCGCGGACGAGGACGACGGAGGTGCTGTCGCAGGACGTCCGCACGCGCGTCGCGCTGGAGCGCCTCGGCTACGGGATCGACCGCGACGAGTACGAGATGGCGATCGACCTCGAGGGCACTCCGCCGGAGCCGGAGTGGCCCCCGGGCATGACGGTGGGCGCGCTGCGCGGCCCGGACGACGCCGACGTCGTCGTGGAGCTGCTCGCGGACTCCTTCGCCGAGCATCCGGGCGACCTGCCGTTCAGCGCGGAGCTCGTGCGCCACGTGCTGTCCGGCGAGGACCTGCGTCTCGGTGCGTCGGCACTCGTGTCCGACGCCGAGGGGCCGGTGGGGCTGGTGCTGTGCCGCGACCGGGCCGAGGCCGGCTACGTCTGGGTGCTCGGCGTCCGGAGCCGTGCCCGGCGCCGCGGCCTGGGCCACGCGCTGCTGCGTCACGCGTTCCGGCAGTACGCCGAGGCCGGTACGACGCTCGTGACGCTGGACGTCGACGGCAGCAACGAGAGCGGCGCTCTCGAGGTGTACCAGCGCGCCGGGATGCGCGTGCGCACCCGCAACCTGGTGCTGGCGCGCGCGTTCGACGCCTGACTAGTCGCCGAGGTCGGCGAGGTCGACCAGTGCGGCGCTGACGTCGGTCTGCACGTCGCGCAGCAGCGCGGCCTCGGCGTCGCGATCGCCGACCTTCGCCACGATGACGCGCACGCTGCCCGACATCGTGGCGTCGTCGAGCGCATCGACCAGGCCGGTGACGTCGTCGACGACCACGACCCCGTCGACGGCGGCCGCCTTCGCGACGGCCTCGAGATCGAGGCCGAGCGGGGTGCCGAAGACGCGCTCGAAGTGCCGCGTGCCGCGCTGCTCGAGCTGGCCGAAGATGCCGCCGCCGTCGTTGTCGACGACGACGATCACGAGGTCGGGGCGGGGCTCGTCGTCGCCGACGACCAGCCCGTTGTGGTCGTGGAGGAAGGCGAGGTCGCCGAGCAGCGCGTACGTCGTCCCGCCCGTGACGCTGACGATCTCCGCAGCGCCGTCCTCATCGACGTTCACGACCGTGCGCGTCGACTGGTGCGCCAGCGCCGCTCCCCACGCGGTCGACACCAGACCGTCGATGCCGGAGGTGCCGCGGTTGCCGATCACGACGGGCGCGGAGTCGCTGTCGCGCACGCGCGCGAACGCCTCGAGGTGGCGCACCGGCCACGACGACGCCGCGAGCAGCAGCGCGCTGGAGTCCAGCGCGTCCCAGAGGGTGCGCGCGACGTCCGGCCCGGTGAGACCGCTGGCGTCGTCGAGCCTCTTCGACACCGCGGCGGACGCGCGCGCGTCCGCGGCGAGCCAGGAGTCGAGCCAGGAGTCGTCGTAGGCGTCGTACTCGGTCGGCGGCTCCGGGACGACCGACACGAACACCGTCGCGTTGCGGGTGGGGTCGGGCCGGCGTACGGCGGAGCGCTCGTCGGCGACGATGACCAGCGGCGCCTCGCGGATCATCCGCATCACCGGGCGCGAGAGACCGGGCACGCCGACGCAGACGACGAGCTCGGGCCGGTGCGAGTCGTGGAACGTGGTATCGGCCAGCAGCAGGGGGCCGTGCGCGAGCGCGGTGTCGCCGCTGCGAGCGTTGCCGCTCGGCTCCGACAGCAGCGGCCAGCCGCACGCCTCGGCGAGCGCGATCGCGGCGTCGCTCGCCTCGACGTCGGCGAGGTCGCCGACCACCACGACGCCGCGCGCGGGGACGATCTGGTCGATCTCGACCTCCGACCCCGGACCGGCGAGCAGCGAGAGGACCTCGTCGATCGGCTGCGCGGCGGCCATCGACAGGCGGGCGTCGGCCGCGACGGGCAGCCGTTCCCCCGGGTCGGTGCCGAACGGTGCGAGACCGAGCGGCTCGACCCACGTCTCGTCGTCGTCGGGGACGAGCGGTTCGCGGAACGCGAGGTTGAGGTGCACCGGTCCGGGGTCGGAGGCCTCGGCGCTGACGGCGATCGCGCGCGAGACGACCGAGCGCCAGTAGCGCACCTGGCCCTCGCGCGCCTCGGCGACCGCGACGTCGTGGGACCAGCGGACCACGCCGTCGAAGAACCGGGCCTGGTCGATCGTCTGGTTCGCACCGGTGTCGCGGAGCTCGGCCGGCCGGTCGGCGGTCAGCGCGATGACCGGCACGCCGGCGTAGGACGCCTCGACCATCGCCGGGGCGAGGTTGGCGACCGCGGTGCCGCTGGTGACGACGACGGCGACGGGCTGCCGGCTCACCTTCGCCAGGCCGAGAGCGACGAAGCCGGCGCTGCGCTCGTCGATGCGGACGTGCAGGCGCAGGTCGCCGCGGTCCTCGGCGTCGGCCAGCGCGATCGCGAGCGCGGCGCTGCGACTGCCGGGGGAGAGCACGACCTCGGTGACGCCGCCGGACACGAGCTCGTCGACGACGACGCGCGCCATCGCGGTGGACGGGTTCACGGGCCCTCCCCCAGGATCGCCAGGCACCGTGACAGCCGGTCGCGCCACCACAGCGCGCGCTCGGCCGGGACGCGGTCGGCGGCGGCCCGCAGCGCGTCGGGGTCGGGGTCGGGGCGCACGGCCGACAGTCTGCCGTCCCGGGGCAGCGTCGTCGCCCCGACCAGGTCGGCTGCGAGCAGCCGCCCCGTGCCGAAGCCGCACGCGAGCGGCTCGGCCGGCAGCGCTGCGGCGAGCGCGAGGCCGGCGGCGAGCCCGATGCTCGAGTCCATCGCGCCGCTCACCGTCACCGGCAGCCCGATCTCCTCGGCGACGGCGAGCGCGGCCGCGACACCGCCGAGCGGGGTCGCTTTGAGGACGAGGACGTCGGCGCCCTCCCGCACCTGCTGCGCGAGCGCCGCGTCGTGCGACGCCGCGAGTCGCACGCCCTCGTCGACCGCGATGCGCACGCCGCTCCGCGCGCGCACCGCGGCCAGCTCGGCGAGCGAGGCGCACGGCTGCTCGGCGTACTCGAGGCCTCCAGCGATCGAGTCGAGGACGTCGAGGCGCTCGACCGCCTCGTCGACGCTCCAGGCGCCGTTCGCATCGACCCGGATGACGCCGTCGGCGGCACCGGCATCGTCGAGCGCCGAGCGCACTGCGGCGACGCGTGCGACGTCGTCGGCGAAGTCCTGGCCGCGCTCTGCGACCTTCACCTTCACCACGCTGCAGCCGTCGTCTGCGACCGCGGTCGCGACGAGGTCGCGCACGGCGTCGGGCCCGAGCGCCGGCACGATCGCGTTCACGGCCACGTTGTCGCGGTGCGGACGCGGCCACTCGTCACGTGCTGCCTCGAGTGCTCCGCGCAGCCAGCGCGCAGCAGTGACGTCGTCGTACTCAGGGAAGGGGGCCCACTCCCCCCAGGTCGTGCCGACGCGCAGCAGCACGCCCTCGCGCAGCTCGGTACCGCGGAAGCGCCGCGCC
>DASSQW010000106.1:0-2769 GCA_035702165.1 Candidatus Nanopelagicales bacterium
GGCTTCCCCGGCGTCCGGGTCGACGGCAACGACGTGCTCGCGGTGCTGGCCGTCACGAGCGCCGCGCTGCAGGCCGCGCGCGAGGGACAGGGCCCGACGCTCATCGAGGCGTTCACCTACCGCATGGGCGCGCACACCACGTCCGACGACCCGACCCGCTACCGCGTCAGCGCCGATCTCGACGCGTGGCGTCTCAAGGACCCGATCGAGCGCCTCAAGGTCTACCTCGCCCGCAGCGGCTGGGCCGATCACACCTACTTCGAGCAGATCGACGCCGAGGCGGAGGCCCTCGCGATCAAGCTGCGCGACGACTGCCGCTCGATGCCCGACCCCGAGCCCACGTCGATGTTCGACAAGGTCTACGCCGAGCAGCACCCGCTCGTCGACGAGGAGCGCGCCGCGTTCTCGTCGTACCACGCCTCCTTCGTAGGAGGGCAGCACTGATGGCCGTCACCACCCTCGCGAAGGCGATCAACGCCGGCCTGCGCCGGTCCCTCGAGACCGACCCGAAGGTCGTGCTCATGGGCGAGGACATCGGCAAGCTCGGCGGCGTCTTCCGCGTCACCGACGGTCTGCAGAAGGACTTCGGCGAGGACCGCGTCATCGACTCGCCGCTGGCCGAGAGCGGCATCCTCGGGACGGCCGTCGGGTTCGCGATGCGCGGCTTCCGGCCCGTCGTCGAGATCCAGTTCGACGGCTTCGTGTTCCCCGCGTTCGACCAGATCGTGTCGCAGGTCGCGAAGCACCATGCGCGCTCCGGCGGCCGCACGAAGATGCCGATCACCATCCGCATCCCCTACGGCGGAGGCATCGGCGCCGTCGAGCACCACAGCGAGTCGCCCGAGGCCTACTTCGCGCACACCGCTGGGCTGCGCGTGATCTCGCCGTCGAACCCGCTCGACGCCTACGTGATGATCCAGCAGGCCATCGCGTGCGACGACCCGGTCGTGTTCTTCGAGCCCAAGCGCCGCTACTGGGACAAGGCCGACGTCGACGACACCGTCGACATCGCCTCCGCGGTCTCCCCGTTCCAGGCCCGCGTCGTGCGCGCCGGCACCTCGTGCACGGTCGTCTGCTACGGCCCGATGGTGCGCACCTGCCTCGAGGCGGCGACGGCCGCCGAGCACGACGGTCTCGACCTCGAGGTGATCGACCTCCGCTCGATGTCGCCGCTCGACGTCGCCACCGTCGCCGAATCGGTACGCCGTACTGGTCGGCTGGTCGTCGTGCACGAGGCGCCGGTGTTCCTGGGCCTCGGCGCGGAGCTCGCCGCGCGCATCACCGAGACCTGCTTCTACTCCCTCGAGGCGCCGGTGCTGCGCGTCGGCGGCTACCACACGCCCTATCCGCCGTCACGGCTCGAGGAGGAGTACCTCCCCGACCTCGACCGCGTGCTCGACGCCGTCGACCGCGCGATGGCGTACTGAGGAGCCGGACGATGAGCGAGGTCAAGACCTTCCTGCTCCCCGACGTGGGCGAGGGGCTCACCGAGGCCGAGATCCTGTCGTGGCACGTGAAGCCCGGCGACACCGTCACGGTCAACCAGATCATCGTCGAGATCGAGACCGCCAAGGCTGCGGTCGAGCTCCCCTGCCCGTTCGCCGGGACCATCGCCGAGCTCTTCGCGGCCGAGGGCGAGGTCGTCGAGGTCGGCCGCCCGATCCTCTCGATCGCGATGGAGGGCGCCGGCGGGACGCAGCCGCCGACAGCCGCGGACGATGCCCCTCCCGCGGCCGACGCTCAGGCGGTCGCCGACATGGTGCCGACCGGGGAGAAGGCGCAGCGCGAGGCCGTGCTCGTCGGGTACGGCGTGAAGCAGACCGGCACGCCGCAGCGCCGCGCGCGGGTGCTCGCCCACGACCCGCACGGGACCACCCAGCCCGAAGCCGGTCCGCCCGGCGAGGCCGTGAAGCCGGTGCGCCACGGCGGCCTCGAGGTCGGCCGCCAGCTCGAGGCGGTGCTGTCCAAGCGCTCGCCGGTGCTGGCGAAGCCGCCGGTACGCCGACTCGCCAAGGACCTGCACGTCGACCTCTCCGGCGTCGACGCCACGGGGGCCGACGGCGTCATCACGCGGGCCGACGTCGAGCGCGCGGCGCGGCTGTCCGGAACCGGCGCCGCCCAGGGGCTCGCGGCCGTCCACCCGCTGCCTGTCGCGCGCGACGCGCAGGGCCGTGAGACCCGCACCCCCATCAAGGGCGTCACGAAGCTGATGGCCGAGGCGATGGTGGCGAGCGCCTTCACCGCGCCGCACGTCACCGAGTGGGTCGAGGTCGACGTCACGCGCTCGCTCGAGCTCGTCGAGACGCTCAAGAAGCGCCCCGAGCTCGAGGGCGTGCGCGTCTCGCCGCTGCTGCTCGTCGCGCTCGGGCTCGTCCACGCGGTACGCCGTCACCCCGGCATCAACGCGACGTGGGACGCCGCGGCCGGCGAGATCGTCACCAAGCACTACGTGAACCTCGGCATCGCCGCGGCGACGCCGCGCGGCCTCGTCGTACCGAACGTGAAGGACGCCGACTCCCTCGACCTGGTCGGGCTCGCACGCGGCCTGCACGACCTCGTCGAGACCGCGAAGGCGGGCAGGACCCAGCCCTCGGACATGAGCGGCGGCACGATCACCATCACCAACGTCGGCGTGTTCGGCGTCGACGGCGGAACGCCGATCATCAACCCGGGGGAGTCCGCGATCCTCGCTATGGGTCGCGCGGTCGCGAAGCCGTGGGTGGTCGACGGCGAGGTGCGCGTGCGCCAGGTCATGCAGCTCACGCTCTC
>DASSQW010000107.1:0-3026 GCA_035702165.1 Candidatus Nanopelagicales bacterium
CCACGAGCGCTCCGGGCATGCGCTCGTAGGCCGCTCCGACCACGGCCGCGAGGTTCTCGAGCCCCTCGTCGAGGAGCGGGTGCTCGACGCCGAGGTCGCGCACCTGGTCCACGAACGACGTGTCCTCGGTGCGGATCGACGCGAGCGCGAGGCACTTCTGCGCGTCGTCGCCGGTGAGACCGGCCTCCTGCTGCAGCAGCCCGGCGACGGCCTCCGGCCCGATCTTGTCGATCTTGTCGATCGCCCGCAGCGCCGCACCGGCGTCGGTGGCGCCGAGGCCGAGGAAGAAGCCCTCGGCGAGCTTGCGGTTGTTCACGAGGATCACGGCGGGCGGGCAGGGCAGGGCCCGGAAGACCTCGGCCATCACCAGCGCGACCTCGACCTCGTGGTGGAACGCGAGCGTGTCGCGTCCGACGATGTCGATGTCGGCCTGGGTGAACTCGCGGAACCGGCCCTCCTGCGGCCGCTCGCCGCGCCACGCCTTCTGGATCTGGTAGCGCCGGAACGGGAACTCGAGGTGCCCGGCGTTCTGCAGGACGTAGCGCGCGAACGGCACGGTGAGGTCGAAGTGCAGGGCGAGGCTGTCGGTGTCGTCGTCGGCCGCGTGCAGCCGGCGTACGACGTAGACCTCCTTGTCGATCTCGCCCTTGCGCAGGAGCTGCTCGAGGGGTTCGACGGCGCGGGTCTCCAGCGAGGAGAAGCCGTGCAGCTCGAAGACGCGGCGGACGGTGTCGAGGACCTCGAGCTCGACGATGCGCTCGGCGGGGAGCCACTCCGGGAACCCGGACAGCGGGGCGGGCCTGCTCACGTCACATCCCTCTGCGCGGTGCGGTCGGTGCCGGGGCCTCGCCGGCGAGCGCCGTGAGATAGGGGTTCTCCTCGCGCTCGCGGGCGATCGTGGTGGTGCCGCCGTGGCCCGGCAGGACGACGGTGGAGTCGTCGAGCGGCAGCACCTTCTCGCGCAGGCTGCGCAGCATCGCCGGGTGGTCGCCGCCGGGCAGGTCGGTGCGCCCGATCGAGCCCTCGAACAGGACGTCGCCCGACAGCAGCAGCGGTGGGACGTCGGCGTCGCCTGCGCGGCGGAACATCACCGAGCCCTGGGTGTGCCCCGGCGCGTGGTCGACGGTGAGGGTCAGGCCGGCGAGCTCGAGCTCGACGCCGTCGGACAGCTCGCGCAGGTCGTCGGGCTCGGACACCGTCAGGGCGCCCGCGGTGAGGTCCGCGATCGCGTCGTCGGTGCTCGCCAGGATCCGCTCGTAGGCCGCGGCCATCTGCCAGCGGTCGTCCGGGTGGAGATACGCCGGGATATCCCGGGCGCCGCAGACCGGGACGACCGACCAGACGTGGTCGATGTGGCCGTGGGTCAGCAGGACCGCGACGGGCGAGAGCCGGTGCTCCTGCAGCATCTGCTCGATGCCGGGCATCGAGTCCTTGCCGGGGTCGACGATCACGCACTGCTCGCCCGCGCCCGCAGCGACGAGGTAGCAGTTGGTGCCCCACGGACCGGCGGGGAAGCCGACGACGAGCACGGGCGAACGCCTCCTGGGCGGGGATCGAGGGCGTCGGCGGACGCGTCCCCGACCCGCGCAGCCTACCGGCCGCCCCGACGCTCCTCCGAGGCGCGTGCGTCCCTAGACTGCCCTGGCGCGGGCGGGGAGCCGTCCGACCGGACGGGAGCGTCGTGGCCACGAGCAACAAGCGGCAGCGGGAGCTGGCGCGCCAGAAGTTCGAACGTCAGCAGCAGCGCCGCCTCGAGCGCGAGGCTGCTCAGCGTCGGCGTACCCGCGTCGTCGGGGCCGTCACCGGGCTCGCGGTCGTGGCCGTCGCGCTCGGACTGTTCTGGTACTCCCAGCGCGACTCCGGCAGCGCCTCGGCCGCTCCGTCGGCGTCCGCCTCGCCCACGACGTCGGTGCAGGGCTGCACGACCGCGCCGACCCCGACGGCGAAGACGCAGACGTGGACCTCGGTCCCGGCGTCCACCAAGCCCGCGGCGCAGATCACGCTGGCGACCAACTGCGGCAGCATCGTCATCAAGACGCTGCCCGCGAAGGCGCCCAAGACCGTGCAGTCGATGAGCTTCCTGGTCGACCAGGGCTACTACACCGACTCCGACTGCTTCCGGCTCACGACGCAGGGCATCTTCGTCTTCCAGTGCGGCAGCCCCAGCAACGACGGACAGGGCGGACCGGGCTACAAGATCCCCGACGAGAACCTGCCGACGTCCGCGCAGGACGGCTATCCCGCAGGCACGGTCGCGATGGCCAACAGCGGCGCGAACACCAACGGCTCGCAGTTCTTCCTCGTGTACCAGGACGGCACAAAGCTCGGGCCTAACTACACGATCTGGGGCACAGTGGTGTCCGGTCTCGACGTGCTCCAGCGCGTCGCGGCCGCAGGAGTCCAAGGCGGTACGGCCGACGGGAAGCCGGTCCAGCCGCTCGTCATCACGAAGGCCACGACCGGCTGACCCCGGTCGTGCTGAGGAGTGAACCGTATGTCCGAGCACCCCGAGGTCCCCGAGACCACCGAGTCCGGCACCGGCGCTGGCGCCGACGCCCACGACCGCACCTCTCCGGCCATGCCGCCGGAGCCGGCAGCCACCGACGACGCAGCTGCCCCTGACGCGCCCGCGTCCGACGTCGCGCCCGACGCGGAGGCGCCCGACGCAGCTGCACCTGACACAGCGGCCCCTGAGGCGGACGCCCCCGGCACGGCCGCTCCCGCGGCGGCGACGTCGGGGATCGACGCCGTCGCCGAGGCGTCCGATGCTCCGCAGAGCGACGAGCCGACGGCGGAGTCCTCGCCCGCCGAGCAGCCCGCCGCGGACGAGACCGGAGACTCCGCACCGGCCGAGCCGCCCGTCCCGAACACCGACTCCACGACCGCGAGCGAGACCGCCGAGACTGCGACCGCACCGTCCGAGCAGGCCGCCGCGGACACCGGCTCGACGACCGCGAGCGAGACCGCCGGCGCAACGACCGCACCGTCCGAGCAGCCCGCCGCCGACACTCGTTCAGCGACCGCGA
>DASSQW010000108.1:0-9043 GCA_035702165.1 Candidatus Nanopelagicales bacterium
CGCCGCGCTGTTCTACTCGCGGGCCACCCCCTACCCCGGCATCGCCGCCGTCGTACCGGTCCTCGGCGCGGCGCTGGTGCTGGTGTCGGGCGCGCGCACCCGCGGGGTCGGGCCCGCAGCACCGCTCTCCCACCCGGCCACCGTCTACGTCGGCCGCATCTCCTACGGCTGGTACCTCTGGCACTGGCCGCTGCTCGTCGCGGCCGCGGCCCTCGCGCCGGTCGACGGCGATGCGACCGACGGCGCCACCACACCGTGGACCTCCATCGCCGCCGCCGTCGCGGTGTCCTTCGGGCTCGCCGCGATCACCCACCGGGTCCTCGAGGACCCGGTCCGCCGGTCCCGTGCGCTCATCGCGAACCGCAGGCAGACCTTCGTGATCGGTGCCGCGCTCACCGTCACCTCGCTGCTCGGCGCGGGGCTCGCGGTGGGCTCCGAGGCGTCCCGGCCCGACGCCCCGGTCGCGGTGGCTCAGGCGTCGGCTCCGTCCGCCGCCGCCGACGGCGCTGCTGCCGACCCGTCGGCCCCTGCACCGTCGACCCCCACCGTCGCGACCCTCGCGATGACACCCGCCCAGGCTCGCGCCGACGACTGGCCCGCGTCGGACTGCTTCGCCGGCTTCGCCGCGACGGCGGCACCGACGTCGTGCCAGTTCGGCGACCACCAGGGCACGACGGTGGTCGCGCTCGTCGGCGACTCCCACGCGGCGCAGTGGCTGCCCGCGCTCGACGCCGCCGGCAAGGCCCACCACTGGCAGGTGTGGTTCTGGGCCAAGAGCGCGTGCACCATGACCGAGGTCGACGTCTGGCTTCCGTCGTACCGCTCGAAGTACGACGCCTGCTCCGCCTGGCGCGAGAACGTGATCGGCCGCCTGAAGGCGCTGCCGAAGGTCGACCTCGTCGTGGTGGCGCGCAGCAAGGGCTACCAGCAGGACCTCGTGCTCGGTGCCGACGGCCAGCTCGCCGACCGCAACGCGCTGCCCGGGCTCTGGACCGCCGGCACCGCGAAGCTGCTCACCGAGCTCGGGTCGTCAGCGCGCAAGGTCGTGCTGCTGCGCGACACCCCCTGGGCCGCGGGCGACGTACCCGACTGCCTGTCGGCGCACCTGTCCCAGCCCGGCGCGTGCGCCTTTCCGCGCGGCTCCCACGCGCACCTCGACGCCGTGCTCGTCGGCGCCGAGAAGGCAGCGCTCGCGCAGGCACCCGGCGTCGCGACCCGCTTCGTCGACCCGACCGCGCTCGTGTGCCCGAGGGCCACGTGCAGCGTCGTCACGCCGAAGGGCGTCATCGTCTACCGCGACGCCCACCACCTGACGCGCACCTACAGCGCTGCGCTCGCACCCGCCCTCGCGCGCCTCCTCGCGCCCTCGCTCCGCTGACCCGCCCGGTCCCGGCTGGGCCTGAGCGCGTCGTCGACCACCGCGACCGCGAGGGTGTACGCCGCGTGCGTGCCGACGGCGGTCGCGATGACGTCGGGAGGCCAGCGCCACGGCGGTGGAGTCCGCCCCAGGAGCGGGAACGCCGTGAAGGTGGCCCCGAGCAGGGTCGAGCCGAAGAGCAGCGCGGCGTAGGGCTCGGGCACGACCGTGCGCAGCACTCCGTGCCAGATCCCGAACGCGCTGCCGTAGCTCCAGCGCAGGAGCTCGCCGAGCTCGAGGTCCTCCTGATCGGTCACCCCGTGCAGGTCGAGGATGCTCGCGACGATCTGCCCCGGCACCACGCTGTCGTCGTAGTCGATCGACGTCGTCCGGTGCCGCAGCCGTCGCTCGGCCTCGTAGGCCAGCGTCATCACGGCCGTGCCCGCCACGCCCGCCACCAGGCTCCGCACCGCCCACGCCGTCCGCATGGCCAGAGCCTGCCAGGGCGACTAGCGGCGGAGGGGCTGTTCGGCGAGGACGCGGTCCAGGGTGGTGATCAGCCGGTCTGCGTCGGAGTCCGTCCACACGATCGGCGGCTTGATCTTCAGGACGTTGTGGAACGGGCCGTCGATCGACACGAGCACGCCGAGGTCCTTGCACCGCTCCACGACGTACGCGGCCTCGGCGTCGGCCGGCTCGAGGGTCTCGCGGTCGCGGACCAGCTCGATGCCGATGTAGAGACCGAGGCCGCGGGCGTCGCCGATGATCTCGTGACGGGTCGCGAGCTCGATCGCCCCGGCGAGGATGCGGCGGCCGACGCGCTGCGCGTTCCCGGGCAGGTCCTCGCGCTCGATGACGTCGAGCACCGCGTTGCCGATGGCGGCCGAGACCGGGTTGCCGCCGAAGGTGTTGAAGTACTCCATCCCGTTCGCGAAGGCGGCCGCGATCTCGGGCGTCGTCACCACGCCGGCGAGGGGGTGGCCGTTGCCCGCGGGCTTGCCGAACGTGACGACGTCGGGCACGACGCCCTGCGTGGCGAAGCCCCAGAACTCCGGGCCCACCCGGCCGAAGCCCACCTGCACCTCGTCCGCGATGACGAGCCCTCCCCGCGCGCGCACCGCGTCCGCACCGGCGAGGAGATAGCCGTCGGGCAGCACGACCTGTCCGCCGCATCCGATCATCGACTCGACGATCCAGCCGGCGAGGTTGCCGTCTGCCTCTGCGGCGGCGCGAGCGACGTCGTCGGCGTAGGCGCGGCCGACCGCTGGCGCGTAGCCGCGGTGCTCGCCCCGGTAGGGATCGGGCATCGCCGCGACGTGCACCCACGACGGCGCGCCGCGACCGCCGCGACCCGCGTGCTTGTAGGGGCTGACGTCGATGAGCGTCTGGTTGTGGCCGTGATAGCCGTGCTCGACGCAGACCATGTCGTGGCGGCCGGTGGCCGCGCGCACCAGCCGGATCGCGAGCTCGTTGGCCTCGCTGCCGCTGTTCACGAAGAAGCAGACCGACAGCGGCTCGGGCAGGGTCGCGGTGATGCGTCCGGCGTAGCGCAGCACCTCGTCGTGCAGGTAGCGCGTGTTGGTGTTGAGCACCTGCATCTGCCGCTGCCCCGCGCGCACGACGTACGGGTTCGCGTGCCCGACGTGGCAGACGTTGTTCACCGAGTCGAGGTAGGCGCGACCGAGGTCGTCGTAGAGATGGACCCCCACCCCGCGGACGATGCGCAGCGGGGCGGCGTACGACACCGACAGGTTCGGGCCGAGCAGCCGCGCGCGATCGGCTGCGGTGTCCTCGATCGGGTGCTCGGGCACCGCAGCCACGGAGTCCGGGAGTCCCAGCAGAAGAGCAGGATCCGGCGACAGCCCGAGCCACGTGGTGCGCTGCGACGGCTTCGCGACACCGGGGTAGTCGACGTCGAGGTCGAGCAGGTCGAGGATCACCTGCACGTGCACGTGCGGCGCCCAGTCGCCGTTGCGCGGCGGCGAGCCGATCCAGCCGAAGACCTCGCCGGCCGCGAGCTCCTGGCCCTCGCGCACGTGCTCGAGGGTCTCGACCGCGAGGTGTCCGTAGAGGCTGTAGAAGACGACGCCGTCACCGGTCGTGTGCTCGAGGATCACGACCGGGCCGTAGTCCAGCGGCAGGGCGTTGTCGTGCACGCGGTGCACCCGCGAGGCGTGCGGGGCGTGCAGAGGAGCCCCAGCGACGGTCCAGACGTCGGTGCCGAGGTGCACGGTGCGCGCCTCGTCCGCGGCGTCGGCCGGGGCGAACTCCGGCGTCGTGTAGAGCAGGCGCGCCTCGCCGTACCCGCCGACGCCGATCGCATCGGGCGCGACGTCACGGCGGATCAGCCGGTCGAACCGCTCCGGCCCGGCCCCGACGTCGGCCGCGCCGAACAGGTCGCTGCCCACCGACAGGTCGAGGGCGAACAGGGGCAGCTCGTCCCACGCGGTGCCGAGCAGCGGGTACGCCGTCGACGCCGCGAGGTGCGCGCGAACCCGACCTGCGTCGGGGTGAGGGTCGAGGCCGCAGACGTCGCGCAGCCGGAACAGGACGCGCTCGCGGGGCACCGGCACGAGCGCGGCCAGCGCTTCCCAGGACGTGGACTCGTCGATGGTCAGATAGGCGTCGCCGGGTCGTTGCGCGGACTGCACCGCAGCGTTGACACCGCTGAGCACGAGGCGGGCGAGAACGAGGTCCCAGAGCACCTCGAGCTCGACCTCGGTGAGCGGATGCTGCTCGTGGAAGCCGCGCACGATCTGCGCGAGCGCCTCGACCGGGTCGCGTGCATCCACCATGTGGTACGACGCGGCGACGGCGATCTCGGCAGGCAGCGCAGAGTGCACGAGGTCGCCGAAGTCGATCAGCCCGGCGACGCGCACGAAGCGCTCTGCAGGCCGGTCCGGCGAGCCGGGGTCGACGACGACGTTGTTGTCGTTCGCGTCGCCGTGGATCACCGCGTGCCGGACGTCGGGCAGCCGCGGCTCGACGTACGACGCCCACCGCTCCGTGATCGTGTCCATCAGCGCGCGTCGCGACGGATCTGCGATCGACGCGCGACCGTCGCGGACGACCGACGGCATCGACAGGACGTCCCAGTAGAAGTCGCGATGGGCGGCTGGGTGGTCGTAGCCCTCGAGTGCCGCGGCGAGGCGGCCGAGCACCGAGCCGACGTCCTGCAGCAGCGGCGCGGGCGCGCCGTCGACATCACCGAGGAGGGTGCCGGGCAACCACTCGAGCAGCCGGACCAGGTGGCCGTCGACCCGCGGCACCTCCTCACCGCTCAGCGACCGCTCGAGCCCCTGCACCGGGAGCCCGGCCGCCTTCGCCAGCGCGGCGACCTCGGTCTGCACCGCGAGGGTCGCCGGGTCCTCCAGCGCGTTGCTCACCTTGAGCACCCAGCGCGAGCCGTCGGCCGCCTCCACCCGGAAGGCGCGATCTCGCTCGCTGGGCAGGTCGGTGGCGGTGGCCTCGAGGCCGAAGACCTCGCGGACGATGCGTTCGGCGTCGGTCGCGGTGGTCGTCGGGGTGTGGTCGAGCAGCGACATGGCGCCACCCTAGGGGCCCTCTGACCTGCGGTGATCGTTCGGGGCCGCACGGACCGGATGTGAAGGTGGCCACGACGGGCCTGCACGCCGGGAAACAGCCCCTGGACGGGACGACAATCGCCCCATGACGCCGGAGGGGACCACCCCCAGCACGACCGAACCGTCCACGCGACCCGTCGCCGTCCGGCAGCAGCGCTGCCTCGACGGCAACGAGGCAGCCGCGCTCGTGGCGCACTCGCTGTCGGACATCTGCGCGATCTACCCGATCACGCCCGCGTCGGCGATGGGCGAGCTCGCCGACGCGTGGAGCGGCAACGGCAGGCTGAACCTGTGGGGGTCGGTGCCCGAGGTCATCGAGATGCAGTCCGAGGGCGGCGCCGCGGCGGCGCTGCACGGCGCCATCCAGAAGGGGGCCTTGGCCACGTCGTTCACGGCGAGCCAGGGCCTCCTCCTCATGATCCCGACCATGTTCAAGGTCGCCGGCGAGCTCACCCCGACCGTGCTGCACGTCGCCGCCCGTGCCATCGCGACGCACGCCCTCTCCATCTTCGGCGACCACTCCGACGTGATGTCGGTGCGCTCGACCGGCTGGGCGATGCTGTGCGCGTCCGACGTGCAGGAGGCACACGACTTCGCGCTCGTCTCGCACGCGGCGACCCTGCGCGCCCGGGTGCCGTTCCTGCACTTCTTCGACGGGTTCCGCACCTCGCACGAGGTCGCCACCGTCACGCTGCTCGACGACGACGACCTGCGCGTGCTGGTGCACGAGGACGACGTCCTGCGCCACCGCGCCCACGGCCTCACTCCCGAGGCACCCGTCCTGCGCGGCAGCGCGCAGAACCCCGACGTCTTCTTCCAGGCCCGCGAGGCCGCGAACCTGCACTACGACGCCGTCCCCGCGACCGTCGCCCAGGTGATGAAGGAGCTCGGCGAGCGCACCGGCCGGTCGTACTCCCTCGTCGACTACCACGGCCATCCCGAGGCCGACCGGGTGATCGTCGCGATGGGCTCGGCGACCGGAACGATCCGCGAGACGGTCGACGTGCTCGTCGGCAGGGGCGAGAAGGTCGGCGTCGCCGTCGTACGCCTGTACCGCCCCTTCCCCGCCGAGGCGCTGCGCGCCGCGATCCCCGCGACCGCCGCGCGCATCGCGGTGCTCGACCGCACGAAGGAGCCGGGCGCGCCGGCCGAGCCGCTGCACCTCGACGTGATGGCGGCGTTCACCGGCGATGGCGACACGCTCATCATCGGCGGACGCTATGGCCTGGGCTCCAAGGAGTTCACGCCCGCCGACGCCAAGGCCGTCTTCGACGAGCTCGCCCGGACGACGCCGCGCATGCGCTTCACCGTCGGCATCGTCGACGACGTCACCCACCTGTCGCTCGACACCGACGACTTCCGCGTGCCGACCACAGCCGTGCAGGCGATGTTCTTCGGTCTCGGGAGCGACGGCACGGTCGGTGCCAACAAGACGAGCATCAAGCTCATCGGCGAGCACACCGACCAGTACGCCCAGGGCTATTTCGTCTACGACTCCAAGAAGTCGGGCTCGATGACCGTCTCGCACCTGCGTTTCGGCCCCGACCCGATCCGCTCGGCCTACCTCATCGACTCCGCCGACTTCGTCGCCTGCCACCAGTTCGGGCTGCTCTCGCGCGTCGACGTCCTGGCGACCGCGCGCACCGGCGCGACCGTGCTGCTCAACAGCCCCTACTCCGCCGCCGACGTGTGGGACCACCTGCCGGGGACCGTGCAGGCACGCATCATCGAGAAGGGTCTCGAGCTCTACGTCGTCGACGCGACGACCATCGCGCGCGACGCCGGTCTCGGTCCTCGCATCAACACCGTCATGCAGCCGTGCTTCTTCGCCCTGGCCGACGTGCTGCCGCGCGAGACCGCGATCCGGCTCGTGAAGGAGAGCGTCGAGAAGGCCTACGCCCGTCGCGGCCCCGACGTCGTCGCCCGCAACCTGGTCGCCATCGACGCCGCGCTCGCCGCCCTGCGCAAGGTCGATGTTCCCGCGACCCTGTCGGAGATCCTGCTCGACCCGCGCCTCCAGGAGGAGACGGTGGTCGAGGCGCTCATCGCCGGCCGCGGCGACAGCCTCCCCGTCAGCGCCATGAGCATCGACGGCACCTTCCCGACGGGTACGGCGGCACTGGAGAAGCGGGCGCTCGCCGACGAGATCCCGGTGTGGGACCCCAGCATCTGCATCGACTGCGGCAAGTGCACCATCGTGTGCCCGCACGCGGCGATCCGCATGAAGGCGTTCTCCCCCGACGCGATCGAGGGCGCGCCCGACGGCTTCAAGTCCAAGACCTACGCGACCCGCGACCTCCCCGCAGGAACGCTGCTCACCGTGCAGGTGGCCCCCGACGACTGCACCGGCTGCGGCATCTGCGTCGCCGTCTGCCCGGTGCGCGACAAGGCCGACCCCACCCACAAGGCCATCGACCTGATGCCGGCGCTCGAGCACCGCGACGTCGAGCGGCCGCACTTCGAGTTCTTCCTCGACATCCCCGATGTCGACCGCACTGCGGTTCGCACCGAGACGGTCAAGGGCTCGCAGCTGCTGACGCCGCTCTTCGAGTTCTCCGGTGCGTGCGCGGGCTGCGGAGAGACGCCGTACCTCAAGCTGCTCACCCAGCTGATGGGCGACCGCATGGTCGTCGCCAACGCGACCGGCTGCTCATCGATCTACGGCGGCAACCTGCCCACGACGCCGTGGGCGAAGGACTCCGAGGGCCGCGGACCGGCGTGGGCGAACTCGCTCTTCGAGGACAACGCGGAGTTCGGCCTCGGAATCCGTCTGGGCGTGGAGCGGCAGGCGTCGGACGCCCGACGCCTGCTCGCCGCGCTGGCCCCGCAACTGCCCGTCGACGTGGTCGACGCCCTGCTGGCCGAGGCGCCGGCGGTGACCGACGAGGCTGGGATGCAGAAGCGCCGCGAGGACGTGGCTGCCCTGCGCGGGGCGCTCGGTGCGCTCGACTCGCCGACGGCCACGTCGCTGGCATCCCTGGCCGACGCCCTCGTACCCACCGCTGTCTGGATCGTCGGCGGCGACGGCTGGGCCTATGACATCGACTTCGGCGGTCTCGACCACGTGCTCGCGAGCGGGCGCAACGTGAACATCCTCGTGCTCGACACGGAGGTCTACTCCAACACCGGCGGACAGGCCTCCAAGTCGACGCCGCGCGGCGCCTCGGCGAAGTTCGCGAGCCACGGCAAGGCCACGAAGAAGAAGGACCTCGGCCTGCTCGCCCAGGCTTACGGCGACGTCTACGTCGCCCAGATCGCCATGGGCGCCAACGAGACCCAGACCGTCCGTGCGCTTCTGGAAGCAGCCGCGTGGCCCGGCCCGTCGCTCGTGCTGGCGTACTCGACGTGCATCGCCCACGGCATCGAGATGTCGACGTCGATGGGCCACCAGAAGGCTGCCGTCACCAGCGGCTACTGGCCCCTCTACCGCTTCCACCCGAGCCCGGACGCGGGCGCTCACCCGTTCAGCCTCGACAGCAAGAAGCCGACGACGTCCCTCGCCGACTTCACCTCCGAGGAGACCCGCTACACCGCGCTCGACCGCGAGGACCACGAGCGCGCCGAGCACCTGCTCGAGCTCGCCCAGGCCGACATCGACGAGCGCTGGCACTACTACGAGCAGCTCGCAGGCGTCGAGCGGTCGCTCTCGGCGGACCCCGAGGAGGAGCTCGGACACCTCGACCACCACGCCGAGCAGCCCGAGACCGACTGATCGTGGACCCTCTCCGCGCGTCGCTGCTGAGGGCCGGAGCGCGCGGGGGCGAGACTCGGGGGATGCGACAGCACCGGGCGCGCGCCTCCGTGGTGCTCGCTGCCGCCTCGCTGGCGCTCGCCGGGTGCGCCGGCCCGCTGTCGGTGCACATCTCCAGCGACGCCAGCGCACCGCCGCAGCGCCCGGCCGTCGTCCCCGAGACGCCGGCACCGACGCCGACGCCGTCGTCCTCGACGACCCCTGCCGACGACCCCGTGGCGCCGACCCCGGCCGTGAGCCTGCCCGGCTCGGACCCGGCGCTCGTGCCGGTGCTGCGGTCGATCCCGACGACCGACCGGGTCGTGTTCATCACGATCGACGACGGCTACCACAAGGATCCCGCGGTCCTCG
>DASSQW010000109.1:0-6722 GCA_035702165.1 Candidatus Nanopelagicales bacterium
CCGCTGCGCAGGTCCGACGACGATGTCGTGCCGCCCGCCTACGCTGACCCGGTGACGACCACGGCCCCGCTCCCCCCGGTGCGGCACCTCGTGCGGGCGCGCGACCTGGCCGACGCCCGGTACGCCGACGCGCTCACGGTCGACGACATGGCCGCGGCAGCGTGCCTCTCGCGCGCGCACTTCAGCCGCGAGTTCCGCCGCGCCTTCGGCGAGTCGCCGTACTCCTACCTGCTCACCCGGCGGCTGGAGCGCGCGGCCACGCTCCTGCGCGGCACCGACTACTCCGTCGCCGACATCTGCATGCAGGTGGGGCTGTCCAGCGTGGGGTCCTTCACCACCAGCTTCACCCGCCGCTACGGCGTCCCCCCGACGGAGTACCGCGCCTCGTTCCCCTCGGCCGCCGCACTGGCCTCCATCCCGCTCTGCGTGCTCAAGGCGTACGGACGACCGGTGCTCGGGCAGGACAGCACGATCGGAGAAGACGGCTCCGACGGCGCTGCCTAGGTTCGAGGCATCGACCACGAACCTCAGGAGGACGACGTGATCCGCATCAGCACCACCCAGCTCTGGGTCCACGACCAGGACGAGGCGCTGGCCTTCTGGACCGAGAAGGTGGGCTTCGAGGTCCGCGAGGACGTCACCGTGCCCGAGATGGGCAACTTCCGCTGGCTCACCGTCGCACCTCGGGACCAGAGCGACATCTCCCTGGTGCTCATGGCCATCCCGGGGCAGCCGGTGCTCGACGATGCCACCCGCGACGAGATCGCCGCGCTCACCGCCAAGGGCTTCGCCGGCACGCTCTTCCTCACGACCGACGACGCGATGAAGGCCTACGAGGAGATGTCCGCGCGCGGCGTGGAGTTCACCGAGAAGCCGACCCCGCAGCCCTACGGCATCGACTGCGGGTTCCGCGACCCGTCGGGCAACAGCGTCCGGCTCGCCCAGCGCACCCCGATGGCCTGACGCCGACGTACATCGACGTACGACGTGGACCGCACGACAGCACGGAGGGCGGCAGGGACACCCTGCCGCCCTCCCTCGTCAGTGCACGAGTCCGCTCCCCGACGTGACCGAGGTCCAGGTAGTTCCCCGAACATGATCATGGTCGGGGAACTACACCCAGATCCGTCGCGCCTGGCGGAGCGCGCTACTCGGCGTCGGCGGCCTTCGCGGCGGCCTTGAGGTCGTCGGCGACGACCTGGTCGACCGCCTTCTCCACGACCCGGTCGGCCTTCTCGAGCGCCTTGCGGATCTTGACCTCGCCGGGGTCGGACACCAGCGCGATGATCCCGGAGTGCCCGGGCGCGATGGCGTCCTGCAGCTCCTCGGCGAGCTCCTTCTTGTGGTGCACCTCGCGCGCCTTGCCGACCGCGGCACCGCCGGCACCGAGCACGACGGCGCTGCCGATGATCGACGGCGGGAACAGCACGCCGAGCACGACGCCGCCGAGCACGCCCCAGCCCAGGCCGCGGCGGGTGCTGTGGTCGGTCACCTTCTGGACCTCGAGCGCGCCCTCGGCGTCGCGCTTGACGACGAGCACGCCCTCGATCTCGACCGTCGCGCCGTCCTCGACCTCCTTGAGCAGCTCGTAGGCCTCGAGCGCGGTCTCGGTGTCGTCGAAGTCGGCGACGAACAGGGTGTAGGCACCGTCGCTCACGGCCGCAGCCGCGATCTCGACCTCGCCGGCGTCGGGGGTCCCGGGGGTGTTCTCGGACATGGTTCAGACCTCTCGTCTCGGGGCGCCGACTGCGTCCCCGTCTCGAACCTAGCCCCGCTCCCGCGCGCCCCGCCCCCCGATCCGGAGGTCGGGTCAGGGGCGCGACCAGGAGCCGGGGAGCTCTGCGCCGTACCAGCGCTCGATGAGGCGGCGCGCGATGGACACCGACGGCGGGATACGGACCGAGCCGTCCTCGCAGCCCGCGGCCATCTCCTCGCGGGTGAACCAGCGCAGCGCGGTGATCTCCTCACCGTCGGGCCGGGCCGCGGGCGAGCCGGGCGCGACGCGGGCGTGGTAGCCGAGCATCAGGCTGGCCGGGAACGGCCAGGGCTGGGAACCGAGGTAGTCGAGCCGGTCGACGTGGACGCCGGCCTCCTCGAGCATCTCGCGCGACACTGCCATCTCGGCGGACTCGCCCGCCTCGACGAAGCCGGCGAGCGTGGAGTACCAGCCCTCCTCCCACTCGGCGCGGCGCCCGAGCAGAGCCCGCTCCTCGTCGTCGACCACCAGCACGATGACGGCGGGGTCCGAGCGCGGGAAGTGCTGGCTGTCGTCGTCGGGGCAGCGCCGTGACCAGCCGGCGTCCGACGGCGTCGTCGGTACGCCGCACCGCGGGCACCTCGGGTGCGTCGCGTGCCAGTTCGCCAGCGCGACCGCCGCCACCATGAGCGAGGACTCGAATCCCGAGAGCAGCGCCCCGACCTCGCGCAGCCCCTGCCAGGTCTCGCCCTCGTCGAACGGCTCCACCGAGCCGTCGACGAGCAGCCCGACGTACGCCGTGCCCTCCTGCACCGCGAGCAGCACGCGCACGCCCTCGTGCTCGACCTCGTCGGGCGCGACGAGCATCAGCCGCGCATCCGCGTCCCCCCTCACGCGCGCACGGCCGCGGTGCAGCACCAGCACGCGCGTGGCGGGGTCGTTCCACGCGCCGTCGAACCACGCCGCGTCGCTGCGCCGCTCCGCCGCGCGGTCGATGCCGCCGCGGGCGAGGGTCAGCGAGGCGAGGAGGTCGCTCATGGCCGCACCCGCGGACGGGCGGCGCTCGAGTGGCTCACGCGCCGACCCTACGGCGTGACCACCGGCGCGGCCCGGAGAGGCGCCGCGCGCCCCGTGCGAGGATGCGGGGACGACGACAGGCGAGGGGTTTCGGTGGCTTCTGGCACGCAGCAGCGGTTCATCGGTCAGCTGACCGGCGTCCGTTTCGTGGCAGCGTTCTGGGTGCTGCTCTACCACTACCAGGGCGCCCTCGCGACGGCTGGGCTGCTCGTCCCGGTGCTGCACGAGGTGCTGCGCGTCGGGCGCCTCGGCGTCGACCTGTTCTTCGCGCTGTCGGGCTTCATCCTCACCCACACCTACCTCACCAAGCTCGGCCCGAAGGTCACCTGGCCGGGCTCGCGCCACTTCTGGTGGCTGCGCCTCGCGCGCATCTGGCCCGTCCACTTCGTCATGCTCAACGTCGCCGGCCTGGCGGTCATCGCGCAGTCGAAGGTGACCGGCGCCGACGCCTCCACGCGCGACTGGCTCAACCCCGTCGACTACGTGAAGCAGCTGCTGCTCGTGCACGAGTGGGGCCCGAACCCGCAGCGCGGGTGGAACTTCCCGGCGTGGTCGCTGTCGATGGAGTGGCTGGCCTACCTGCTCTTCCCGTTGCTGGTGCTCGTGCTGTTCCGCTTCCGCGACAAGGTGCCGACCCGCGGCCTGATGCTGCTGTGGTGCGTCGTCCTCGTGCCGCTGCTCTGGTACGGCGTGGCCTACTACGGCGACCCGTACTACATCTCCGACTGGGGCTCGACGATCCGCATCCTCACCGAGTTCACCGCAGGCGGGCTCACCTACCTCATCGTGCTGCGCTACTGGTCGACCGAAGGACCCCGGCCGCGGGTGGAGCGCCTGGCCACGACGTTGTCGATCGTGCTCCCGCTCGTCGTGGTCGGCGCAGCGCTGTTCCTCGGGCACGTCGGGGCGCTGCAGTGGACGGTGAGCGATCTGCCCGACACACCGAACGCCGCGGACCTCCCGCCCAAGTACCACCTCGTGCTGGTGCCGCTGCTCATCGCGTGGATCGGTGCGCTCGCCCTGACCAGCCGCGGCCCGTCGCGCTGGCTCTCGACCGACCGCCTCGTGCTCGGCGGATTCATCTCCTTCTCGCTCTACATGACGCACACGGTCTGGTACGGCCTCTGGCGCGCGGGCATGAGCGCGGTGCACATCAAGGGCGGCGTGCTCTACCTCGTCTCCTTCGTCGGTCTCGTCGTCGGTGCGATCGTCATCGCGTGGTTGATGTGGAAGTACGTCGAGGAGCCGGCGCGCGAGTGGATGCGGCGCCGCTCCGGCGAGCGCCCGAAGCCGGTCGAGGAGATCGCGCTGGAGTCCGACGGCCGCTGACGGGTGGTCCTGCGCTGTGCCGCTTAGGGTCGGGGCATGACGGTCCGGCTGGCGACGTACAACCTGCTGCACGGCATGCCCGTGCTCGGCGGGGTGCCCGAGTCGGTGCGCGACGCCGGCGGTCGACCGGTGGGGCCGCCCCGCGTCGACGACGAGCCGCTGCGCCAGGCGATCGCCGCTCTCGACGCCGACGTGATCGGCCTGCAGGAGGTCGACGTCCACCAGCCGCGCAGCGACTACGCCCACCAGGTGCGCGTCGTCGCCGACGTGCTCGACGCCGACCACTGGCACTTCTCGCCGTCGGTCGCGGGAACGCCGGGCGAGCACGGCTGGCGGCCGGCCGACGAGCGGCTCGACCACGTGTCGGCGGGCCCCGCTGCGAGGCCGGACCAGCGCTCGAGCGCGTCGCTCGAGGTGGAGCGGATGGGACCGCTGTACGGCGTCGGCCTGGTGTCGCGGCTGCCGGTGCTGGAGTGGCGGTCGACCCGTTTCGACGCCGCTCCCTGGACGCTGCCGCTGCTGGTGCCCGCGCAGCCGCGTCCCCGGTTCATCCGGGTGCCGGACGAGCCGCGCTCGGCCATCGCCGCGGTGGTCCAGGGGTCGCGCGGCCCGTTCACGGTGGCCACGGCGCACCTGTCGTTCGTGCCGGGCTACAACGTGCGGCAGCTCAAGGCGCTGCGCCGCTGGCTGCACGGGCTGCCCCGGCCGCTGGTGCTGCTCGGCGACTTCAACCTGCCCGGGCGCATCCCCGGCCGCGTCACCGGTTTCGTCGAGCTCGTGCGGGAGCCGACGTACCCGGTCCTGCGGCCCCGCGTGCAGCTCGACCACGTGCTGGCCGACGGACTCACCGCGCACGAGCAGGCCACCGCCGAGGCGGCCGTGCACCTGCTGCCGGTGAGCGACCACGCCGCCGTGAGCGTCGATCTCGACCTCTGACGCCGGTGTGACCCAGCGCACTCCCCCAGCCGGGCATCCCGGTCCCGGATCGCGGACCGGCCAGGGCTAACCTCCGCTGGGGATCCAGCGGCATGCCAGGGAGGCAGAGCGTGATCATCGGAGTCCTGCGGGAGGCTCGTCCGGGTGAGACCCGGGCGGCGGCGACTCCTGCCACGGTGGCGCAGCTGCTGAAGCTCGGGTACGAGGTGGTCGTCGACTCCGGCGCCGGCGCGCTGTCCGGCGTCTCCGACGAGGCGTTCGTCGAGGCCGGCGCCTCGATCGGTGCTGCGACGTCGGGCGACCTGGTGTTCGGCGTGAACGCGCCGTCGTCCGAGCAGCTCGATGCGATCCGTCCGGGAGCCACGCTGGTCTGCCTGCTGGCGCCGGCGCTGAGCCCCGATCTGCTGGCCGACCTCGCGCGCCGCGGGATCACGGCGTTCGCCATGGACGCGGTCCCGCGCATCTCCCGTGCGCAGTCGCTCGACGTGCTGTCGTCGATGGCGAACATCGCGGGCTACCGCGCGGTGATCGAGGCGGCGAACGAGTTCGGCCGGTTCTTCACCGGCCAGGTGACGGCGGCGGGCAAGGTGCCGCCGGCGAAGGTGCTCGTGGTGGGTGCGGGTGTCGCAGGTCTCGCCGCGATCGGTGCGGCCGGGTCGATGGGTGCGATCGTGCGCGCGACCGACCCGCGCCCGGAGGTGGCCGACCAGGTCTCCTCGCTGGGCGGGGAGTACCTGCCGGTGGAGGCGGCCGACGTCGAGGTCTCGGCGACCGGCTACGCCAAGGAGATGTCCGACGACTACAACGAGCGCGCCGCGCGGCTCTACGCCTCGCAGTGCCCCGACGTCGACATCGTCATCACGACCGCGCTGATCCCGGGGCGTCCCGCGCCGCGCCTGATCACCGCCGAGATGGTCGCGTCGATGAGGCCGGGCTCGGTGATCGTCGACCTCGCTGCTGCCAACGGCGGCAACGTCGAGGGCACGGTGAAGGACCAGAAGGTGGTCACCGCGAACGGCGTCACGATCCTGGGCTACACCGACATGGCCGGCCGGCTGGCGGCGACGGCGTCGCAGCTCTACGGCACGAACCTCGTGAACCTGATGAAACTGATGACGCCGGGCAAGGACGGCGTCCTCGTCCTGGACTGGGACGACGTCGTGCAGCGCGGCATCACGGTGGCGCGCGACGGCGAGGTCACCTGGCCCCCGCCGGCGGTGCAGGTGTCGGCCGCCCCGGCTGCTGTGGCTCCTGCTGCCGTCGTAGCCGCGGAACCCAAGGCGCCCAGACCGCCAGGCCAACGCTTCGCGATGGTGGGGATCGGTGCGGCGATCCTGCTGCTGCTCGTCGCCGCAGCGCCGGTGTCGTTGCGGATCCACCTCACGGTGTTCGCGCTGGCGATCGTGATCGGCTACTACGTGATCGGCAACGTGCACCACGCGCTGCACACGCCGTTGATGTCGGTCACCAACGCCATCTCCGGCATCATCGTGGTCGGGGCGCTCCTGCAGATCGGGCACGGCGACGCGGTCATCACGACCCTCGCGTTCATCGCCACCCTGCTCGCCAGCATCAACGTCTTCGGTGGGTTCGCGGTCACGCGCCGCATGCTCTCCATGTTCTCCAGGAGCTGACCCGCGATGACCATCGAATCCGCCGCCCAGGCGGCCTACCTCGTCGCGGC
>DASSQW010000110.1:0-27391 GCA_035702165.1 Candidatus Nanopelagicales bacterium
GGGGCTCACGGGCAACGGGCGGCTGCGCCGCGCGCTGGAGGAGCGCGGCCCGGACCTGATGTCGCGCCGCCGGCTGTGGCTCGGCGTCTCCGGCGTGCTCGTCGCGCTGTCGCTGGCCGGCGTGGCGGTCCGCGGGCTCGACCTCGGTGTCGAGTTCACCGGCGGTCGCCTGCTCGAGTACTCGACGAGCGCCCCAGTCTCCGTGGATGAGGCTCGGGAGGCCGTTGCAGCAGAAGGGCTTCCGCGAGCTGTGGTCCAGACCTCGCGCGAGCCGGACGGCTCCGAGCGCATCGCCGTGCGCACGGACGCCATCGACGACGACATGGCGTACGGCGTCGAGCAGGCCCTGGACAGGGTGAGCGGCGACGCCACGCTGCTGCGCGACGAGCTGATCGGCCCGACGATCGGGGCCGAGCTGCGCGGCAAGGCGCTGCTCGCGCTCGGTGTCGCCCTGCTGGCGCAGATGGCCTACCTCGCGGTGCGGTTCCGCTGGACCTTCGGTGCCGCGGCCGTGCTGGCGATGGTGCACGACGTCGTCATCGTGGTCGGTGTCTTCGCGTGGCTCGGGCGGCCGGTCGACGGCGTCTTCCTCGCCGCCCTGCTCACCATCGTGGGCCTGTCGGTGAACGACACCGTCGTCGTCTTCGACCGGATCCGCGAGCTGCGGCGCGCGATACCGGCCGAGCCGTTCCCCGGCGTTGCGAACCGAGCGGTGCTGCAGACCGTGCCGCGCACGATCAACACCGGGCTCGGTGCGATGGCCATCCTCGCTGCGCTGGTCGTGCTCGGCGGCGACTCGTTGGGCGACTTCGCGCTCGCGCTGCTCGTCGGGCTCGTGGTCGGCACGCTGTCGTCGGTCTTCACCGCGACCCCGCTGCTGCTGGCCCTCAGCCGACCGGAGCGCCCGAAGCCCGTGCCGCGAGCGCGTTCGCGGACGACGTCGTCGGCGTCCGACCGGTGGTCGTCCGCGGACCCCTACGCCGACGTGCCGCAAGGACGGTGATCCGCGCGGCGGCCACGTGATTGCATGACCTCCATGCCGACGGTCAAGCACGGGCTCCGAGCGTGGTTCGGCGCAGGTCCGCGCCGGCACGGCGAGCCCGTGATCGGTCGTACGGTCAGCTATATCGAGCTGTTCTACGACCTGGTCTTCGTCGTCCTGGTCGGGCAGGCGGCGCACGCGCTGGCAGAGCACCCTGGCTGGTCCGCGGCGGGGACGTTCGCCGCCGTCTTCGGGCTGATCTGGATCGCCTGGGTCAACGGGACGCTCTACCACGAGCTGCACGGCCGCGAGGACGGTCGCAGCCGGCTCTACATCTTCGCCCAGATGTGCGTGCTCGCCGTGCTCGCGGTGTTCACCGGCGCCGCTGGCGGGGACACCGGCACGGCGTTCGCGCTGACCTACGTCGTGCTGCTCCTGCTGCTGACGTGGCAGTGGTACGAGGTGCGCCGGCGCGACCTTCCGGAGAACAAGTACGCGTCGACGCCGTACATCATCGGGCTGCTCCTCACCATCGTGGTGATGGCCGGGACCGCCTGGCTCCCCGCGGGCCCGCGCACGGCCGCGTGGGCGCTCCTGGTGGTCGGCTGGGTCGGTCTCGGGACCCACTCGTTCGTGACCCGAGGGACCTATGAGCGCTTCGTGCAGCCCAGCGAGTCGCTCGTCGAGCGGCTCGCGCTCTTCGTGATCATCGTGCTCGGCGAGACGGTCGTCGGCGTCGTCAACGGCATCAACGAGCTCGGGCGAACGCCGGTCGCCATCGCCACCGGCGTCGTCGCCCTCTGCATCGGTTTCGGCCTGTGGTGGAACTACTTCGACATCGTCGGCGTACGGGACCTGCGCGCCGAGGGCGTCGCGCTCGCTGTGTGGTTCATGGGCCATCTCGTGCTCACCGGGGCGATCGCCGCGACCGGCGCCGCGATGGTCGGCCTCGTCGGTCACGCGTCCGGCAGTCGCACGCCGACCGCCGTCGCGTGGACGCTCGGTGTCGCGGTGGCGCTGGTGCTCGTGCTCATCGTCGCGCAGTCGGCGGCGGTGGAACGTGGCGGCGACGAGCTGCCCACGCGGTCGCTCGCGATCGTCTTCGGCGTCGGCGCGCTGCTGGTCCTGCTGCTCGCGTGGTGGGCACCGACGCCGTGGCTGCTCGCGCTGCTCGTCGTCGGCGTCCTCTCGGCGACGTGGCTCTCGACGTTCGTGCCTCCGTCGCAGCGCACCGACGAGGTGGGCTGACGCCTACTCCAGCAAGGACTCCGACCAGGCGTGCAGCACCTCGCCGTCGGGGAGCAGAACCGCTGCCGCCCCGCCGCGACGCGCGTCCCCGACGGCCGTGACCGAGCCATCGGCACCGCGGTGCACCGCGTGCACTCCGCCGAAGTAGATGTTCGTCGTCGGCCATGCGTCGAGGGCCGGCCAGCCGCGCTGCGCCACGAGGTCGCGAAGCGTCGTGAGCTCGTCGTCGGCCAGTCCGGGTTCGACATGCACCACGTGGTCGCCGCTCACGTGCACGCGCGGTGCCGCGACCGCCGCGGCGAGATCGTCGCCCTCGTCGACGAGGCGGGCCAGCACGCAGAGGATCGCCGACCGGATGCGCTCGCTGCCGCCGGTGCCGAGCGCGACGCGACGTCCGTCGGGCCACGCCACCAGGGTCGGAGCCATCATGGAGCCCATCCGCGCGCCGACCGGCAGCGGCTCCCCGGGCTGCAGGTCTTCCTCTCCCAGCATGTTGTTGAGGGTGACGCCCCAGCCCGGTACGACGGCGCCGGACTGCGACCCGTTCGACGTCGTCAGGGCAGCGAACGAGCCGTCGGCGTCGACGACCGTGACGTGCGTCGTGCCGGTGGGCACCGTGCCCGGCCGCCGGTGCGCCTCGACCGCGTCGGCCTGCGCCGCGGCCACCGACGCCCACTCGGTGCGCCCGGTCGAGAGCCGCGCGAGCGCGTCGAGGACGATCGGGCCACCGGCCGACGGCGCCGGGTTGGTCCACACTCGCGCGTCGCCCCGGTCGGCGGCCTGCGGTGCGCGTACCTGCGGTGTGTACGTCGCGAGGTCCTCCCGGGTCACGAGCCCGCCGCGCTCGATCGCTGCGCTGACGAGCGCGTCGGCGTACGCCGGATGGTCCTGCGTCGTGACCGTGCCCGCGGCGATGGCATCGAGGAGGGCGGCGTACTCCACGTTGGAGTAGGTGCCGTCGATCTCGGTGCGGGAGAACAGGTCGCGGCTCTCCGAGGTGAGACGCAGCAGCTCGCGCACGAGGAGCAGGAAGCGCCGCTGGACGGGTGAGAGCGCGACGCCGTCGCGTGCGAGCGCGGCGGCCGGAGCCACGACCTCGGCGATCGGCAACCGGCCCCAACGACGGTGCGCCTCCAGGTGACCCGCGAGCGCACCGGGCACCGCCACCGTTCCCCAGCCGCCGTGGAACACCTGCTCGCTGGTGGTGGCGGCCGGCCCGGCCTTCGCGAAGTCGACGACCACGGTCTCGACGTGCGGCTCCTGCGGCTGCCCTCCGAGGCCGGGCACGGCGACGAAGAAGTCCAGCAGCTCGGGCTCGCCGTCGGCCGGCGCGTGCAGCAGGAATCCGCCGCCGCCCAGGCTGGAGAGCACCGGCTCGGTCATCACCGACGCGAAGGCCGCCGCGAGGACGGCGTCGACCGCCGAGCCGCCCTGGCGCAGCACCGCGACAGCCGCATCGACCGCACCCGCGGACCCGGCAGCGACGGCCGCCGACCCCGCAGGCCCGGTCACCACCGCGTCAGCGCCCACTCCCCGATCGTAGGAGCGCCCCCGTCGTCACCCACCGGACCCCCGGCGCGCCGTCGAGCGACGTGCGACCGGCTGCCGGGCCGTCATCCCTCGAGAAGCGACGAGGCGTCGTCGGGGGCGTCGGCGGCGCACTCGACGAGGGCGTCGAGCGGCACGTCGTCGAGCGCGGCGATGTTCGTCGCACGCAGCACGACCGGCGCCTTCACCCCGGCGGCGTAGGACTGCAGCCACCGCGCGGCGCACACGGCCCAGCGATCGCCGGGCTGCAGGCCGGGGAATCCGTACTGCGGCATCGGGGTCGAGAGATCGTTGCCGACGAGCTTCTGGTGGTCGAGGAACTCCGCGGTCACGACGGTGCAGACCGTGTGCGACCCGACGTCCTCCGGCCCGGTCGTGGTGAGGCCGTCGCGGTAGAAGCCGGTCAACGGGTCGAGGCTGCACACCTCGAGCGGGTCGCCGTTCACGTTCGCCTGCGCGTCCATGCCGCTCACCCTAGGACGGTTCGCTCCCGTACGGCCCGGCAGCGAGGTAGGAGCGACGTCCGCCGGCAGCTCATGCCTCGAGATCGGTGCCGGGCGGCAGCCCGAGCGCCCACAGCCAGGCGACCACGACCACCTCGGCCGCCAGCAGCGCGACGCCGAGCCCGACCAGGCCGGTCACCGCGAGTCCGACGGCGGCCGCGAGGAACAGCAGCATCTCGACAAGCACGCGCACGCCGAGCGGAGCCTGCGCGCGGCGCCGGGGCGAGAGGAGCACGCCCCACACCACGGCGACCACGACCGCGACGGCCACGCCGACCAGCCAGCCGACGACCCCGCCGAGGGCACGGACCGCGACGACGGCGAGCGCGGCCAGCAGCGCGATCTCGAGAAGGAACCGCAGGGCCAGCAGGATCCACGTGCCTCCGCTGCGTGCGCCCATGCTCCGACCCTAGGGGTCAGTCGACCATCGCGGCGTCGATGCGGTCGATGCTGTCGCGGTCGGGCAGCCCGGACGCGCGCAGGACGTCCAGCGCCGCCGCGCGCACCTGACCGACGAGGGTCACCTGGGGCAGCGACAGACCGTCGGGCACCGCGGTCGACGCCGTCGAGACCGCGGCCAGCGCGGTGACGCGTGCGTCCTCGACGAGCTGGTGGTCGACGCCGGTAGCGGACAGCAGCGAGAGCGACGCCGCGAGACCGTCGACCGCGTCGAGCAGCTCACGGCGCGCGGGGGAGCCGAGGCGCAGCAACCCGACGGCGGAGCGCGCCAGCACCCGGACGTTGCGCACGAGGTAGTCGCACTGCACCGCCGCACGCTCGATCTCGTCGAGCCGCTCGGTGCGCTCGGAGGAGCGGTACACCAGCCAGATCGACTCGTGCGCGGCGTCGGCCGCGGCGCGCAGCCTGTCGACGTACGCGTCGGCGTCGCGCGCGCGATCCAGCGCAGCGCGGGCCGCGGCCTCGTCGCGCGAGCGGAGAGCGGCGGTGACGTCCTTGAGGATCGCCGCGACCTCGTCGTAGAGAGCCTGCGCGGCGCGGGTCGCCGGACCGAGCGGGTCGCGCGGCCCGAGGAGCGAGGTGACGGCGAGCGCGGTGACACCGCCGACGAGGGCGTCGACGAACCGGTCGGGCACCGGGCCGTGGAACGCCGGCGTGACGACGGCGACGTAGACCGACGTCGCGAGCGCCTGCATGAGCAGCGGTGTGGCAGCACCGACGAGGATGGCCGCCACCGACGTCGCGGCGATCACGACCGCCACCGTGAGCGTCGTACCCGGGCCCAGCCGGCTCGCGATGAGGTCGGCGACCAGCACGCCGGTCGCGACCCCGATGACGACCTCGATCGCACGTCCGCGTCGCTGGCCGCGCGCCGCACCGAGGACGAGGAGCGCCGCTGCGGGCGCGAAGAACGGCTGGTGGTGCTCGAGCAGCCGGGCCGAGATGAAGAACGCCACCGACGCCGCGACCGTCGCCTCGACGACGAACCGCCACCTCTTGCCCAACCGCGCCGGTCCGCCGCCCAGCGCTGCCCGTGCCTGCATCGCGACCCCTCCCGCTCGAGCCCACCGTACGTTCCTGTCGATGCGTGATCCGCGCACTCTCTACGGTCCGCCGATCACGCATCGACGGCTTCCGGCGCTGGGGGCGACTCCCTCGGGCGGCGGGCCTAGCGTCGAGGTATGACGAACAAGCGGTGGGACGAGCTGACCGGCACGCAGAAGGCGCTCATCCTCACGGCCGCGTCGGTGGAGCTGGCGCTCACGGCGACCGCGCTGGTGGACCTGGTACGCCGGCCGCGCGCGCAGGTGCGCGGCCCGAAGGCCTTGTGGCTCATGGGCCTGGTGGTCCAGCCCGTCGGGCCGATCGCCTACCTCGCGGTCGGTCGGCGGCGCACCGGGGCGTGAGCCGCAGGCCTTCACGGAGGAGACGAGCCGTGAGCAACGGCGCGCTCCCTGCGACGAGGTCCTGCTGACGCAGTCGCGACCTGGCGTCCGGTCGCGCGACGACGACGTCAGGCGGCTGCGGCAGCCTCGTCCTCGGCGCGGTACTGCGCGAGCAGGCGCTTCTCGTCCTCGCCCTTGGGGAACTTCCACGCCACGAGGGCCGCGCCGATGAGTACGGCGACGATGCCCGCGAGGTAGGCCCAGTCCTGGCCCTGGGTGAAGGATTCCTTGGCGCCCTGGATGATCGCTGCGGAGTACTGCGGGTACTGCTGCGCGACGGCAGCCGCGCTGTCGAAGGACTTCGTGAGCGCCGACTGCGTGCTCGCCGTGACCTGGTCGGCGTTCGGCGATCCCGCGATCAGCTTGCTCACCGATGCGGCGTACCCGGCGGTGAGCAGCGCGCCGAGGATCGACTGCATGATCGCGCCGCCGAGGTCGCGCTGGAGGTCGGCGGTGCCCGACGCCATGCCAGCGCGCGACACCGGCACCGAGCCCGTGAGGGAGTGGGACGCCGGGGTGCCGGCGAGACCGACGCCGAGGCCGACGAGGGCGTACCCCAGACCGACCCAGAAGTAGTTCGCGCCCTCCTTCCAGGTCAGCAGCATCGTGAGGAAGCCGAGGGTGACAGGCACGTAGCCGATGAGGAGCGTGAAGCGCGCGCCGCGCGCCTCGACGAGCTTGGCCGATCGGGGAGCGGCGAGAACCATGAAGACCGCTGCGGGAAGGATCGCGAGGCCCGCGTCGACGGTGGAGTACTGGAGCACGTTCTGCAGGAACTGCTGGCCGATGAACATCGCGCCCATGAGCGAGCCGAACACGATGATGCCCGCGACCGCGGCGACCCAGAACACCGGGCGCGACGCGACCTCGAGGTCGTAGAGGGGGTACGCCGTGCGCCGCTGACGGATCACGAAGCCGATGAGCGCGGCGAGCGCGATGACGGTCAGCCCGAGGACGAGCGTGCCCGAGTTCGGCACCGCGGCGAAGTTGATGGCGACGATGGCAGCGCCGACGAGCAGCGCCGACAGGATGCCGCCGAGGTTGTCGACGGGCTCGGTGGCCTCGTTGACGTGCGAGGGCAGCAGCTTGATGGCCAGCGGGATCGCGACGACGATCAGCGGCAGCGTGACGAGGAAGACCGAGCCCCACCAGTAGTGCTCGAGCAGCACACCGGCGACGAGCGGGCCGATGGCGGACACCGCGCCACCGAGCGCCGACCACAGCGCGATGGCCCTGGTGCGACCGGGGCCTGACCACAGCGCGGTGATGAGCGACAGCGTGGTGGGGTACGCCATGCCGGCCGCCAGGCCGCCGACGATGCGGGCGAGGATGAGGATCTGGATGCTCGGCGCCCACGCGGCGGCCAGCATCGCGGGCAGCGACAGGCAGACGCCGACGAGCAGCATCTGCTTGCGGCCGTAGCGGTCCCCGACGGCGCCGAGCCAGAGCACCGACGCCGCGAGACCGAGCGAGTACCCGACCGCGACCAGGTTGAGCTGGGTCTGCGAGGCGTCGAACGCGACCCCGATGCTCGGCAGCGCGACGTTGGCGACCGCGAGCGGCAGGTTGGCGACCGCCGCCACGAGGATCAGGGTGAGCAGCACCGCCTGCGCGCGATCGGGCGCTGTGCTCTGCTCGGCCGGGGCTGCGGGCGTGCTCACGGTTCCTCCTCGTGCGGCGCCCGTGGCACCGCGTCCAGGGGGATCCAAGCACCCCCGGTACGCCGAACGCGCCGGACCTGGGGATCCGGCGCGTTCGAGGCGGTGGTCAGATCCCGAGGATCTGGGCCTTCTTGGCGGCGAACTCCTCGTCGGTGAGGATCCCCGCGTCCTTGAGCTTCGCGAGCTCGGTGAGCTGCTCGACCATCGGGTCGACCGCAGGCGCAGCCGGCGCCGCAGGCGGCGGAGGGGGAGCGGGCGCGGCGTACTGCGGCTGCGGCGGGGCGGCGTACTGCGGCTGCTGCTGGTAGGCCTGCTGCTGCTCGTACATCTGCGCCTGGTCCTGCTCGGCCCAACGGCCTGCCTGGCGGCGCGAGACGCGGTTGGACACGGCGGTGGCCGTGCCGGCGATGACGGCGGTGCGGGCGACCCCGCGGATCAGTCCGGGCATCGGTGCCTCCTCAGGACTCGAGCGCGTCGAGCGCCGAGATGATCGCGTTGACGGGGATACGGCCGCTGGAGACCAGCTGGGCGCCGCCGCGGCGCAGGGCGGTGGCGAACGGCGCCGCCCAGGTGTTCTCGTAGACGAGGATCCCTGCGGCGGACCCGGGCGCGACTGCTGAGCCGGCCTCGGCGATGTCGTCCTCGCCGAGCAGCCCCGAGCGGGCACCGTCGAAGATCGCGAGGTCGAGGTCGAGGGCGCCGTCGATCTCGGTCACCTCTGCCACCGCGACCGAGCCGTCGTCGAGCTTCTTGATCCAGACCAGGTCGAGGATGCGGATGACACCGCGGTCGACCAGATCGACCAGGTAGGGCAGGCCCTCACCGGTCTTGTACGTGGGCGGGAACTCGACGACCAGGTAGTCGATCGGTCCCAGCTCGATGTCGTCAGCCATCTGCTGCCTCTCCTCGGACGTCGGACCCAGCCTGCTCGGCGGCCCTCGGCGCAGCATCCTCCGGACCGGAGGAGCGCCGCGTCCTCACCCTAGCCACGGCAGCGGGGTCATCTCTCGGGAAGCCCGGCTCGGCCCCGGAGCGGGCCTCCACCGGGTTGTGCCGTCGCGACCCTGACCACCTCGTCGCGCGACGCGACGCCGAGCGTGCGGTTGATCGACAGGGTGTGCGCACGTCGTCGCGAACGGCGACGAGGTGGTCCGCCAGCACGTTGTCGGCCGGTCCCGATCCTCCCTGCCGCGGCGGCCTTCGCCTCACGCAGCCGACGGCCGACCGGGCGGGTCTCCTTCCCCAAGGAGGAGGCGCGAGCGCTCTCGACAGAGCAGGATCGGACCCACCGCACCCGAGGGGGAACCATGGCCGCCGACACCGATGCACCCGAGCTCGCCCGCAAGGCGCATCCCGAGCGCGCCCACCGCGTCGAGCTGGGCAAGGCCGCGCGGACGGCGCTGCCCCTCGAGGCGCACGCCGAGGTGCACCTGCCCGAGAACAGGCCCGACCCGGTCGCCCTGCTCGTGGAGCAGGGCGAGACACGGGTCCAGGAGCTGCTGCCGATCCGCTACGGGCGGATGTCGGCGACACCGTTCACCTTCTACCGCGGTGCCGCGGCGATCATGGCGGTCGACCTCGGCAACGGGCCCGACACCGGGCTCAACACCCAGATCTGCGGCGACGCGCACCTGGCGAACTTCGGGGTGTTCGGCTCGCCCGAGCGCCGCATGCTCTTCGACATCAACGACTTCGACGAGACGGCCCGGGGCCCGTTCGAGTGGGACGTGAAGCGCCTCGCGGCGAGTCTCGAGATCGCCGGTCGCAGCAACGGGTACGGGCGCAAGGAGCGGCGCAGGATCGTCGTCGACGCCGTCCGCGAGTACCGCGAGTCGATGCACGAGATGGCGGCGATGGGGAACCTCGAGCTCTGGTACGCGCGCATCGACATGGACGAGGCGATGGTGCGCATCCGGTCCCAGATCCCCGCGAAGCGCGTGAAGGTCGCCGAGCAGATGATGCTCAAGGCTCGGACGCGCACCAGCGCGCAGGCCGTCACGAAGCTGACGACCGTCGTCGACGGCGAGCTCCGGCTGCGTCACCAGCCGCCGCTCATCGAGACCATCGACGTCCTGCTGCCCGACCGCACCCGCGAGGAGTTCACCGAGCAGATGCGCACGATGGTCCGCGAGTACCGCGCGACCCTCACGTCGGACCGCCGTCACCTGCTCGAGCAGTACGAGGTCATCGACATGGCGCGCAAGGTCGTCGGCGTCGGCAGCGTCGGCACGCGCTGCTGGATCCTGCTGCTGCGCGGCATCGACAGCGGCGATCCGTTGATGCTGCAGGCCAAGGAGGCCGGCCCGTCGGTGATCCATCGGGCCAAGGTCGTCGGGCGCCGCAGGGCCAACAACGGCGAGCGGGTCGTCCACGGGCAGCGCCTCATGCAGGCGGCCTCCGACATCTTCCTCGGTTGGAAGCGTCAGGACGGGTACGACGGAGTCTCGCGCGACTTCTACCTGCGGCAGCTCCGCGACTGGAAGCTGTCCTTCCCGGCCGAGCTGATGCTGCCGCAAGGCATGACCGAGTACGCCAAGCTCTGCGCCTGGACCCTGGCGCGCGCGCACGCGCGTGCGGGCGACCGGGTGGCGATGGCGGCGTACCTGGGCAGGAAGCCGACGTTCGAGGAGGCGATCGCCGACTTCTCGGTGGCGTACGCCGACCTCAACGAGGCCGACCACGCCCTGCTCGCCGAGGCGATCGCGTCGAAGCGGCTCGAGGCCGTCACCGGCCTCTGAGCCGGCGGGCACCGACGAAGTTCCCCGAACATCATCATGTTTCGGGAACTTCGGGCACGGCTGACCGCCTCGTCCTCCGGGCCGGGTCACGTGCCGGGAGCCACGAACCGATCGCTGCTCCCTGTGGGTGGCGGCGTTCAGGACTCAAGGCCCGCGGGACCGATCACCTCCTGTGACTTGGGGTGGGAGGTTCCATGCGGTCGACCGACCTGCGCATCGGGCACGTGTACGCCGTGCCCGTGGCACCTGGGCCGTGGTGCCGGCACGCCGTACCGGCCCGCGTCATGACGCGCGGCACCGGCGGTCGCACCCTCGTGCTCCTGCCCGACGGCCTGCCCGGGTCGCCCTCGCGAGAGGCGCAGCCGTGCGGCTCCCTGGTCTGGGTCGAGGCCGACGTGCTGGTGTGCGCCTGGGGCGAGTGGCCCGAGCGCGCCGCGGCCGTCCGCGGCGACATGCTGGCCGCCGTGTCCAGCGTCGTCGCGGCGATCGGCGGCCGCGGTGCGCCCGTCCTCGTCGGTGCCGGCGGTCCGCCGGTGCAGGGGCAGAGCCCGGTGTCGCGCGCCCGCGCCGCTCTCAACCGCTGGGCCCGCCCCGACCCCCGTCACCCGGCCACCCGCCGCCCCTGACCCACCACCCCCCGCACGTCACTGCCCTTGTGCAGCCGAACGAGGGCATTCTCCGTGCATTGCGGCAGTGACGTCGTGGGGGAGAGCGGCGCTGGGAGGATCTCGGCGTGATCCTCCGCCGTCGACGGCCTCGCGACGTGGTCGCCGTCGTCGTCGTGGGTGCCGGGTTCTCGGGGCTGGCCGCGGCGCTGCGCCTCGTCGACGCGGGCCTCGACGTCGTCGTGCTCGAGGCCGCAGACCGTGTCGGCGGTCGCACCTGGACGGTCGACCTCGAGGGCGAGCCGGTCGAGCTCGGCGGCATGTGGACCGGGCCGGACCAGCCGCTGCTCGCGGCGCTCCTCGAGCGCTACGGCCGTACGACGTTCCCGCAGCCGGTCGACGGCCGCGACCTGCTCGTCCAGGGCGGCCTGCTCGTGGACGACGCCACGCAGCGGTGGGCGGAGGTGTCGGCGTACGTCGACGCCCTCGACGACCTCGCGCGCGGCGTGCCCGGGGATCGGCCGTGGCAAGCCGCCGACGCCGAGCGGCTCGACGCCACGACGCTGGACCGCTGGCTCGAGCAGCGTGTCGAGGACCCGCTCGTGCGACGGCATCTCGAGGTGCTGCTCACCGAGCTCATGTGCGTTCCGGCGGACGAGCTCTCGCTGCTCACCCTGCTGCACGCGGCCAGCACCTCGGGGTCGCTCGAGTCCGCTCTGGGCACGCGCGGGGGCGCGCAGGAGCAGCGCGTCGTCGGGGGGATGCACGCGGTCGCGGTCGCGATGGCGGACGAGCTCGGCGGCCGGGTCCGGCTGGGTACGCCGCTGGACCGCCTGTCGTGGAACGACGACGCCGCGATCGTCGACCTGGTCGGCGGCACGCTGCTGGCCCGCGACGTCGTCGTCGCGATGGCACCGAGCGCGTGCGAGGGCCTCGACGTGGAGCCGGTGCTGCCGCTGCGGCGGACGTTCGCGCAGCGACGGATGCCGATGGGGTCGGTCGTGAAGACGGTCGCGGTCTACGACCGGCCGTTCTGGCGCGATGGCGGGCTCTCCGGTGCGGTGCTCGACCTCGACGGCCCGTTCGGCCACTGCGTCGACGCCTCGCGGCCGGACGGCGAGCGCGGGGTCCTCGTCTCGTTCCTCGCGGGCGAGCAGGCTCGCGCGCTCTCCGACGCGGCGCTCGGCCCGGGTGCGTCGCACGTCAGGCGCGAGCTCTGGACCGACCGAGCGACGACCTGGTTCGGTCCGCGGGCCGCCGACCTCCGCCACTACGTGGACCTCGACTGGTCGAGCGTGCGGTACGTCGCGGGCGGCTACTCGGGTGCGATGGCGCCCGGGGCGTGGCAGGAGGCTGGACCCGGTCTGGTCGCACCGGTGGGCTGCCTGCACTGGGCCGGCAGCGAGACGTCCGGTTCCTGGACCGGTTACGTCGAGGGTGCGCTGATCGCGGGAAACCGTGCAGCAGAGGAGATCCTGGCCGCGCGGACGTGACGGTCAGCCGCGTCGCCGCGTGAGCAGCAGCGCCGCGGCGTCGTCCGGGAGCGGGGCGCCATGGAGCTCCTCGACCTCGTCGGCGAGCCGGTCGAGGATGTGCTCGTCCTGCACGTCGAGATGCGCAGCGAGCAGGTCGAGGAACCCGTCGAAGCCGAGCCGGGTCGTGCTCCCCGGTGCATCGTGCCCCTCGAAGAGTCCGTCGGTCACGAGCAGGACCGACTCGTCGGGCTCGAGCCGTACGACGTGCAGGTCGAGGCTCGCGCCGGGTGGCAGGACTCCGAGAGGCGGGCCGCCCAGCGGGGCCGGACGCGGCGGGTGGAGGAGGATCGGCGGCGGGTGCCCGGCGCTGACGTAGGAGATGCTCGACATCGCCGGGTCGATCTGGCCCGTGATCATCGTGACGAACAGCCCCGACGACGGCCGGCGCTCGTTCACGACCGAGTCCAGAGCCCGCGCGCGGTCCTTGATCGTCGAGCCGGGGACCGACGTCGCTCCCCGCCACGCGGCGCGCAGCGTGGCCGCGAGCGCTGCCTGCTCAGGGCCGTGCCCCGACACGTCGCCGATGAGGAACGCCGTGGAGCCGTCCTCCTCCGCGACGACGTCGAGGAAGTCACCGCCGAGCAGCAGCTGGCGCAGGCCCGGCCGGTAGAGCAGGCGGACCACGGTGTTCGGGACGTCGTCGACCCGCGCCGGCAGGAAGCTGGCCTGCAGCCGGTCGGTGAGCTCGCGGTTCTCGTCCTGCGCGAGGCGGCGTCGTACGACGGTCTTCGCCAGCGCTATCTGGTCGCCGAGACGGTCGAGCGTCTCCATCCACGAGCGGTCGGGATCGGGTCGGTCCTGCGACCAGCTCATCGCGAGGAACCCGACGGCCACGAAGTCGACCCGGATCGGCGTCGACGTGCCGGCCAGCGCACCCACCTGCTCCATGGTCCGACGTCGTGGGTCGTCGGCAGCGAGGCCGCCCGCCCGCACCCACGTCGTGCGCGATCGCCCCGACCACTGCGAGCCGCCGACCATCTGGGCGAGCGGAATCACCGTGAGCGGATGGGGATCGCCGTCGTGCGGCTCGCGGGCCAGCAGGATCGCGCGGTCGCCGTCGACCTGCCAGTACGACGCTGTCTCGGCACCGAACACGTCACGGGCGATCCGGCACGCGCGCAGCGCGACATCGGGGATGTCCCGTGCCCCGGACAGCTCGGGGAGCCGTTCGAGCATCTGCACGAGCAGCGCCTCGGCCCGTTCCTGCTCCCGACTCGTGCTGAGTGCCGCCTCCTCCGCCACCGTGCGCTCCTCCCGCCGACGTCGCACGTCGGACAGCGCGACGGACAGCACGGATCCGACGACGAGCGCGCCGTAGCGCAGCTGCATGTCGCGGCCGGCGTAGTCGCCGGCGGCGTACATGGCGCCGCCGGCCAGGACCGCCGCCAGAGCCACGGCACCGGTGGCCCACGCTCCCGCGACGAGAGCGACAGCCATGACGGGGATGAGGAGGGCAGCGACCGGGAGGGCGTCGACGTCGTGCGCGTACGTCAGAACGACCACGCTGACGACCACGACGCCGGCGAGGCCCGCGAGCAGAGGGCGGAGGTCGCGCGCGAGGTCCGAGCGCCATCGCGGCATGCGTCACCTCTTCCCGCCCGAGAACGTCGCGACGAGGGAGCGCCGCACCGCCGGAGCGCTCCTCCGGAGGTCGGAGCGAACCGTACGGCCACCGGTCGGAGCCCGCCACCTGGGCCCGACGACTCCCGCGCTCCAGCCCTCGTCGTCCGCACCAGTCGTCCGAAAGACGGGCGCAGGGGTTGTTTCGCTACGCGGGCGCCGGGGCACGGTGGGGGTTCCGCCGAGGAGGTACCACCGCATGGAGCAGGAACCGTTCGATCTCGTCGTGGTGGCCAACCGGCTCCCGGTGACCGCCGAGACCGACGACGACGGCCACGTCCGCTGGACCCGGTCGCCGGGCGGTCTCGTGAGCTCGCTCGAGCCAGCCCTGCGCACGTCGCGGGCTGTGTGGGTCGGCTGGTCGGGTCGCGTCGCGTCGGGGGACGTCGTCGACGTACCCGTCCCGTCGTCGCTCGGCCCGTGCGCGCTGCGCGAGGTGCCGCTGACGGCGGACGACGTCGAGCTCTACTACGAGGGGTTCTGCAACTCGACCCTCTGGCCGCTCTACCACGACGCCATCGCGACACCGGTCTACCACCGGCACATGTGGGACGCGTACGTGAAGGTCAACCGCGCGTTCGCAGCCCGCGCCGCAGAGGTCGCCGGTCCCGGGGCGACCGTGTGGGTGCACGACTCCCAGCTGCAGCTGGTCCCAGCCCTCCTGCGCGAGCTGCGACCCGACGTGCGCATCGGATTCTTCCTGCACATCCCCTTCCCGCCCATCGAGCTGTTCCTGCAGCTGCCGTGGCGGCAGGCCATCGTGGAGGGCCTCCTCGGGGCCGACCTGATCGGCTTCCACACGCCGGGTGCGGCGTCGAACTTCCTCGCGCTGGCGCACCGGCTCTTCGGCTACGAGGTCGACGCCGAGGGCGTCGAGATCGTCGACCACACAGGTCGCCGTCGGCGCGTGTCCGTGGGCGCTTTCCCGATCTCGATCGACACCCGCGAGTACGACGCGATCGCGCGCACGCCCGAGGCGCAGGACGCCGCGCTCGAGCTGCGCCGTCGCCTCGGAAACCCGCGCTGGGTGCTGCTCGGCGTCGACCGGCTCGACTACACCAAGGGCATCGACCTGCGGATCAAGGCGTTCACCGAGCTGCTGGCCGACGGCTCCATCGAGCCGGGGAGCGCGGTGTTCCTCCAGGTCGCGACGCCGACGCGCGAGAACGTCGAGGACTACCAGCGGCTGCGCGACGAGATCGCACTGCTCGTAGGCCGGGCGGTCGGCGACCACGGTGTGATCGGCGCGGCCCCGGTGCAGTACCTGCATCAGCCGTTCGAGCGCGAGGCCATCGTCTCGTTCTACGCGGCGGCCGACGTCATGCTCGTCACGCCGTACCGCGACGGGATGAACCTGGTGTGCAAGGAGTACGTCGCCTCGCGCATGCGCGACGACGGCGCGCTCGTGCTGTCGGAGTTCGCTGGCGCTGCCGTCGAGCTTCGCGACGCCTTCCTCGTGAACCCCTACGACGCCGACGGGATCAAGCGCACCATCCTGCAGGCCATGAACGCGCCGCAGGACGAGCTGAACCGACGGATGAAGTCGATGCGGTCGTGGCTCTTCGAGCACGACGTGCACAAGTGGACGTCGTCGTTCCTCGAGGCCCTCGAGCGAACGGGTGCGCGGGTGTGACGGTGACCGACTCACAGCTGTCGCGGGCCGTCGCCGACGTCGTGCAGGCTCCGCGGTTGCTCGTCGGAACCGACTTCGACGGCACGCTCGCCGAGATCGTCGAGGATCCCGCTGACGCGCGGCCGGTCGACGGTGCGCTCGAGGCGCTGCGCCGCGTCGCGGCGTGCGAGGGCGTCGACGTCGTCGTCCTCTCGGGTCGATCCCTCCGCGAGCTGCGGTGGCTGATGCCCGACCTCGACGGTGTGCGGTTCGTGGGCAGCCACGGAGCGGAGCGCGACGACGGCCGCCGGTCCCTGACCGAGGCGCAGGAGCAGCTCCGCGCCCGCGTCGTGCTCGCGCTGTCGCGGGCGAGCGCCGACGTGCCGGGGGCGCTGCTCGAGCGCAAGCCGGCCGGTGCCGCGGTGCACGTGCGGCGCTCGCCGCGCGAGGACGCCGTCCGGCTGCTCCGCCAGGTGCGCGAGGGTCCGGCCACGTGGCCGGGCGTCATCGCCACCGAGGGCAAGGAGGTGCTCGAGCTGTCCGTCGTCGACGTGGACAAGGGTCGCGCCTTCGCACGGCTCCGCGACCAGGTGGATCCCGGAGCCGCGGTGTTCCTCGGCGACGACGTCACCGACGAGAACGTGTTCGTGCGCCTGGGGTCCGGCGACCTCGGCGTCAAGGTCGGCACGGGTCCGACGCGTGCGGCGCACCGTGTCGATGGCCCGCGCGATGCGGTCGCGCTGCTCGAGGAGATCGCTGCGATACGCACGGGCTGACGGAGTTTGGGGCTGCGCACCCGGGGTACCCGGGGCGTCCGGCGGAGGGAGCGAGATGGACAGGACCGTGCTCGTGGTGGGCGGAGGTCTGGCCGGTGCTCGCACCGTCGAGGCATTGCGCGAACTGGGCCACGACGGCCCGCTGGTGCTGGTCGGCGACGAGGCCGAGCTGCCCTACCAGCGGCCACCCCTCTCCAAGGACTACCTCCACGGCCGGAGCGCCTTCGACGACGCCGTCGTGCACCCGCAGGAGTGGTACGACGACAACAGGGTCGACGTGCGGACGGGCGCCCACGTCCGGTCGCTCGACGCCGCCGCGCATCTCGCGACGATGGACGACGGAAGCACCATCCGCTTCGACTCCGCGGTGCTCGCCACCGGGTCGGCGCCGCGCGCGCTGACGCTGCCGGGAGGCGAGGCGGCGCTCCTGCTCCGGACCCGCCAGGACTCCGACCGGTTGCGCAGCGAGCTGGGGGAACGGCCGCGCGTCGTCATCGTCGGCTCGGGCTGGATCGGGCTCGAGGTCGCCGCCGCCGCGGTCGCCGCCGGTTGCGAGGTGACCGTGGTCGAGCGCGGCGCGCTGCCGCTCGAGCACGTGCTCGGTCCCGAGATGGGTGGCGTCTTCGCGTCGCTGCACCGCGATCACGGCGTGAACCTGCTCGTACGCCGAGAGCTCGACGAGATCGTGCTCGACGGCTCCGGGCGGGTGTCGGCCGTGCGCCTGTCGGACGGTCGGGTGCTCGAGGCGGACCTCGTCGTCGCCGGCGTCGGCGTGGAGCCGCGTCAGTCGCTCGCGGCCGGGGCCGGTCTCACCGTGACCGAGGGCGTGGTCGTCGACGAGCACCTGCGCACCTCGCACCCCGACGTCTTCGCTGTGGGCGACGTCGCGCTCGCCTACCACCCCTTCGCCGGCAAGCACGTGCGCATCGAGCACTGGGCCAACGCCGAGCACCAGCCGGCGGTCGCTGCAGCCTCCCTGCTCGGCATGGAACGTCGCTACGACCGCCTGCCCTACTTCTTCTCCGACCAGTTCGAGCTCTCGATGGAGCTGACCGGCTTCGTCGAGCCCGGCGGCTACGACGACCTGGTCGTCCGCGGCGACGTGTCGTCGCTGACGTTCGCCACGTTCTGGATCCGGCACGGCCGCGTCGTCGCGGGCATGGCGGCGGGCATGCCGGGCGTCATCGCCCAGACCGATCGGCTCATCCGCTCGCGCACCGACGTCCGGTCCGACGAGCTGCGCGACGGCGGCTCCGCCCTCTCCGAGATCGCCGATCGCCGCTCCGCCTGACCGCGATTGAGGGCCGAAGGCACGGGTAGACGCGGCGCTCGCACGGTCGTCCGCTCGCAGGGCAGAGCCCGTCGCCGTGCAGCACGGTGCGCGAGGAGGAGCCATGTGGAGGAGAGCGTGCCTCGGAGACCGCGACGCGGTGGTCGCCGTCGGCTACCTGTGGTTCGGCGTCTGCACCGCCGTCCTGATCGTGGCCGCGGCGCGCTGGGGGTGGATCACGGCCTGGTGGTGCGCGGCGGGTCTGGGCGCGGTGTTGCAGGCGGCCTACTGGCTGCGCAGACGGCGGTGGGACCGGAAGGTCCGGCTGCAGGGCCTCGAGACGGTCGCGGCCGTGGAGTTGCTGCTGCGCCAGCGCGGCCGGGGCTGACGAGCCGGTTTCGGCGGCGCCGGCTCGGGTAGCGCTCGGACTCCGCCGCCCGACCCACCCCGGAGAATCCGTGTCGCTGCTCAGCGTCCGACCAGGCGCTCCGGCGCCCGCCCGCACGTCCTCGCGGAACGCCCCGTCCGTCTCGGTCGTGGTCCCCACGACCGGGGGAGAGCGGCTCCCCGCGCTGGTCCGGGCTCTGTCCGACGATCGCCCACCGCACGAGCTCGTGGTCGTCGACGACCGGGTCGGGGACGCGGGGCCGCTGATCGACGGGACCGCTGACATCCGCGTCGTGAGCTCGGGCGGCAGGGGCGCCGCAGCCGCCCGCAACGTCGGCCTGCGTGCGACGTCGGGCGAGTGGGTGGTGTTCCTGGACGACCACGCCGTGCTCACCTCGACCTGGTACGACGACCTGCTCCTCGACCTCGAGCGCGCGCACCGTCGGCACGTCGCCGTCCACGCGCGGATCGAGGCCTCCGACCCCGAGACCCGACCCGCCTCCCCGACGGGGAGACCGGCGTCGACGCCGACGGACGTGGCCTACCGGCGGCTCGCGCTGGTGTGCCTCGGCGGCTTCGAGGAGCGCTTCCCGCGTGCGGGGCGCGAGGACGTCGACGTGGTGCTGCGCGCGATGCGCGCTGGATGGCGCCTCGCCCAGGGCGCGCGGGTGAGCCTGCGCGACTCCGTTCCCGACGTCTGGCAGGTGCCGGAGGCACCCGGGGTCCTGCAGCAGCTGAGGTCGCACATCGCCGGACGGGCCCGGCGCGAGGCCCTGTCGCGCGGTTGACCGTCCCGGTGCGGGGGAGCTCCTGCTCGGGCCCCTCCCATCGTGGGAGGGAGAACACGGCCTGACGCGCAGATCCCGTCTGCTGCAAGGGTTTGCACGCCTGTGACGTGGGTAGCCGTTCGGTGCTCGTGATCGCTCCGACCCGCTCCACGATCTCAACCGGGGATGACCATGCTCCGCACCGTGCTCGACCCGTTCCGGCTGACGTCGCTGCTGTCCGTGCGCCTCGCACGCCGCACCGCCCCGGTGGTCGCCGGGCGTACGCGCGGCTGGGAGGCCGCCCTCGAGCGGATGCTTCTGCAGCCGGTGGTCCTGCACTGGGACGGCGACCTGAGCCCGCAGCAGCCCGACGTCGACCGGCGGAAGGCTTCCCTGCCGCGGCCGAGCGCGCTGGCCGAGAGCGACCTCGAGGAGTGGGCGCACCTGCCCTACGCCGCTGCCTGGGCGCGGGCGGCGGAGCTGCCGACGACGGAGCTGCGGCACCTGCTCGACTACGAGCGCAGCCACGGCCACCGGGCGCGGTTCGAGCGTCTTCTGCAGCACCGGGTCGATCTCATCGAGCGGCATACCGGCTGACTCGGACGCCTCGAGGACGACGACGGCCGGCGCACCCGCCGAGGGGTGAGCCGGCCGTCGCTGATGTCGGGCGAGAACCAATGGCTAGAACCAGTGGCTGCGGCCGCCGACGGCGCGGCCCGTGCTGCCGAGGATGGCGAGGATGACGCCGATGACCACGAGGATCACGCCGAGGGTGGTGAGGATCCCGATGTGGGTCAGCAGGCCGATGACCACGAGGACGACGCCGAGGATGATCATGGAAGCTCCTGGTGCTCGAAGGAGCCGGTCGTGTTCCCGTCGCGTGAGCGTTCAAACCTGGGTGCGACGAGGGTCAGCGCGACCGAGCGCACCCCCTCGTGCGACCCGAGCAGGCGGCGCAGCTCCGCGACCTGGCGGACGACGTCGTCGACGCTGAGGTCGTTGCGAGGCACGACCTCGAGCTCCACCGAGACCTCGCCAGGACCGGTCACGAGCACGTCGACGGACGCGACCTCGTCGACCCAGGTCTGCGACGACGCCACATCGCCCACGTGGTCGGCGACCTTGGGCGACGCGCTCGAGCCGAGGATGAGCCGGCGGTTGAGGCCGATGAGCCGGGCCGCGGCGATGCAGAGCAGCAGTCCGACGGCGACGCTGCCCACGGCGTCCCACAGAGCCGCACCGGTGGCCCAGCGCAGCAGCATCGTGAGGAGCGCGATCCCCACGCCGATGAGGGCAGCGCTGTCCTCGAAGTAGACGGTGAGAGGCGTCGGGTCGGTGGTGACGTCGATCAGCTCGTCGGAGTCGACCTCGTGCGCCCGAGCGTCCTGGCGCAGCTGGCGCCGCGCGACCAGCCACGAGGCTGCCTCCAGGGCACCGCTCAGCAGCAGGACGGCGACACCGACGGGGACGTGGTCGAGGGGCCGCGGGTCGAGAGCCGCACGGGCACCCTCGGCGATGGACGCGAGGCCGCCGGCCACGAAGATGCCGATGGCGGCGAGCAGCGACCAGAAGTACCGATCGGGGCCGTGGCCCTTGGGGTGCAAGCGATCCGCCGGTCGCGTCGAGCGCTGCACTCCGAGCAGCAGGAGCAGCTCGTTGAGGACGTCCGCCGCCGAGTGGAAGGTTTCGGCGAGCATCACCGCGGACCCGGTCAGGCCCGCGGCGATGCCCTTCGCGACGAGCACCCCGACGTTCGCGAGGATCGCGACGATCGCGGTGCGGCGGCTCTCCGAGTGCGACGGCCCGGGGTGGCCCCGCAGCCGTCGCGAGGTCACTTCAGGTCCCGCCAGCTCTTCTCGGAGAGCTCGACGCCGTGCTTCTTCGCCGCCTTCTCGATGCGCTTCCAGGCGGCGTCGCGGTCGGCGTCGGAGACGTCCTGCACCTGCATGAACCGCGACACGGCGTTGCGCACGTGGGTGGCGTCGCCGATGGGTTCCTTCTCCTGCTCAGGGAACGCGTACTCGACCATGTCGTGCCTCCTTCAGCCAGCGTCGCCGAGCATGGTGACGAGATCGTCGGCGTGCTCCTCCTCGACGGCGAGGATCTCCTCGAGGAGCCGGCGCGTCGTAGGGTCGCCGGCGCCGAGCCACGCGATCACCTCGGTGTACGACGCGATCGCGATGCGCTCGGCGACGAGGTTCTCCTCGACCATCTCGCGCAGCGACGACGCCGTGCGGTACTCGCTGTGCGAGCGGCCCGTCAGATGCGACGGGTCCATGTCGGGCTCGCCTCCGAGCTGGGCTATGCGCGTGGCGATCCGCTCGGCGTGGTCGAGCTCCTCGATGGAGTGCTGGAGGAACTCGGCCGCGATCGGCTCGGAGCTCATGCCGCGCGCCGTGTGGTGGTGCTGCCGGTAGCGCAACGTGCAGACGAGCTCGGTGGCGAGGGCTTCCTGGAGGACGCCGATCACGCGGTCGACGTCGGCGCCGTAGGACTCGGTCACGGGGCCGCGCCCGATCTCGCGCCGCGCCTGCTCCCTCAGGCGCTCGACGTCCACCAGGAAGCTGCCTCCGTCAGACACGCTCGCGCCGCATCATGCGCCAGACGAGCAGGGCGATGATCGCGCCGATGATGGAGCCGATGAGCCCCGCGGTCTGGAAGGCGCCCGAGCTCGCGTCCTTGCCGAACAGGACGTAGCCGAGGAAGCCGCCGATGAAGGATCCGATGATGCCGAGGATGATCGTGCCCAGGACGCCCATGGGGTCCGGCCCCGGGACGACTGCTCGGGCGATGAAGCCGGCGATCAGACCGACGATGATCAGCATCACGATGAACATGACCATGACTGCGTGTTCCTCTCTGGGGTCGCCCGTTGGCGGGCGGTGCCGCTGACTACCCGTCGGACCGCTCGACAAACTCCGTCTCGTCGTCCCGGTCGTGCTTGCGTGCGAGCGCGGCGCGGATCGCGGCCTGCTCGGCGGCGAAGATCGCGTCGGTCGCCTGGTCGGCGAGGTCGCCGCGGGGCTCGGTGTCGTCGCGGGGTGTCATGAGGTCTCCTCCTGGCTGGTGCTCCGGGGCGCCATGGCCCCTTGCTCGGTCTCCGTGCTGTATCCCGACTCGTCCTGCACGTCGGCGTCGACCGCCTCGTCGTGCGCGGCGTCGCCGTGCGTCCGCGCGTCCGCCTCGTCGGCCCGGCGCTGCGCGACCACCCGGTCGACATGCCGCTGGCCCGCGGGCTCGAGCGAGCCCGAGTCCCACTCCTCCGGGTCCTGCGCCCGCTCGGGTGCCGCCCTCATGGGCACGGGCCGCTCGGCGTCCTCGGGCTGCTGCGGATACGCGGGTCCGGCCATGCTGGGCGCGACATCGTCGTGCTCGGGTGGCGGCTCACGGTCGTCTCGTGGGGTCTCCATGGCGGGCCCGGCTACCCGCGGGAACCGCTCTCAAACCGGCGCGGCGGGAGCGCGTGTTTGGGCGCCGCGCGTCGGGGAACCGCGCACGGTCGTTCCGAGGCGACGCGAGGAGGACCGGCGTGGACGACTGGCAGCAGGCGGAGCCCGTGCGGCACCAGGGCGGGCTCACCCTGTTCTCCGGATCGACGTTCGTCCTCACCGACGGGGCAGGAGAGCTGCACGAGGAGCCGCACGGCTTCTTCGTCGCCGACCGCCGCGTGCTCTCCCGGCTCACCCTCGGCGTGGAGCGCCACGCGCTCGAGGTGCTGCGCTCGACGAGGTCGGACGAGAACGAGGCGCAGGTGCTGCGTCGATCGACCGGTGCGGGCGAGGAGATGCACGCGCTGCTCTTCTGCACCGAGATCGAGGTGCGGCCAGGTGAGCTGCTGCTGCGCATCCTCATCCGCAACGGCGCGGCCGAGCCGCGCGACATCGACTGGACCCTGCGTGCTGCCGCGGACTTCGCCGACATCTTCGCCGTGAAGGAGGCGCGCGCCCCGCACGTGCACCACGAGTCGGCGAAGCTCGTCGGGCACCACCAGCTGGTGATCGAGGGCGACGGCGGCCTGCGCACCGAGCTCACCTTCCGCGAGGGCAGCGTCGTCGAGCTCGAGCACGGCGTGAGCGAGCACCTCGTGATCCCGCGGCACACCACCGTGGAGCGGCTCGTCACCGTCGAGGCGTTCTCGTCCCAGGGCCGACTGGGCGAGCCGATGACGAGCCACGTCCGACCGCTGCGACGACCGCAGGTGTCGACCCGCTCGACGGAGCTGTCCGACGCGCTGGCGCGCGGGCTGGAGGACCTCGACGCGCTCCGCGTGCAGGACCGGCTGACCGGTTCGGCGACCCTCGCCGCCGGGGCCCCCTGGTTCATGACGCTCTTCGGACGCGACTCGCTGATCAGCGCCATCATGGCGGCGTCGTACGACCAGCGGCTCGGCCTCGACGTGCTCCGGTCCCTCGCCGGGCGGCAGGGCCGGACCGTCGACCCCGTGAGCGAGGAGGAACCGGGACGCATCGTCCACGAGACGCGGATGACCACCGGCACGTCGCTCTTCGAGGGCAACCGCACGCGCTACTACGGCAGCACCGACGCCACGCCGCTGTTCGTCATCGCGCTGGCCGACCTCGTGCGCCACGGCCTCGGACACGACGACGCGGTCGCGCTGCTGCCCAACGCCGACGGCTGCCTGTCGTGGATCTCGCAGTACGGGGACATCGATGGCGACGGGTTCGTGGAGTCCGTGCGCCGGCACGACGGCGGCCTGATCAACCAGGGCTGGAAGGACAGCTGGAACGCCATCGTCGACGAGGACGGCCAGGTCGTCGACGCGCCGTTGTCGCTCATCGAGGTGCAGGCCTACTGGTACGCCGCTCTGCGCTCACGGGCGTACCTCGCGCGGGCGCTCGAGGGCGGCAGCGGGGCTACGTGGGACGCGCAGGCGGAGACGCTGCGGGTGGCCATCGACGACGCGTTCTGGCTGCCCGACCTGCAGACGTACGCGCTCGCGCTCGGGCCGGACAAGGCCGTGCTGCGCACGTCGACGTCGAACGCGGGACACATGCTCTGGACCGGTGCGGCGCTGCCCGAGCGTGTGGCCGGGCTCGGCTCGACGCTGATGCAGCGCACCCTGCGCACCCACTGGGGGCTGCGCACGCTCACGGCTCGCAACCCGGCGTACGACCCGCTGGGGTACCACACCGGAAGCGTGTGGCCGCACGACACCGCGCTCGTCGCGTGGGGGATGTCGCGCTGGGGCCTGGGTCGTGCTGGGCGGGAGCTGGGGCAGGCGCTGATCCGCGCGTCGTCGTTCTTCGAGGGCACGCTCCCCGAGCTCGTCGCCGGCTTCGACGTCGGCGACGAGCTCGGGGGCGGCTCGCCCGTGCGGTTCCCGACCGCGTGCTCGCCGCAGGCCTGGGCAGCGGCGTCGCCGCTGCTCGTGCTGCGCAGCGTTCTGGGCCTCGAGGTCGACATCCCGGGCAAGCGGGTCTGGCTCGACCCCCACGTGCCCGAGGACTGGCTGCCCCTGACGGTGCACGGCATCCGGCTCGGACCGCTGCGCATCGTGGTCAAGGTGACCCACGACCGTGCCCACGTCGAGGGGGTTCCCGACGGCTTCGAGATCGTCCGCGGATCATTCTTCGACAGCTGAGCCCGTCTTCGTCCAGACGGTGCTGTCGCTCACGTCGACCGGGTCCTCGCGCAGCCTGCCCGACGCGGTGCTCATGGCCGACGCGGCCTTGTCGGCCAGCGAGCCGAGGCTGTCGCTCGCGCTCTGCATGCCGGCGTCGCCGAGGTCCTGCGCGGCGCTCGTCATGGTCTGAGCGGTCTGCTCGAGACCGGTGCGCTCGAGCATGCGGTGCCAGCCGGCCTCGATGCGTTCGTACGCGGGTCGCCCTGCGCGCGCGCCGAGCACGTAGCCGATGCCGGCGCCGAACCCGATCAGCAGCAGTCTCCTCATGATGCTCCTCCAGTTGTCAGGCGGTGCCCGTCGCGCTCCGTCGCGCGGAGATCGACGAGCGTGGTCGGCTGCGGGATGCGACGCGGTTGCGTCGTCTGTGCTGTCCCGCAGACGTCGGCGAAGACGCTCTCGTAGCGCTTCACCGTGCGTGAGATGTCGAGATGCCGTCGGGCGAACGTCCGGCAGTCGTCGGGCGACAGGCTCCCGACGCGCTCGACCAGGGGCACGAGGTCGAGATGGTGCTCGCCGAGGAAGCCGGTGATGCCCTCGCGCACGAGCTCGGGGATCGCGCCCCGCCGCAGCGACAGCACCGGGGTGCCGCACGCCTGCGCCTCGGCGACGACGAGGCCGTAGGGCTCGCGCCACTGCAGCGGGAACAGCAGCGCCCGTGCCGTCGCGAGCTCGCGCGTCTTGTCGTCGAACGACAGCTCGCCGGCGTACTCGATGGTGCTCGTCAGCCGCGGCTTGACCATCTCGCGGAAGTACGCCTCCTCCTCGTCGCCGTGCATCCGGGCGGCGATGAGGAGCGGCACGCCCGCGCGCTCAGCGACGTCGATGGCCTCGACCACGCCCTTGTCGGGGTGCATGCGGCCGAGGAAGACGAGGCGGTCCTTCTTCGTGCGCTCGAACGGGTACGCCGCGACGGGCACGCCGTTGTGCACGACCGAGTGCCAGCGCACCTGCGGGGCGGTTCCGCGCTGCGAGCTGGAGATCGCGACCATCGCGACGTCGCGGCTGCCTCGCTCGAGCAGCTCGCCGTAGCCCCCGACCACCGGTCCGTGCGCGGTCGCGATGGTCGGCCACGGGCGTCGTCGTGCCGCGAGGAGCCCCGGGAGGGTGTGGTCGTGCACCACGTCGGGCGCGAAGTCGTGCAGCGCGTCCTCGACGTGCAGCCCGTGCAGGAGCGAGATCGACTCGTCCCCGAGCGACGTCTCAGCCGCCTCGTCGAAGGTCTGCCGCGTCGTCGTCGCCAGCGTCGAGCTCGGCCCTGCGGCGACGAGGAGGACCTCGGGACCGCGCGCTGCCAGCCCGTCGGCGAGACCGGCGACGAGCGACTCGATGCCGCCGTAGGCGCGCGGCGGGACTCGGTACCAGGGGGGCGCGACCAGTGCGACCTTCATGCCGGGGACCTTCGTTTCGTCTCGGGGGACGACACCGGTACCCGTGCGCCTCGAGCGCAAACCGCGAGCGCTCTCAGCCCTGCTCGGAGGGGCGCCCCCGACGCGTCTGGCGCTCCACCACCGTCTCGACGCTGCGGTCCTCGTCGGGGTCGACGCCCGAGACGGGGTCGTCGGTCCAGGAGGCGTCGCCGTCCGACGACGCCTCAGGGTCGGGCTGCTCGTGGCTCTGCCGAGCCTTGCGGTCGTCGGTCACGGGCTCTCCTCGGATCGATGGGAGCGCGGCCGCACGCGGGACCGCAGAAGGAGCGCGCCGTTCCCGCCATCACCGCGCGCAAACGGGGTTTCGCCCAGGGGGTCACGGGTAACGACCACCACCTCGTCCGCGACCTCGAGGAGCCCTCGTGCCCGACGCGTCCGCACGGTCCCAGGACCGGCCCGGATCAACCGCTCAGGCGGCCCGCCCGTCCCTCGGCGTCCGTCGGCTCCCGCGGGTGCGCAGGAACGAGAGCACGACCGCGAGCACGACCACCACGGCCAGCACGACGGTCATCCAGATCCCCACCGACCACCCGGTGTCGGAGTTGGCACCCGGTGTCGGGGTCGTGGTCGACGGGACGGTCGAGGTCATGACGGCTCCTCTCGAGGCGGTGCCGCCTCGTTCCCACGGGCCGTCCCCGCAAACGTCAGGACCCGTGGGGCTCCTGCACCTGGAGGTGGTCTGAATGAGGATCGTCCTGGTCTCGGTCGAGGACGACCAGCGCGGCCCGTCGGTGCGCGCGGCGTTCCGTCGACCGGCAGGAGATCTCGCCGACGATCTCGCCGCCGCAGGCCACGAGGTGCGCGAGCTCGGCCTGTTCCTCAGCGACCGCTTCGGTCCGCGCGGACCAGGAGTGCGCGCCAACAGCCTGCAGGCCGCGTCCCTCGGACTCACCCGTGCTCTCGAGTCGGGCGACCACGACGTGCTGCACGTGATCGGCGAGCGCGCCGGACGGCTCGTGGAGCGCATCGTGCAGGACGCGCCCTGGATCTGGTCCTTCGACGAGGCCGATGCCGAGTCGCGCGAGACGGGCACGGTGTGGTCCCCCCGCAGCGCCTCGCTCGTCCTCGTGCCGAACACCGCCATGGCCGACGAGATGTCCCGTGCGGGTGTCGCGCGCAGCCGGATCCGTGTCGTGCCCGAACGGCTCTCGGCGCACATCGCCC
>DASSQW010000111.1:0-15549 GCA_035702165.1 Candidatus Nanopelagicales bacterium
ACGCCGTGTTCAACGCCAAGTGCGCCGGCTTCCTCGTCGGCGACGTCAGCGTCCCCGTGTGCATCGGCACCGCCGCCTCCGTCACGCACTGATCCCGACATCCGCGCCGCGGCCCCCGTCCCTCCCGGACGGGGGCCGCGCCGCTGTGCGTCATCGCCCGCCTGGGTTGCGCGGGGTCGCGACGTCGGGGGTGCCGAGGTCGGGCGCTTCCACGTCGGTGCCACGTCGGCTGGGAGGGCCCGACCTCGTCCCGGTCTCCGGGCTCGATGCCCGGAGACCGGAGGCTGCGTCGCACACCGACGTACGGCCGGCCCACCGATCGAGAAGCCGGCCACGAACGGGGTACCCCGACCCCCGGCGACGCGCGCAGCGAGGAGCCGCCGGGCCGCGACGGCCCCGCAGGGGCCCGAGCGGATCGGCCGGGGAGGGGTGCGGCGACGCGACCGAGCGGAGCGAGGGAGCTTGGAGCCGCCATAAGCACAGCAGGTCGCAGCGGCGGGAATCGCCCGCGCCGGCACGGCCCAGCGAGAGCCAGCGCGACCCCGCGCGCATCCGCGGCGAGCCGGCGACCGCCCAGGCAACCGGTGCGCGGAGTCCGGGGTCTCGCATGGAAGGATTGCGGCATGTTGCGGTGGCTGACTGCTGGGGAGTCGCACGGGCCCGCACTCGTCGCGATCCTCGAGGGTCTGCCGGCGGGGGTGCAGGTCACGACGGCCGACATCGACGCGGATCTCGCGCGCCGTCGGCTCGGGGTCGGACGCGGCGCCCGGATGAAGTTCGAGCAGGACGAGGTGCGCGTCGTGGGCGGCGTGCGCCACGGCCGCACCCTCGGTGGCCCGGTCGCGATCGAGGTCGGCAACAGCGAGTGGCCCAAGTGGGACGTCGTCATGTCCGCCGACCCGGTCGACCCCGAGGAGCTCGCCGGCATCGCGCGCAATGCACCGCTCACCCGGCCGCGGCCCGGCCACGCCGATCTCGTCGGGATGCAGAAGTACGGCTTCGACGACGCCCGCCCGGTGCTCGAGCGCGCGAGCGCCCGGGAGACCGCGGCCCGCGTCGCGCTCGGCACGGTCGCCAAGGCGTTCCTCGAGCAGACGGTCGGTGCCCGGGTGGTGAGCCACGTCGTGGAGCTCGGCACCGCGCGCGCCCCCGAGGGGCGCGTGCCGACCGCCGACGACCTCGCCGCCATCGACCTCGACCCGGCGCGCTGCCTCGACCCGGTCGCGAGCGCGGCGATGCAGGCCGAGGTCGAGGCCGCCCGCAAGGACGGCGACACCCTCGGTGGCGTCGTCGAGGTCGTCGTCCACGGCCTGCCACCGGGCCTCGGCAGTCACGTCCACTGGGACCGCCGCCTCGACGCCCGGCTCGCCGGTGCGCTCATGGGCATCCAGGCGATCAAGGGCGTCGAGGTCGGCGACGGCTTCGAGCTCGCGCGCACCCGCGGCTCGAAGGCGCAGGACGAGATCGTCCCGGGCGAGCACGGCATCGAGCGCGTGTCCGGCCGCAGCGGCGGCACGGAGGGCGGCATGTCCACCGGTGAGGTGCTCCGCGTCCGCGCCGCGATGAAGCCGATCTCCACGGTGCCGCGCGCCCTGCGCACGGTCGACGTCGCGACCGGCGAGGCGGCGACCGCGATCAACCAGCGCTCCGACGTGTGCGCCGTGCCGGCCGCCGGAGTCGTCGCCGAGGCGATGGTCGCCCTCGTGCTCGCCGACGCCGTGCTCGAGAAGTTCGGCGGCGACTCGGTGGCCGAGACCGCGCGCAACGCGGCGGCCTACCGCGCGTCGCTCGTGGTGTCGTAGTGGCGCCGCGGGTGGTGCTGGTCGGCGTCCCCGGCTCGGGCAAGACCACGGTGGGCCTGCTGCTCGCCGAGCGGCTCGGGATCGCCTTCCGCGACACCGACCAGGATGTCGAGGACGCCGAGGGCCGCAGCGTGCCCGACATCTTCGTCGAGGACGGCGAGGCCCATTTCCGTGCTCTCGAGCGCGCCGCGGTGGCGCGGGCTCTCGAGGAGCACGACGGCGTTCTCGCGCTCGGCGGGGGAGCGGTGCTGGACGAGGGCACCCGAGCGCTGCTGCTCGACCAGCCCACGGTGTGGCTCCAGGTCGGCGCCTCCTCCGGCGCCCACCGCGTCGGCCTCGACGTCCCGCGGCCGGTCCTGCTCGGCAACGTGCGCAGCCGCCTCGTCGCGCTGCTCAACGAGCGCGCCCCGCTCTACGACGAGGTCGCCCGCCTGCGGGTCGACACCGAGCGACGTACGCCGGAAGAAGTCGCCGACACCGTCGTCGCGGAGCTCGGCCTGGAGGCCCACGATGGCTGACCCCACCCGGATCGCCGTCACCGGCGAGGCGCCGTACGACGTCCTCGTCGGCCACGACCTCGGGGTCCTGCTCCCCGAGGTGCTCGGCGACCGCGTGCGCCGCGTGGCGCTGCTGCACCCGGCGTCGCTGCCCGCGACGGCGGAGCGCCTGGCGTCGTCGGCCGCGGCCGCCGGGCTCGAGCCGCTGCTCCTCCCGCTGCCCGACGGCGAGGCCGCGAAGTCCGCGGACGTCGCCGCGCGCTGCTGGTCCGAGCTCGGTCGCGCCGGCTTCACCCGTTCCGACGCCGTCGTCGGGGTCGGCGGGGGAGCCACCACCGACCTCGCGGGCTTCGTGGCGGGGACGTGGCTGCGCGGCGTCCGGATGGTCACGGTGCCGACCACGCTGCTCGGCATGGTCGATGCCGCGGTCGGCGGCAAGACCGGCATCAACACCGCGGAGGGCAAGAACCTCGTCGGCGTCTTCCACGAGCCGGCCGCCGTGCTCTGCGACCTCGGTGCCCTGAGCACGCTGCCGCGTGCCGACCTCGTCGCAGGGCTCGCCGAGGTGGTGAAGGTCGGCTTCACCAGCGACCCGCGCATCCTCGACCTCGTGCGTGCCGATCCCTCCCTCGCCGTCGACCCGGCCTCCGCGGTGCTGCGCGAGCTCGTGGAGAGGGCGGTCCGGGTGAAGGCGGCCGTCGTCGCCGCCGACCTCCGGGAGTCCCAGCCCGGCGGCCTCGGTCGCGAGGTCCTCAACTACGGCCACACCTTCGCCCACGCGGTCGAGCTGGTCGAGGGCTACCGCTGGCGCCACGGTGACGCCGTCAGCGTGGGTCTGGTCTTCGTCGCCGCCCTCGCGCGCGCCGCTGGCCGCCTCGACGCCGCCGACGCCGACGCGCACGGCGAGATCCTGCGGGCGCTCGGGCTGCCCACGGCCTACGCTGCGGGACGGTTCGACGACCTGCTGCCGGCCATGCGCCTGGACAAGAAGACGCGCGGCGACCTGCTGCGGTTCGTCGTCCTCGACGGGATCGGCCGCCCTGGTCTGCTCGAAGGACCGTCGATCGATCTGCTCGAAGCCGCCTACGCCGAAGTCTCCGAGGAGCCGTCATGACGCGCGTGCTCGTGCTCAACGGCCCCAACCTCGGCCGCCTCGGCTCGCGGGAGCCCGACGTCTACGGCGCGGCGACACACGACGACCTCGTGGCGTCGTGCGTGGCCGAGGGCGCCGCGCTCGGCCTCGAGGTCGAGGTCCGGCAGACCGACGACGAGGCGACCCTGGTCGGCTGGCTGCACGAGGCGGCCGACGCGCGCACCCCCGTCGTCATCAACCCCGCCGCCTTCACGCACTACTCCTATGCCCTGCGCGACGCCTGCGCCCAGCGGACCGCCCCCCTCGTCGAGGTGCACCTGTCCAACCCGCATGCGCGGGAGGAGTTCCGGCACACCTCGGTCGTGTCCGCGGTCGCGAGCGGCACGATCGCAGGCTTCGGCGTCGACTCCTACCTGCTCGCGCTGCGCGCCGTCGCACGCCTCCTCGCGTGATGGACCACGCGGGACGCCGCGACCGGCTGCGCCGGGCGCTCGCCGACGTCGACGCGATCCTGGTCACCTCGCTCACCAGCACGCGCTACCTCACCGGGTTCAGCGGCTCGCACGGCGCCGTCGTGCTCACCTCGCGCGCCTCCGACGACCGCCTGGGCACCGACTTCCGCTACGTCACGCAGGTCGAGACCGAGTGCCCCGGCATCGAGGTCGCCGTCGATCGCGACGCCGCCGCGGCGCTGACGTCGTACGCCGAGCAGCTCGGAGCCACGAGGCTGGGCATCGAGGCCGCGCACCTCTCCGTCGCGGCCCGCGACGCACTCGCCGCGGCCCACCCGGCCATGGAGCTCGTGCCCCTCACGGGGACGGTGGAGGCGCTGCGCATCACCAAGGACGACGACGAGCTCGCGGCGGTCGCCGAGGCCTGCCGGCTCACCGACGCCGGGCTCGCGGCACTCCTGCCCGAGGTCCGCCCGGGCCTCACCGAGCGCCAGGTCGCGCGCCGGCTCGAGAACCTCATGCTCGACGCGGGCGCGGACGCGATCTCGTTCGAGACGATCGTCGCGGCCGGCCCGCACTCCGCGATACCGCACCACAGCCCCACCGACCGGCCGATCGAGGCGGGCGACCTGCTCAAGATCGACTTCGGCGCCCTGCACGCCGGCTACCACGCCGACGAGACCCGGACGTTCGTGGTCGGGCGCGCGCCCGAGGCGTGGCAGGCCGACCTGCACGCGCTCGTGGCCGAGGCGCAGCGGGCCGGTCGCGAGGCGCTCGGCGTGGGGGCGACGTACTCCGATGTCGACGACGCCGCCCGCTCCGTGATCCGTGACGCCGGTCACGCCCAGCACTTCGGGCACGGCCTCGGCCACGGGGTCGGCCTCGACATCCACGAGGCTCCGTTCTTGGGGGCCGCGGCGGACGGTATCCTGGGCGATCGCACGCCGGTGACCGTCGAGCCGGGGGTCTACCTCCCCGGGCGCGGCGGGGTCCGCATCGAGGACACCCTCGTGGTCCGGACCGGCGGGCCCGTGTCGCTCACCCAGACGACCCGCGAGCTTCTCGTCCTCTGACCGAGGACCCCCCGACCAGGAGACCATCCGTGGCCACCACGAACGACCTGAAGAACGGCCTCGTGCTCAACATCGACGGCCAGCTGTGGACCGTCGTCGAGTTCCAGCACGTCAAGCCCGGCAAGGGCCCGGCCTTCGTGCGCACGAAGCTCAAGCACGTCCTGTCGGGCAAGGTGGTCGACAAGACCTTCAACGCCGGCGTCAAGGTGGAGACGGCCAACGTCGACCGCCGCGACTACCAGTACCTCTACCGCGACGGCGACGACTGGGTCTTCATGGACACCTCGTCCTACGACCAGATCCACGTGTCGGACGACGTCGTCGGAGACAACGCCAAGTGGATGCTCGAGGGCCAGAGCGCGATCCTCGCGACGCACGAAGGCGCGCCGCTGTACGTCGAGCTCCCGGCCTCGGTCGAGCTGCTCATCACCTACACCGAGCCCGGTCTGCAGGGCGACCGCTCCACCGGCGGAACCAAGCCCGCGACCCTCGAGACCGGCACGGAGATCGCGGTGCCGCTCTTCATCGAGAACAACACGCGCGTCAAGGTCGACACCCGCGACGGGTCGTACCTCGGCCGCGTCAACTAGTCGTGACCGCTCGCGGCAAGGCGCGCAAGAAGGCGCTCGACGTCCTGTACGAGGCCGACGTCCGCGGCGTGTCCGCGGCCGAGGTGCTCGACGCCCGGCACGACAACGACCAGGCGCCGACCAACCCGTACACGTCCGACCTCGTGTGGGGTGTCGTCGAGCACGAGGGGCGCATCGACGACCTGCTCTCGACCTACGCCCAGGGCTGGACCCTCGACCGGATGCCTGCGGTGGACCGCAACGTGCTGCGGATCGGCGTCTACGAGCTGCTCTGGTGCGACGACGTCCCCGACGCCGTGGCCATCTCCGAGGCGGTGGCGCTCGTGCAGTCCCTGTCGACCGACGAGTCGGCGTCGTTCGTGAACGGGCTGCTCGCCCGGATCCTCGAGGTCAAGCCGCGCCTGGCCCTCGACGGCGGCTGACGCACGCCCCGTCACGTGGACATGGCGACGGCCCGGACCCTGTCCGATGGTCCGGGCCGCGTCGTCGTCCCGAGGCGGCCGCTGTGCCCCGAGTGGGATTCGAACCCACACTGGATGGTGTTTGAGACCACTGCCTCTGCCGGTTGGGCTATCGGGGCGGCGCGCTCAGGGTACCGGGAGCGCTGCGCAGACCCGGGTCCGTAGGCTTCGGGTCGTGAGCACCGAGGAGAGCGCCGCGCTGCGCGTCGTCGTCGCCGAGGACGAGGCGCTGTTCCGTCTCGACCTCGTCGAGATGCTGCGCGAGGAGGGCTACGACGTGGTCGGCCAGGCGGGCGACGGCGAGGAGGCCGTGCGGCTCGCCGAGGAGCTCCGCCCGGACGTCGTGATGCTCGACGTGAAGATGCCGGTGCTCGACGGAATCAGCGCCGCCGAGCGCATCGCCGGCGCGCGGATAGCGCCCGTCGTCATGCTCACCGCCTTCAGCCAGCGCGAGCTCGTGGAGCGCGCCCGCGACGCAGGGGCGATGGCCTACCTCGTCAAGCCCTTCACGCAGGGCGACCTCGTACCCGCGATCGAGCTCGCCGTGTCGCGCCACGCGGAGATCACCACCCTGGAGGCGGAGATCGCCGACCTGGGGGAGCGGCTGGAGACGCGCAAGCGCGTGGAGCGCGCCAAGGCGCTCCTTCAGTCGCGGTACTCGCTGTCGGAGAGCGAGGCCTTCCGCTGGCTGCAGAAGTCGGCCATGGACCGACGGCTGTCGATGCGCGAGGTGGCCGACGTCGTGATCCGCGAGGTCGACAGCCAGGCCTAGACAGCGTGTCGGGGCTCGTTTCACGGGTTCCGGCGACGTTCCACGACCGTTACATCCGGCGCCCGGACCGCCTCCGCGTCACGTGCGCATGACGCTGCGATCACGTCCCGCGCAACGGCGTCCCACATCGTGGGGGCCGTGTCCTATTCGTGATCCGGCCGTGTCTTATTGATATGTCCGGTACCGGTCCATACGCCCGTATCGCTGCTACGTTGTCCGCGCATCCGGCCCGGAGCCTCGGGCACATCTCACGGTAGGACGGCATATGCGCAACGCTTACAAGATCGGGGCCCTCGCGATCGCGGGGTCGCTGGCGCTCGCCGCGTGCGGCAGCAGCAGCACCGGTGGCGACAGCTCGGCGAGCGGTGGCGGGGGCAAGACCCTGGTCATCTCCTCCGACCTCCCGCTGCAGGGCGCGTCGAAGGACGCCTCGGACTCGACGAACCAGATCATCGAGCTCTACCTCGACCAGATCGGCCACAAGGCCGGCGACTACACGATCGAGTTCAAGAAGTACGACGACTCGACCGCGGCCGCGGGCAAGTGGGACCAGGCGCAGTGCACCAAGAACGCGCAGGACCACGTGGCCAACGCCAACGAGGTCGCGGTCATGGGTACCTACAACTCGGGCTGCGCGAAGATCATCGTGCCGGTGCTGAACCAGGCTCCTGACGGCCCGATGCTCATGGTGTCCAACGCGAACACCAACCCCGGCCTGACCAAGACCTGGGACCCGGGCGAGCCCGACAAGTACTACCCGACCGGCTCGCGCAACTACGCCCGCGTGGTCACCACCGACGACAACCAGGGCCGCGCAGCCGCGCAGTTCATGGGCAAGGACCTCGGCGCCAAGAAGTGCTACATCCTCAACGACAACGAGACCTACGGCCAGGGTGTGGCCAGCGCTTTCGAGAAGGAGGCGCCGAACGTCGGCATCACCGTCCTCGGCAACGAGGCGTGGGACGCCAAGCAGCCGAACTACACCGCGCTGTTCACCAAGATCAAGGGCCTCGGTGCTGACTGCATCTACGTCGGCGGCATCTTCGACAACAACGGCGGCCAGCTGATCAAGGACAAGGTCGCCGTCATGGGCGACAACACCGCGGTCAAGTTCATGGGCCCCGACGGCTTCACCGGCTACCCCGAGCTGGTCAAGCTGCCGCAGTCGCAGGGCATGTACCTGTCCTTCACCGGTCTGACCACCGAGGAGCTCAAGGCCAAGGGTGGTGCTGCGGGCAAGCTGCTCGACGCCTACAAGGCCAAGTACGGCTCCGACCCGGCCTCCTCCTTCGCCATCTACGGCGTCGCGGCCGTCCAGGTCATCCTGGCCGCCATCGAGAAGTCGGACGGAACCCGCAAGTCGGTCAACGACCAGGTCTTCTCCGGCTCCGGCATCACCATCCCGGCTGACACCTCGGCCATCGGTGAGGCCTTCACGATCGACCCGGCCACGGGTGACACGAGCGTCAAGAACGTGACGATCGAGATCGTGAAGAACAACCAGGAGACCACCCTGAAGTCGGTCCCGATCACGAGCTGACGTTCGGTACCAAGAAATCCTTGTTACACAGGTCGGGCGGGGCACAATGCCCCGCCCGACCTGCTAGGTTCCGGGCGTTCCAGACACCCTGTCGACGAAGGGGTCCGTGCATGACCATCACCGCCGTTGAAGCGGCAGACTCCCGACCAGTACTCCTACGACGGGAGAAGATCGAGCGCTGGATCGGCGTGCTCCTGCTGGTGGGCCTCGTCGCCTGGCTGGTCTGGAACTTCCTGGCCTCGCCCTCGCAGTTCGCCAACGTCACGTTCGCCGGCCTGCGCCTCGGAGCGATCTACGCGCTGATCGCACTGGGCTACACCCTGGTCTACGGCATCATCGAGCTGATCAACTTCGCGCACGGCGACCTGTTCATGCTCGGGTCGGTGTTCTCCTCGATCATCCTCGTCCAGTGGCTCGGCGCCGGGACCAACGGTGCGCCGGACTGGGGCAAGCTCATCCTGACGCTGGTGCTGGTGATGGGGCTCTGCGCCTTCATCAACGTCGGCGCCGAGTTCATCGCCTACCGCCGGCTGCGCCGTGCTCCCAAGCTGGCACCCCTCATCACGGCGGTCGGCATCTCCTTCATCTTCCAGTGGTTCGGGCTGCTGCTGAACGGCTCGGCCCCCAAGAGCTGGCCGAAGGTCATCCCCGACGGCGGTCCCGTCATCGCCGGCGTGCAGATCGACTACTCGACCATCGTCGTCGTCGTGGTCACGATCCCGCTGCTGCTGCTCCTCACCTACCTGGTGCAGCGGACCCGCCAGGGCAAGGCGATGCGCGCCACCGCCCAGGACCAGGACGCCGCCCGCCTCATGGGCATCAACGTCAACCGGACGATCTCGTTCACCTTCGCCCTCGGCGGCGGGATGGCGGGCGCGGCCGGGCTGCTCTTCCTGGAGACGTTCGGCACGACCCGCTACGACGCCGGCTTCCAGCTCGGCCTCATCGCGTTCACGGCGGCCGTCCTCGGCGGCATCGGCAACCTGCAGGGAGCCGTTCTCGGTGGCGTCCTGATCGGCCTGATCCAGGCGTTCAACGACGGCCTGCCCTACGGGTTCGGCCAGAAGTGGTCGCAGACGGTCGTGTTCACCATCCTGATCCTGCTCATGGTCTTCAAGCCTGAAGGCATCCTGGGCAAGCCGACCATCGAGAAGGTGTGACGCCATGTCTGTGAGCACCCCCGAGGTCGTGTCCACCACCGACGGCCACAAGTCCGACCTGGCGCCGAACCACAACCGCAAGTGGGCGATCGGCTTCGGCATCGCCGCGGTCCTGGTGTGGGTCTTCTACGTGTTCGTCCTGCCGAACCTGAGCACCGACTTCCAGACCGTCGTGCGCGAGTGGATGCCGCTCAACTCGATCAACGAGGCGCTGGTCTGGGTCATCTGCGCGGTCGGTCTGAACATCGTGGTCGGCTACGCCGGTCTCCTCGACCTGGGCTTCGTCGCCTTCTGGGCCATCGGCGGCTACACCGCCGGATGGCTGATGTCGACGTTCATCCAGGCCATCAACCCCGGCTTCTACTTCCTCTCTGCCGCGACGAAGGGCCAGCCGGGCATCCACCTCAACTGGTGGCTGGTGCTCGTGGCAGCGGGATGCGTCTGCGCCCTGGCCGGCATCGTCATCGGCGCCCCGACCCTGCGCCTCAAGAGCGACTACCTCGCGCTGGTCACCCTCGGCTTCGGCGAGATCATCCCGCAGATCTTCCTCAACGCCGAGACCTTCACCAACGGCGCGAAGGGCATCGCGCCCCTAGACAACGTCTCGCCGCTGCCGTTCGGCCCGGCGTCGATCAGCCTCGGCAAGGCGACCATCGCCATCAGCAAGCCGCTCGGACCGTTCGACGTCACGGCGAAGTACGTCCTGTTCGTGATCGTGGCGGCCTTCTGCGTCTTCGTGTCGCTGCGCATCCGCGAGGGGCGCCTGGGCCGGGCGTGGCTGGCGATCCGCGAGGACGAGCTGGCGGCGTCGATGATGGGCGTCCCGCTCATGCGCACCAAGCTCGCGGCGTACGCCGTCGGCGCGTTCATGGGCGGCATGGGCGGCGTGATCTACGCGATCCACAACAACAGCGTGTTCCCCGACCGGTTCAACTTCGCGATCTCGATCATCCTGCTCGCGATGGTGGTCCTCGGCGGCATGGGCAACGTCTGGGGCGTCATGATCGGCGCCCTGGCGATCGCCTGGTTCAACTCGACCGGTCTGCCGCAGTTCGGCGACTCGTTCAACCAGCAGTTCGGGACGGACATCAACTTCCCGTCCTACAACTACCTGATCTTCGGCGCCATCCTGGTCCTCATGATGCTGTTCCGCCGCGAGGGTCTCTTCCCCGAGACCCGTACCCGGCAGGTGCTGCAGGAGGCCGAGAGGTCCGACGACGAAGAGCTCGACGGAGGAGAGGTATGAGCACCACCGCCGAGGCCACCGCACTGGCGCTCGAGGCGACCGACATCACCGTCCGCTTCGGCGGCCTGGTCGCGGTCAAGAACGTCTCGTTCACCATCCCCGAGCAGTCGATCGTGTCCCTCATCGGTCCCAACGGCGCCGGCAAGACCACGTTCTTCAACGTGCTCACCGGCCTCTACCGGCCGACGACCGGCACCGTCGCCCTGGGAGACCGCGACATCACCGGCCAGTCGCCGCACAAGATCGCACAGCTCGGCATGGGCCGCACCTTCCAGAACATCCGGCTCTTCGGCCTCATGACGGCCTCGGAGAACGTGATGGTCGCGCAGCACTCGCACACGACCTCGAACATCCTGCAGATCGTGGGCCACACGCGGCACCAGAAGCGCGAGGAGCGCGAGGCGCGGGAGTTCGCCCAGGAGCTGCTCGACTTCGTGGGCATCGGCCAGCACGCCGACGAGTACGCGCGCAACCTCTCCTACGGCGACCAGCGCCGCCTGGAGATGGCGCGAGCGCTCGCCCTCCGCCCGCAGGTGCTCCTGCTCGACGAGCCGACGGCGGGCATGAACCCGCAGGAGTCGGCCGTGTTCGTCGACTTCGTCCGCAAGACGAGGGACGAGCGCAAGGTGTCGGTCCTGCTCATCGAGCACGACATGAGCGTCGTCATGCGTGTGTCGGAGCGGATCACGGTGCTCGACCAGGGCGAGAAGATCGCCGAGGGCGGGCCGGACGACATCCGCAACAACCAGCGCGTGGTCGAGGCCTACCTCGGCAAGACCGGCACCGAGGGGAGCGCCCGATGACCGAGTCCTCCACGGCCACCGCAGGGGTCGTCCGCAAGGGCGACCCGATGCTCGCGGTCGACGAGATCGCCGTCTACTACGGCAACATCGCCGCCGTGAAGGGGTTGACCCTTCGGGTGCACCCCGGCGAGATCGTCACCCTGATCGGCTCCAACGGTGCCGGGAAGTCGACGACGCTGCGCACGATCTCCGGGCTGCTCAAGCCGCGCAGCGGCTCGATCAGCTTCAACGGCGAGAAGATCAGCGGCCGCGAGGGGCACGAGGTCGTCAAGGCCGGCATCTGCCAGTCGCCCGAGGGCCGTCGCATCTTCCCGCGCATGACCGTCGACGAGAACCTCGACCTCGGTGCCTTCCTGCGCAACGACAAGGCCGGGATCGAGGAGGACCGCAAGCGCGTCCTCGACCTGTTCCCACGGCTGGCCGACCGCATCTCCCAGAAGGCGGGCACGATGTCGGGCGGCGAGCAGCAGATGCTCGCCGTCGGGCGTGCGCTCATGGGCCGTCCCCAGCTGCTGCTCCTCGACGAGCCGTCCATGGGTCTGGCCCCGGTGCTGGTCGACCTCATCTTCGACACCATCGAGACCATCCGCGAGCAGGGCACCACCGTGCTCGTCGTCGAGCAGAACGCGCTCGCGGCGCTGCGCGTCGCCGACTACGCCTACGTGCTCGAGTCGGGCTCGCTCAAGCTCGAGGGCGATGCCAAGAAGCTGGCCGAGGACGACGCCATCGTCCAGGCCTACCTCGGCGGCCACTGAGACCCACGAGCACGGCGCCCCGGACCACCTCGGTCCGGGGCGCCCGCGCGTCCGGCGTCACACCAGCGCGGCGACGACCGCGGTGATGAGGGGCGCCAGCACCAGCGCCGGCAGCATGTCGGCTACGGGGAACTCGCGCACCCGCCACAGGCGCAGGCTCACCCCGACCAGGAGCAGGCCGCCGGTGGCCGTCAGGGCCGCGATCTCGGCGGGCGACATCACGCCGCCCACCAGGACCCCGACGAGCGTCCAGGCGCCCTGGTAGGCCGCGACGGCGATCGCCGAGGCGGCGACGCCCCACCCGAGCGCCGCGGCGAAGGCCAGGGCGGCGAAGCCGTCGAGCACGGACTTCAGCACGAGCTGCTCGATGCCGGTCCCGAGCCCGTCGGAGAGCGCACCCAGGATGGCGAGCGGCCCGACGCAGAACAGCAGGCTCGCGGTCACGAAGCCCTCGACGAAACGGTGCGTGCCGGCGTCGCCCGCCGAGGGGGCGAGCCGGGGGCGGAGCCAGGCGCCGGCCGACTCCAGCCGTCGCTCCAGGTGCAGCAGCGAGCCCAGCAGCCCGCCGACGACGATGCTGGCGAGGACGATGAGGACCGGGGCACCGGCGCCGACGTCGACCCGCAGCGACGGGTCCAGGACGGCAGCCGCGGACAGGCCGCCGACCAGCAGGGTCACCAGGCCCAGCCCGTCGGTGACGACGTCGCGGGCCCGCTGCGGGAGCCGGTCGCCGAGCAGGACGCCGAGCGCCGACCCCGCGAGGATCGCGACCACGTTCACGAGCGTGCCGATGCCGGGGACCACAGGTCTCCTCCGCCGAGCGCGGACGCCGGGTGCGACCGCCCGCCGATCCTGCCGCACGCCCCTCGCCGCGCCCCGGGCACCTGCCGTGCACGACATCGGCACCTCACGGGCGGTGCGAGATCCGTCGCTCCGGGTGCCCTCCACCGCCGATCCGGTGGTCCCGGGTCAGGAAAAGCCCAAGACTTCCGGCCCCCGCCCTTCACGGGCAGTGCCCGGGGCCGTACTCTCCGGGAGGCGCGGCGGGGGTGCGCCGACGACCGGTGCCCGGCACCGACGACGCAGGTGGGAGGAGTCCCGTGCACCGCTCGCCCGTCGCCGTGCGCCACGCGCGCGCCGAGGACGTCGCCTCCCTGCTGCCGCTGTGGGAGCAGTTCTGCGCCCAGGAGGATCTTGCCGGGGCCGCCGCGGGCGTGCCCGGCGACGTCGGGGACCGGGTGGGCGAGCGGCTGCGCGAGTCCGCCGCCGCGGTGGAGGCGGGCCGGCCGCCGACCTACCGGCTGGCCGTCGCGTCCCACGACGGCGAGGACGTCGGGTTCGCGTCCCTCTCGGTCGTCGAGCGCGGCCTCCTGGCCGTGTCGTCGGCCGTCGTGGTCGACGTCGTCCACGTGGTCGACGGCCAGCGCAAGCGCGGAGTCGGCACGGCGCTGCTGCGCGAGGCGCTGGTGCTGGCCGAGGAGGTCGGCGCCTCCGACGTCGTGGTGAACACGCCGTCGCGCGGCCGCGACGTCAACCGGTTCTACGCACGCCTCGGCTTCTCGCCCATGGTGGTCCGCCGCTCGAGCTCGGTGTCGGCGCTGCGCCGCCGCATCGGCAGCGACCCGCGTCTGGAGCTCACCGGCGAGCTCACGCCGGTGCAGCGGTCCCTGCGCCGCCGGGCACTGCTGACGCCGCGACGGCCCGCGGTCGTCAGGTCGTCGGACGGTCGCGCAGCAGGCAGGTGAGCCGGGCGGTGCACGTGCGTGCCCCGTTCTCGTCGACCACGACGATCTCGTACGCCGCGAGCGTGCGCCCCAGCGACAGCGCCGTGCAGGTCGCGGTGACGAATCCCTGGGTGGCGGCCTTGTGGTGCGTGGCCGACACCTCGATCCCCACGGGATAACGCTCCGCGCCCGCGTGCAGGGCCGCGGCGATCGACCCGAGCGACTCCGCGAGCACCACGTTGGCGCCGCCGTGCAGCAGGCCGAAGGGCTGTCGGTTGCCGTCCACGGGCATCCGGCCGACCATCCGGTCCGGCGCCGCCTCGAGGATCTCGATGCCCATCCGGTCGGCGAGCTCGCCTCCGCCGATGGCACTGACCAGGTCCAGGTACTCCGTCACCGGGCCAGCCTAGGATCGCCCTCGTGACGCCGCCCACGGACCGCCCCCGTCTGCTCCTGCTGGACGGCCACTCGCTGGCCTACCGCGCCTTCTACGCGCTGCCCGTCGAGAACTTCTCGACCACGACGGGCCAGCCGACCAACGCGGTCTACGGCTTCACCTCCATGCTCATCAACACCCTGCGCGACGAGCAGCCGACCCACGTCGCCGTCGCGTTCGACGTCTCGCGCGTGACCTTCCGCAGCGAGGAGTACCCGGAGTACAAGGCGACCAGGTCGGCGAGCCCCGACGAGTTCAAGGGCCAGGTCTCGCTGATCCACGAGGTGCTCGACGCGCTCGACATCCCCCACGTGCAGGCCGAGGGCTTCGAGGCCGACGACGTCATCGCGACCCTCACGACCCAGGCGGAATCGTCGGGGTACGACGTCCTGATCGTCACCGGCGACCGCGACGCGTTCCAGCTCGTCGGAGACCACGTCACGGTGCTCTACCCGAAGAAGGGGGTCAGCGACCTCGCGCGGATGACGCCCGAGGCGGTCGAGGAGCGCTACGGACTGACGCCGGCGCAGTACCCCGACTACGCCGCCCTGCGCGGGGACCCGAGCGACAACCTGCCTTCGATCCCGGGCGTGGGGGAGAAGACCGCGGCGAAGTGGGTGCGCGAGTTCGGCTCGCTCGACGCCCTCGTCGACCGCGTCGACGAGGTGAAGGGCAAGGCGGGCGACTCCCTGCGCGCCGCGCTGTCCGACGTCGTCCGCAACCGCCGTCTCACCGAGCTCGTGCGCGACGTCGAGCTGCCCGTCGTCCCCGACGACCTGGTGCGCCGGCCCTTCGAGCGCGACAAGGTGCACGAGGTCTTCGACGCGCTGCAGTTCCGCGTCCTGCGCGAGCGGCTGTTCGCCGAGCACTCCGACGACGCCGCGACCACCGGCGGGGCGATCGAGGTCGACGTCGAGCGCCCGGCGGGAGGCCTCGGCGCCTGGCTCAGCGACCACGCGGCTGCCGGTGTCCGTGTCGGTCTCGTGCTCGAGGGCACCTGGGGCCGCGGCACGGGCGACGTCGCGTCCTTCGCCGTGGCGTCGCCCGACGGCGCCGTGGCGTGGTGGCCGCTCGCGGGGCTGTCCGCCGACGACGAGAGCGCGTGGGCCGCCTGGCTCACCGATCCGCAGCGCCCCAAGGCGATG
>DASSQW010000112.1:0-8693 GCA_035702165.1 Candidatus Nanopelagicales bacterium
ACCGTGGAACCGCGAGTCCTCCTGGCGCAGCCGCTCGCGGTAGCGCGCGATGAGCAGCAGGGCGTAGTCGGTGGCCGCGCCGAAGACCAGGACGCTCGTGATGCCCGCGGCCTCGGGGCCGACGACGATGCCGAACTGCGGAGCGAGCAGCGCGACGAGCTTGGTCGTCACCTGCTCGGCGATGCCGACGACGACGAGCGGGACGAGCCACAGCCATGGGCTGCGGTAGGTGATGAGCAGCAGGACCGCGACGACCGCAGCGGTGGCAGCGAGCAGCGTGGTGTCGGCACCCTCGAAGACCTTGGTGAGGTCGGCGACGACGGCCGGCCCGCCGGTCACCTGCGCGCGCAGGCCCTCGGGCAGGTCTGCCGCCGCCACGGTGCGGACCTTCTGCACCGAGGCGGGCACGGCGTCGGCGTCGCTCGTGTCGAGCGGCACAGCGACGACGGCGACCGTGCCGTCGGGCGAGTACGCCGGCGGCGCTGTCCTTCCGCCCGCCGCGATCGGTGCGAGCGCTGTCGCCCGCGCAGCGATGGCGGTCTTGTCGGCGTCGGTGAGCGCCGCGCCGTCCTCGTGGCTGTAGACGACGATCGCGGGTGCGACGTCGGCGGCCGGCAGCTCCTGCTGGCGCAGCTCGGCGGCTGCCGACTGGTAGCTCGTCGGCAGCCCGGACGACACCAGAGAGGCGACGGGCGCGGGCTTGGGCAGCGCGAAGACGGCGCCGACCACGACGAGCACGAGGCCGAGGAGCAGGAAGGCGTTGCGTCGACGGGCGACGTGGCCGGTCGGGAATCTCACGAGGTTCTCCTTGCGCGGATCTGCGACCGCTCGGTCGCTAGATTGTCTAGCGATGTGGACAGTAGCCCGAGGATCCCTAGAATGTCTAGCGACATGGACGCTACCGGCACCTCTCGCACCCCGCATCCGGAGAACCCCCGCTCGGCGGCCCCTCCGGGCTTCCGCTCGTCCGAGGTCGCCGACGCGCTCAACGCCGTCTTCAACGCGATCCCCGACGTGCGCGCAGCCGTCGCGCACCGCCTCGGCCTCAACCTCAGCGAGGTCGACGCGATGCAGCACCTGATGGCCGAACCCGTGGGTCCCGTGGAGCTCTCGCGCCGGCTGCACATGACCTCGGCGTCGGCCACCGTCCTCGTCGACCGTCTCGAGGAGGCCGGGCACGTGGTGCGCGAGCCCGACCCGAACGACGGGCGGCGTCGCGTCGTACGGCCGACGGCGCAGGGGCAGGTCGCGGTGTTCGAGCAGATCCGCCCGATGGTGTCGGACCTCATCGACGCCGAGGACGGTCTCACCGTCCGCGAGCGCAAGGCCGTGCTCGGCTATCTCGAGCGCGTGCTCGAAGTCCTGCAGGCGCACACCGACACCTGGTAGGCAGACGCCGTGACTGTCCAGGTGCGCCGGGTCCGCGAGAGCGACCACGACGCCGCTGCCGGCGTCGCCGCGCGCGCGTTCTGCGACCAGGGATTCATGATCGGGATGCTGGGCGAGGACCCGGTCGAGCGGCTCGCCGGCGCCTACCGGCTGTACGCCGGCGAGGCCTGGGACCCCGCCGCGATCACCCTCGGCGCCTACGTCGGCGACGCTCTGCTCGGCATCGTCAGGGCCTCGCCCGTCGGCGCGTGCACCGCGTGCCGCACGGTGGATCCGGCGTCACCGCCCGAGGACGAGATCGCCCGCAAGGACTGGGAGTTCGAGGTCGGCGTCGTCGCGACGCACGCCCAGCACGGCGACCACGCGTGGATCAGCCGGATGGCCGTGGAGCCTCGCGTGGCCGGGCACGGCATCGGCGGTCGGCTCGTCGAGGCGGCGGTCGCCGAGCTCGCGGCGTACGGCCCGGGAACCGTCCTCCTCGAGTGCCTGTCGGTGGTCGAGTCCTGGTACCTCGCGCACGGATTCGTCCGGCTCGACGACGTACCCGAGCCCTGGGCCGACGACGTCAGCTACCTCATGGCGCGAGAGCTCCGCCCCTGACCCCGCATGGAGCCCCCGGGGCGTGATCTTGGTCGTGTGCAGGTTTCCCGCGCCGAATCGAGCCGGGAAACCTGCGTACGACCAAGATCACGCGGAATCCGAGCGGCGTGCAGATCTGTACGCCGGATGCGCGACGACCCCGGACCGTGCGGCCCGGGGTCGTCGTCCTGCTGCTGGCTACGCGTGCACGGTCGCGAGGTGCGAACCGGCGTCGGCGGCGGCCTCGTGGGCCTCCTTCTTGATGAGCGCGGCGGCCTCGGTGAACTGGTCGAGGGCCGGGTTCACGCCGACGAGGGTGAACTCGCGCTCGACGACGGTCAGGTCTGCGCCCCACACGTCCACGAGGATGCGGCGCAGGTACTCGATGTTGTGGTCCCAGCCCTCCTTCGGCGTGCCCGGGGCGTAGGAGCCGCCGCGGGTCGTGATGAGGAGGACGTGCTTGCCCTCGAGCAGGCGCTCGCCCGACGCGCCGCCCGCGATCGCGAGGTCGATCCAGGTCTTGGTGTGCTGCGAGACGCCCCAGTTGTAGAGCGGCAGCGCGAGGACGGCGACGTCGGCGTCGCGGAGCTCGCCCGCGACGGTCGCGGCGAGCTCCAGGGCGGCGCGCTGCTCCGGCGTACGGACGTCCTCGGGGGTGTAGCCGGCACCGATGGCGGTCTGCCAGGCGTCGGAGGCGATCGGGTTCTGCGCGAGATGGCGCGTGACGACGGGGACGTCGGGGCGCACGGAGACGAACTCGGCGAGGGCGAGGTCGGCCAGCTCGCTGCTCGCGGAGTTCGGGCCGAGGATGCTGCCGTCGATGCGGAGCAGGGTCATGAGGTCTCCCAGGGAGGGGGCCGGGGGACGCCCGGTCAACTGGTTGATGGCTCAACCACCATACCCCGGATCAGTTGAACGTTCAAACAGAACGCCCGGCGAGGCGACGCAGCAGGTCAGGACAGGTCGCCGTCCTGGTAGCCGTCGCCGCGTCCCCCCGAGATGCCCCGGTTGCGCGTGCTGATCCGGTTGTCACCGCGCTGGTCGCCCATGTTCTTCCAGACGGCGTACGACGCCGCGAGCACGAGCACCACGAGGAGCGCCACGACGCCCCCGTTGATCTCCATCGACGTACCCCCTCCACCCCCAGGACGCGGTGGACCCCGCAATCCGCTGCCAGCCTGACAGCACCCGTCTCCACGTCACTGCCGGAACGCGCGGAATCCGGCGGCGATTGCGTGCATTCGCGCAGTGACGTACACGACAGGTGGGGGTCAGGGGCGGTCGAGGGCCATGAGGGCGAGCAGGTCGTAGACGGTGTTGGCGGCCGCGATGGTGGTGAGCTCCGCGTGGTCGTACGCCGGTGCCACCTCCACCACGTCGCCGCCGACGAGGCGGAGGTCGGTGAGGCCGCGCAGGATCTGCTGCAACTCGCGGCTGGTCAGACCGCCCGGCTCCGGCGTACCCGTGCCGGGCGCGTGCGCCGGGTCGAGGACGTCGATGTCGATCGAGAGGTAGACGGGGCGGTCCCCGACGCGCGAGCGCACGCGGTCGATCGCCTCGTCGACCCCGCGGCGCGCCACCTCCTCGGTGCTCACGATCGCGAAGCCGAGCGCCTTGTCGTCGTCGAGGTCCTTCTTGGCGTACAGCGGACCGCGGATGCCGACGTGCGCGGACACGTCGAGGTCGAGCACGCCCTCCTCCACCGCACGCCGGAACGGCGTGCCGTGGGTGTACGGCGCCCCGAAGTAGGTGTCCCACGTGTCGAGGTGCGCGTCGAAGTGCACGAGAGCGACCGGGCCGTGCTTCTCGGCCACCGCGCGCAGCAGCGGCAGCGCGATCGTGTGGTCGCCACCGATGGTCACGATGCGATCCGCCTGCCCCAGAAGGGATCTCGCGGCCGCCTCAACCTGGCCGATCGCCGCCACGATGTCGAACGGATTCGCCACGACGTCCCCGGCGTCGACCACCTGGTGCACGTCCCACGGATGCACGTCGAGCGACGGGTGGTACGGGCGGAGCAGCTTGGAGCCGGCGCGGATCCCCTGCGGGCCGAACCGCGCGCCGGGACGGTAGGAGACGCCGGAGTCGAAGGGCACCCCGAGCACCGCGACGCCGGCGTGCTCCACCTGGTCGAGCCGCGGGAGCCGCGCGAAGGTGTCGGGTCCGGCGAAGCGCGGGACGGCGACCCCGCTCGGCGGGACGAGCGGCCCCGGCGTACCGCTCTCCTGCTCGGTCATGCCTCGTCCTCGGTCTCGCGCAGGGCGACGAGGCCGTCCACGTTGTCGAGCACCTCGACGCCGTCGTTGTGCGAGTGCGTGAAGCCGAGCGCGCGCTCCTGCTCGACGGTGCTCAGGCTGCGGTAGGCGACGATGTAGGCGCGGCGCCACGAGTCGGCCGACGTGTTGCCGCCCGATCCGTGCAGGATCCCCTCGCCGTGCACGGTGATGTCGCCGCGGCGGATCGGGACGGGGCGCAGGACGTCGTCGTCGCGCAGGTCGGTCACGAGCGTGTGGCTCTTCGTCCGGTCGTCGCCGTGCAGCGGGCGGTGGGGGCGCACGGGCTCGTGGTTGCTGCCCGGCAGGAACTGCAGGCATCCGTTCTCGAGCGTGGAGTCGTCGACCGCGAGCCAGCACGTCGCCGTACGCCGGTCGTCGGTGTCGATCCAGTACGCCTGGTCCTGGTGCCAGCCGAACACCGCGTCGTCGCGACCGGGCTGCTTGGCGAGCAGCTGGTCGAAGTCGAGCGCCATGCCCTCCCCGCAGAGCTGCTCGGCGATGCTGGCGGTGCGCTTCTCGTAGACATTGCCCTGCCACGCGGGGAAGTACTTGCGCGGCAGCATCACGTTGACGATGGCGTAGCCCGACGGGTCGGTGCCGTGCTCGCCCGTGGTCATGTCGTTGAAGTCCTTGCCGGTCACCGCGATCTCACGACGGAGGAACCGGTCGTAGACCTCCTCGATCTCGTCCATCTCCGCCGGAGACATCACGCCGGGGAGGTGCACGTAGCCGTCGCGCCGGAACGCCTCGCGGTCGGCATCGGTGATCACGTACCGGTCGCCCTGCCGGCGCTGCTCAGGGGACAGGTCGGTTGCCGCGGGGGAGGACTCGCTGCTCATGCCGGGAGGCTAACGACGTCACCGCTCCCCCGCAGCCCTACCCGCCGCCCCCGATCCTGCGTGATCTTGGTCGTCGGCCGGTCACCCGGTCCGTTCCGCGACGGGAAGCATGCGGACGACCAAGATCACGCCGGTCACCCGGAGCGGGCTGGGCGGCGGGGGTCTGGGACGATCGGCGGGCAGACACACGGTGCAAGCAGCGGAGGCGCGCGATGAGCACGGCCATCACCTCGATCGTGGGCGGCGAGCGGATCGCCGGCGACGGCGGCCAGACCGACCTCAACCCCTCCGACACCAGCGACGTCGTCCGCGAGTTCGGGCACGTGGGCGAGCAGGTCGCGCGCGACGCGCTGGCGGCCGCGCGCGAGGCGTTCCCCGGCTGGTCGAGCACGACGCCGTGGCAGCGCGCGGAGGTCCTCGACCGCGCCGGCACCGAGGTGCTCGCGCGGGCCGACGAGCTCGGCGACCTGCTCGCGCGCGAGGAGGGCAAGACCCTGCCCGAGGCGCGCGGCGAGGTCGTGCGCGCCGGCCAGATCCTCAAGTTCTTCGCGGGCGACGTCCTGCAGCCGCACGGCAAGGTCGTCGACTCCGTGCGCCCCGGCATCGACGTGACCGTGACGCGCGAGCCGCTCGGCGTGGTCTCGGTCATCACGCCGTGGAACTTCCCGATCGCGATCCCCGCGTGGAAGATCGCGCCCGCCCTCGCGCACGGCAACACGGTGGTGTTCAAGCCGGCCGAGCTGGTGCCGGGGTCGGCGTACGAGCTCGTCGACATCCTGCACCGCGCGGGCCTTCCGGCCGGTGCGCTCAACCTCGTGCTCGGGCGCGGCTCGGTCGTCGGTCCGATCCTCACCGCCGACCCGCAGGTGAACGGCGTGACGTTCACCGGCTCGGTCGCCACCGGCCGCGGCATCCTCGACGCCCCGGCGCCCATCGGGCGCAAGACCCAGCTCGAGCTCGGCGGCAAGAACCCCCTCGTGGTCGTCGACGACGCCGACATCGCGGTCGCCGTCGAGGCGCTCGTGCAGGGCGGTTTCGGATCGACGGGTCAGCGCTGCACCGCGTCGTCGTTCGCCGTCGTCACCGACGCCATCCACGACCGGTACGTCGCCGCGGTGCAGGAGCGCCTGGGCCGCTGGAGCGTCGGCGACGCGCGCGGCGCCGGCATCGACATGGGCCCGGTCGTCGACCCCGGCCAGCTCGAGACCGACCTGCGCTACCTCGAGATCGCCCGCAGCGAGGGCGGTGAGATCGTCGGCGGCGAGGTGCTCGAGCTCGCGACGTCGGGCCACTACCTCTCGCCCGCGCTCGTGCTCGGCACGAAGGCGTCGGACAGGATCAACCGCGAGGAGGTCTTCGGGCCCGTCGTGTCGGTCGTGCGCGTCGCCGACTACGACGAGGCGCTCGCGGTCGCCAACGGCAGCGACATGAACCTGTCCGCCGGCATCTGCACCACCGACCTCGCGACCGCGGCGCACTTCAAGCGTCACTCCAAGGCCGGCATGGTCATGGTGAACCTGCCGACCGCGGGCGTCGACTTCCACGTCCCGTTCGGCGGCCGCGGCGACTCCAGCCACGGCCCCCGCGAGCAAGGATTCGCCGCCGTGGACTTCTTCACGACCAGCAAGACGGCGTACACCTACGCCGGCACCCCCCGGAACTGACGCATGTAACTGCCGTTGTTGGGGTCATCCGGCCGGTTTCACCCCGACAACGCCAGTTACATCGGGGAGAGGTGGGAGGGGCGCGGGTCATGGCGGAACGCGCCGGGCGTCTCGATCCGCGGGCGTCGTGGCCCGGCCGCGCCCGGTAGGCGGAGAATCCGGCCATGGACCGCACCGCCCCCCGCGCCTGGTTGGTGTGGGGCGTCGCGCTCGCGGCGTACGTCGTCGCGGTGCTGCAGCGCACCTCGCTCGGCGTCTCGGGTCTCGAGGCCGCGCAGCGGTTCCAGATCAGCGCTGCGGTGCTCGGCACGTTCGCGGTCGTCCAGCTGCTCGTGTACGCCGGCATGCAGGTGCCGGTGGGCGTGCTCGTCGACCGGGTGGGACCGCGCGCGCTCATCGTGGCGGGCGCGCTCACCATGGCGGCCGGCCAGCTCGCGATGGCGCTCGCGACCTCGTTCCCCACTGCGATCGGGGCGCGGGTGCTCGTCGGCGTCGGCGACGCGATGACGTTCATCAGCGTGCTGCGACTGATCCCCGCCTGGTTCGCCGCGCGACGCGTGCCGCTGCTCACCCAGCTCACCGGCCTGGTCGGGCAGGGCGGGCAGGTGCTCAGCCTCGTGCCGCTCGTGATCGTGCTGCACGGCGCCGGCTGGACCCCCGCGTTCCTGTCGGCGGCAGCATGCGGCGTCATCGTCGCGATCGCGGTGGCCGTCGCCGTGCAGGACGATCCGGCGGGGGCGCGCACGCACGACGACGAGCAGACCTGGGCGTCGACGCGGCGCGACGTCGCGGAGGCATGGCGCCACCCCGGCACGAAGCTCGGGTTCTGGACCCACTTCACGACGCAGTTCTCGGGCACCGTCATGGTGATGCTGTGGGGCTATCCGTTCCTCACCTCGGCCGAGGGCCTCACCCGCGCGACCGCGAGCACGATGTTCACCGTGATGGTGATCGCGGGCATGGTCGCGGGGCCCGTGATCGGAGTCCTCGTCGGGCGGCATCCTTACCGCCGGTCGTGGCTGGCGCTCACGATCATCGGGTCGGCCATCGCGCTCTGGACGATCGTGCTCGCGCTGCCCGGCCCGGCGCCGACGTGGCTCCTCCTCCTGCTGCTGCTCGTGCTCAGCCTGTGCGGGCCAGGCTCGATGATCGGCTTCGACTACGCCCGTACGTTCAACCCACCGCACCGGTTCGGCACCGCGAGCGGCATCGTCAACGTCGGCGGCTTCGTCGCCTCGCTCGTCACGATCCTGCTGATCGGCCTCGTGCTCGATCTCGTCGGTGCCGGTGAGACCTACAGCCTCAACGGGTTCCGCGTGGCACTGCTCGTGCAGTACGCGCTGTGGGGCGTTGGCCTCACCGGCCTGCTGCTCACGCGCCGCGCCGTACGCGCCCAGCTCGCGGCCGAGGGCATCCACGTGACGTCGTTCGCGCACATGCTCCGCACCCGACTCGCCGCCAGCCGCCGCTCCTCCTCCGCGACGTAGCCGGTCACGTACGCGACACGCCGCGAGAACCGGGCGCTGTCCGTGCAGATCACCGGTTACGTCGTGGGTGCGCGGGGGGCGGTGACGCCGCGGCCGAGGTGGTCGGGGCGCTCGAGGTCGGCGTAGCGGGCGATCTCCGTCCGGATCGCCTCGGCCCGGTCGTCGGGGAACGGGGTCACGCGGCCGGCGTCCTGATCGACGTGGAGGAAGAGGTACTCGCCGGTGAGCACCAGGCGCTCGCCGTCGTAGACCGACGTGTGCAGCCGGAGCCGCTTGGCGTCGGCGTCGACCGGCAGCACGTCGGCGTGCAGCACCGCGCCACGGCCGACCTCGTCGAGGTAGCGCAGGTGCGACTCCACCGTGTACGTCGTGCAGCGCGTGCGCGCCTGGTAGTCGGCGGAGACGCCGACGTGCTCGAGGAACCGCTCGTTGGCCTCGGCGCAGATCACGGCGTACGCC
>DASSQW010000113.1:0-19246 GCA_035702165.1 Candidatus Nanopelagicales bacterium
GGCGCCGCTGGTGCAGGCACCTGCGACCGCGCCGTCGACGGAGCAGAGGTAGCCCTTCACGTCGGTCGAGGCGTCGGTGAAGGTCGGGTGGATCGCAGCGTTGGTCGCTCCGACGGGCATGCCGCTGATCACCGGGGCGACAGGAGCGGTCAGGTCGACGACGATCTGCTTGGACGCCGTCGCCGAGCGCCAGGTCGGCACGGTCGCGCGCACGCTCAAGGTGTGCGTGCCGGCGGCCAGCCCGGTCTTGGTCACCGGGCTCGTGCACGCGGCGTACCTGGCTCCGTCGAACGAGCAGGTGAACACGGCGGCGGGCGCGCTGTCGGTGAAGGTGAAGGTCGCCGTGCGGCCGTTGGTGGGCGACGCAGGAGTGACGGTGACGACCGGCGCCGGGGTCCGCTTGGGCGGAACCGCATCGGCCGGTGCTGCGACGGAGAGCACGACGCCGAGGGCCATGACGGCCACGACGCCCGTGCGCAGACGCGCATTGGGATTCATGAGGTCCCCCCTCGGGATCCTGTCCACCCGCCCCCCGGCGAGCACAGGAGGCATCGCCCTCGAGGAGGCCCGACGGAATGGGCCGAACGGGTGACGGCCCTCAACCGGGGGTGCTCCCGGCGTCCCCCGACCGGCGGACGGCGTTGCACGAGGACGGCGGCGACCGGGTGGTCGCCGCCCTCGTGGCGTCTCGTGCGCGAGCTCGGGGTCAGGCGCCCTGGGGGTTGGGGCCGTACTGGTTGGTGCCCGGCGCGCTGTCGGACAGGCAGAAGATCCACAGCAGGATCGCGCCGATGCAGCAGAGGAGCGAGAGCAGCCACCACCAACCGCTGCGACCGGTGTCGTGCAGGCGCCGGAAGGTGACGGCGAGGCCGGGCAGCAGCAGGAACAGGCCGGCCACCAGGCCGATCCAGCCGACGGTGGCCGAGGTGCCGTTGGCAGTGATCTGCAGGTGCAGCAACGCGTCGGCGAGCGACGCGACGACGCTCACGAGGATCGTGAAGAGGACCCACCACCAGAACTCGCTGCGGCGGGCCCGGCCGCTGAAGTCGACGTACTTCTGGAAGCAGGTGCTGACGGCCTGGCCGAATCCCATGGGGCGCCCCTCCGGTCGTGGTCAGCGCCCACCCTGGCCATGCGACGAGGGCCTTTCCAGCACCGCGGCGGCGCGGCGCGGGGGCGGGAGGAGCGCTCCCGATGGTCCGAACGGGTGATCGACGCTCCGTGGTCGCGAGGCAGGCCGGCCACCGTGCGGCGGGGGTCGCCTTGCACGGGCCGAGCGGTTCGGTCACCGAGCGCGGTCACCCCCTCACCGGACGTGCCGAGACCTCCTGAACCGTGCCCGAGACGGGTGCGGGGGTGGCGCATCATGATGGGACAGGGCACGAGGAGGGACCGGTGGACACGATCGCCGAGCTGGTCGACGCGATGCGGCAGAGCCTGCTGCGCCTGACCGGGCGCGACCTGGCGTGGGGGCTCGACGCGTCCGCCGGCATGTCCGAGGCGGTACGCCGGGCGCCGTACGTCCTCGTCGCGCACGACGCGTCCCCCGACCCGGTGTTCGTCTACGGCAACGACTCCGCGCTCGAGCTCTTCGAGATGGACTGGTGGTCGTTCACCTCGCTGCCCTCGCGCCTGTCCGCCGAGCCCGACGAGCAGGGCGAGCGCGAGCGGCTGCTGCAGGGGGTCGCCGAGCGCGGTTACATCAGCGACTACCGCGGCGTGCGCGTCTCGGCCACCGGCCGCCGCTTCCGGATCGAGGACGCCATCGTGTGGGACGTCGTCGACGAGCAGGGGCGCGTGCTCGGGCAGGCCGCGCTGTTCGACCGCTGGACCCGCCTCGACACCCCGGCCTACGTCGTCGACGAGGTGCCCGACCCCGCGCACGGCACCGACGACTGGTCGGGCCGCCATGACCTCGGGTGGTCGGACTCCCCCATCGGCGCCACCACGAGCGAGGCCCTCGCCGCGACCGTCGCCGCTGCCGAGTCCCTCCCGCACCACGACCTCGGTCCCGCGCCGTCGGCCGAACCCGTCGCACCCGCTGCGCACGTGGGCTGGACCGCCGCCTACGCCGCCGCCGACCTCGCGGCCGGCGAGCACGCGCGCACGGAGCCGCAGCCCTCGTCCGACCCCGGCTCCTACGAGCCGCCCCTCTACGACCCCGCCCGCTACGAGCCGCAGGCCGCACCCGCCGCGGAGCAGCCGGCGTACGACGTGCCCGCGGAGCAGGAGCCGGCCTACGACGCACCTGTGCTGCGCACCGGGATCGCGATCGACGACCCGATGGTCGTGAACGAGGTGCGGGTGATCGACGACCGCATCGCCGTCGTCGACGACCCGGCCAGCGGCACGGTGACGCGCGAGCGCGTGCGCACCTTCCTCACTCTCGGCCCGCGCGGGACCGACACCGAACTCGCGGTCGGCTACGACGTCGATGCGCCGCCGGAGGTCCGGCCGCTCACCCGCGACGAGCTCGACGTCGTGCTCTCGTGGTGCGTCGACGCCGGCTGGAACCCGGGACTGCACGACGCCGACGCGCTGTGGGCCGCGGACCCCGATGCGCTGTGGGGCGTGGAGGTCGACGGCGTCCTCGTCGGTGCCGGCTCGACCGTTCGCCGCGGCTCGAGAGCGGGCGGCGTGGGGCTGCTGGTGGTCGACCCCGCGCACCGGCGTCAGGGCATCGGCTCGATGACGTTCCCGTTCCTCGTCGACGGTGCCCTGAGCCGCCTCGAGCCCGGAGCCGGCATCGCGCTGGACTGCCCGGAGGCCCACCAGGACTTCTGCGAGAGGTTCGGCTTCGTGCCGATCCGTCGCATCGCGCGCAGCACCACCACCGTGCAGCCGGGGCGCCGCGGCCCGTACGCCGGCCAGCTGCGCGCGCTGGCACAGCTGCCCTTCGACAAGCTCGTCGCCTACGACGCCCAGTTCGCGGGCGGAGAACGGCCGGAGTGGCTGCGCGCGTGGATGACGCCGCGCGACGGGTTGGGCATCGGCGCCTACGAGGCCGGCCGCTTCCTCGGCATAGGCGTGATCCGACGGGCACGCGACGGCCACCGGATCGGTCCGTTCTACGCCGAGTCGCGCGAGGTCGCCGAGGACCTCTACTCCGCGCTGACGCACACCGTCGTCGGGCAGCGGATCAGCCTCGACGTCCCGCTCGAGGACACCGATGTCGTCGCGTTCGCGACGTCGAAGGGCTTCACCGTCGCCAGCGAGGTCGTGCACATGCAGCTCGGCGAGGTCGACGGCGGCGCGCGCGAGCACGTCTACGGCGAGGCCTCGCCGCAGTACGGCTGAGCCGCTACACGTCGCTCCGGTAGGGCACGGTCAGCGGCCTGGCCGCGCCGTCGAGCACCGTCGAGGCGGTCGTGCTGGCGAACAGCTGCGCGAGCCGCGCGACCACGCCGGTCCAGCCCGTCTGGTGCGAGGCGCCGACACCGCGACCGGTGTCGCCGTCGAAGTACTCGTGGAACAGTACGTTGTCGCCCCACGACGGGTCGGTCTGGAACAGCTCGGTCGAGCCGTACACCGGCCGACGTCCGTCGGCGTCGCGGGTGAACGTCGTGAAGAGACGGCGGGTGATCTCCTCCGCGACCTCGTACAGGGTGCGCTCGTTGCCAGAACCGGTCGGGCACTCCACGCGGAGGTCGTCGCCGTAGTACAGGTAGAACTGCAGCAGCGCGCGCACCAGCAGGATGTTCACCGGCATCCACACCGGGCCCCGCCAGTTGGAGTTGCCGCCGAACAGTCCGCTGTCGGACTCCGCAGGCTGGTAGGCGACGGTGAACTGCTGGCCGTCGACCTCGAAGGTGTACGGGTGCTCCTCGTGCCACTTGGACACCGCCCGGATGCCGTGCGGCCCGAGGAAGCGGTCCTCGTCGAGCATGTGCTCGAGGATCCGGCGCAGCTTGGACTCGTCGACCACCGACAGCAGACGCCGGCCACGGTGACCCGGGACGCGCGGATCGTGCATGCCGGAGAGCAGGTCGCCGTTGCGGTCGAAGTAGGTGCGCAGCTGGTCGCCGACGCGCGGGAAGCGGCCGAGCACGGACTCGGGCACGACCGACGTGGCAGCGAGCGGCAGCAGGCCGACCATCGAGTGCACCTTGATGCGCTGGCCGGAGCCGTCGGGCAGCCGCAGGACGTCGTAGAAGAAGCCGTCCTCCTCGTCCCACATCTCGTCGGGGTTCTCCCCCATCGGGTCCATCGCCATCGAGATCTGGAACCAGTGGTGCACGAACTTCACGATGAAGCCCTCGTACGCCGGGTCGTGCTCGGACAGCGTGATCGCGAGCTCGAGCATGTTCTGGCTGAAGAAGGCCATCCACGCGGTGCCGTCGGACTGCTCGAGCGTCCCGCCTCCGGGGATGCCCTTGCTGCGGTCGAAGACGCCGATGTTGTCCAGGCCGAGGAAGCCTCCCTGGAACACGTTGCGCCCGCTGGGATCCTTGCGGTTCACCCACCAGGTGAAGTTGAGCAGCAGCTTGCCGAACGCCTCCGCGAGGAAGTCGTAGTCGGCGTGCCCGGCCGCCGGGACGCCCGAGGCCATCTGCCGCTCGAGCCCGTAGACGAGGGTCAACGCCCACGCGTGCACCGGAGGGTTGACGTCGCTGAAGTTCCACTCGTACGCCGGGATCTGGCCGGTCGGGTGGAGGTAGGACGCCGACAGCATGAGGTCGAGCTGGCTCTTGGCGAAGTCGGGGTCGACCATGGCGAGCGCGACGGTGTGGAACGCGAGGTCCCACGCGGCGTACCAGGGGTACTCCCACTTGTCGGGCATCGAGATGATGTCGTCGTTGAGCATGTGGAACCACTCGGCGTTGCGCACGTCGCGCCGCGAGGGCGAGCGCAGCGGGTGCGCCGAGTGCTCCCGCAGCCAGAGGTCGAGGTCGAAGTAGTAGTGCTGCTTGGACCACAGCATCCCGGACAGTGCCTGCCGCAGCACCGACGCCTGGTCGGCGTCCATCGACGGCGGCGTGACGGTCGCGTAGAACTGGTCGGCCTCCTTGCGGCGGCTGCTGAGAACGTCCTGCGCGTCGGCGAAGCGGGGCGAGGCCGACGGCGGCGACTGGTCGAGACGCAGCACCCACGTGACCTCGCCGCCGACGGGGAGGTCGGCGGTGAGGTGCACGGCTACCTTCGTGCCGCGCTCGCCGTTCACGGCATCGGCGTCGCCCTGCACGACCGCGCGGTCGATGCCGTCCTTCACGAACGGCGAGGCGTTGGGTGATCCGAAGAGCCTCTCGTTGTTCGTCTCGTTGTCGGTAAACAGCAGCGTCGAACCGGCGGGGGCGTGCAGCCAGTAGTCGCCGACGAGCGGATGGTGCACGCGCACCGCGGGGCGGTCGTCGGCGAGCGCCTCGAGGACCGGCTTCTCGGCGTGCGGCGGGAACGACCAGGTGTTGCGGAACCACAGCTGCGGCAGCACGTGGATCGGAGCCTCGACGTCGCCGTGGTTGCGGACGGTGATGCTCATGAGGAGGTCGTCGGGGCCGGCCTTGGCGTAGTCGACCTCGACGTCGAACCAGCGCCCGTCGTCGAACACGCCGGTGTCGACCAGCTCGTACTCGGGCTCGGCGTAGCCGCGTCGCCCGTTCTCGCGCACGAGGTCCTCGTAGGGGTACGCCGCGTGCGGGTACTTGTAGCGCCACCGCATCCAGGAGTGGGTCGGCGTGCTGTCGACGTAGAAGTAGTACTCCTTCACGTCCTCGCCGTGGTTGCCCTCGGCGTTGGTGAGGCCGAACAGCCGCTCCTTGAGGATCGGGTCGTTGCCGTTCCAGAGCGCGAGCCCGAGGCACACCAGCCCGCGGTCGTCGCAGAGGCCGGCCATGCCGTCCTCGCCCCAGCGGTAGGCGCGCGAGCGGGCCTGGTCGTGGCTGAAGTACGACCAGGCGTCGCCGTCGTCGCTGTAGTCCTCGCGGACCGTGCCCCACTGCCGCTCGCTGAGGTAGGGGCCCCACTTCTTCCAGGGCACCCCCTCGCGCGCCTCGGCGAGCCGGATCTCCTCAGGGGTGGCGGTCATGCCTCAACCCTAGGGACGCTCTGCCCACCGGATGCCCCAGAGGCAGGGATACGTGCCTCTGACCCATCCAGAGCGGCGGGGTTCGGCCAGGTGACCGGTGCCACGCCTACGATGTCGGCCATGCCCACGCTCGCAGATCTCGTCGCGCAGTCGCCGTACCTCGTCCTCGACGGTGCGATGGGCACGATGCTCCAGGCCGCGGGTCTCGACGACGGCGCGGCGTCGGAGTCGTGGAACGCCGACCGTCCCGACGACGTCGCGGCGATCCACCGCGCCTACCTCGATGCCGGTGCCGCCGTCATCACGACCAACACCTTCGGCGGCACCCGTCCGCGGCTGGAGCTGCAGGGCCTCGGCGACCGCGTCCACGAGCTCAACCGCGAGGGCGCGCGCATCGCCCGCGAGACGGCTCGTCCCTACGGCGCGCTCGTCGCCGGCGACATCGGTCCGACCGGCGAGCTGCTCGAGCCGCTGGGGGACCTCACCGCCGCGGACGCGCAGGCGGTGTTCGAGGAGCAGGTCCGCGGTCTCGTCGACGGCGGCATCGATCTCGCCATCATCGAGACGATGAGCGACCTCGGCGAGGTCGAGGCAGCGGTTCGCGCGGTGCAGGCGGTCGCCGCCGACCTGCCGATCGTCGTGACCCTCAGCTTCGACACGCACCTGCGCACGATGATGGGCGTCACGCCCGCTGCCGCTGTCACCACGCTCGCCGCGCTCGGAGTCACCGCGGTGGGCGCGAACTGCGGCCGCGGCCCGGAGGAGATGGAGGCCGTCATGGAGCAGATGGCCGCCGCCCGTCCCGAGGGGATGCTCCTCGTCGCCCAGTCCAACGCCGGGCTCCCCCAGCTCGTGGGCGACCGGTTCGAGTACGACGCGGAGCCCGCGCGGATGGCCGAGCACGCCGCGACGCTGCGCGCCCTCGGCGTCGACCTCATCGGAGCCTGCTGCGGATCGACCCCCGCCCACGTCGAGGCGATGAAGAACGCTCTGGAGGTCTGAGGGTGCGCGTGCGCGCACTCACAGACCTCCAGAGGGGGACTGTCAGAACGCGCCGGCGCCGACCTCGGCGGACATCGGGCTGACGTCGATGTGCCCGGCCACGATGAGCGCCTTGGCCTGCTCGAGGGGCACCGGCCGCGAGAAGAGGAAGCCCTGCGCGAGGTCGCAGTGCAGGTCGCGCAAGGAGCGCGCGCTGCTCCAGTCCTCGACCCCTTCGGTCACGACCGTGAGCTCCATCGCGCGTGCCATCGAGACGACGCCCTCGACGAGTGCGTGCGAGCGCGGGTCGTGCAGCTCGGAGACGAAGAGCTTGTCGATCTTCAGGATGTCCACCGGCAGGCGGTGCAGGTAGCCCACCGAGGAGTAGCCCACGCCGAAGTCGTCGATCGCGAGACGTACGCCGGCCGACTTCAGGCCCTCGATCGCCGCGACCGTGACGGGGTCGTTGCTGAGCATGACGCCCTCGGTGAGCTCGAGGATGAGCTGCACCTCGGCAAAGCTCTCGGCGAGCAGGCGGACCTCCTCGGCGAGGGTGTCGTCGGAGACCTGCAGCGCCGAGAGGTTCACGCCGAGGGACACCGGGCGCCCGGCAGCCGCCGCGAGCTCGCGCCCGCCGGCGTGCGCCTTCGCGAGGATCTGGCGGCCGAGCTGGCGGATCAGGCCGATACGCTCCGCGGCCGCGATGAAGATGTCGGGCGGCACCTGACCGAGCTGCGGGTCGTGCCAGCGCGCCAGGGCCTCGAACCCGTCCACCGCACCGGTGACCAGGTCGACGACCGGCTGGTAGTGCACCGTGATGCGGTCGTCGCGCACGGCGTCGCGCAGCGCGGCCTCGAGCTCGAGCCGGTCGAGCTCGGCGGCACGCATGGCGGGGTGGAACTGCTCCACGCGCCCCTTGCCGCGCGCCTTCGCGACGTACATCGCGGTGTCGGCGCTGTTGATGAGGATCTCGGCGGTGTCGCGCGGGTCGTCGTTGAAGGCGACTCCGACGCTCACGCGCACGCGCACCTGTCCGTCGATCGTGTCGAACGGGTCGCCGAGGCACTCGAGGACGCGTGCGGCGATGACGTGCGCCTGCGACTCGTCGGTGAGGTCGTCGAGCAGGATGCCGAACTCGTCCCCGCCGAGGCGGGCCGCGGTGTCCTGCTCGCGGATGCAGCCCATGATGCGCTGGGCGGCGAGCGAGAGCAGCTGGTCGCCGACCCGGTGGCCGAGCAGGTCGTTGACCTCCTTGAAGCCGTCGAGGTCGGCGTAGAGGACGGCGACCAGGCCTCGGCGTCGGTTCTCGAGCGCCTGGCCGAGACGGTCGGTGAACACCGCCCGGTTGTTGAGCCCGGTGAGCGCATCGTGGCGGGCGAGGTAGGTCATCTCGTCGGAGAGCCGGCGCCGGTTGTACGCGGATACGCCGACAGCGGTGAGCGCCTCGAGCGCGGCGCGGTCGCGCTCGTCGAAGACGCGGCCCGACACCTGGTGCTGCACGACGAGGTGGCGCACGGGGCGGCCCTCGACCTCGATGGCGGCACCGATCTCGTGCGGCGCCGGCGGTTCGTCGCGCAGCTCCGCGGTCGTGTGCCGCAGGGTCCGCTGCGCCTGCAGGACGAGCGAGCGCTCGATCTGGTCGTCGTCGCTCCAGTCGGGCGCGTGGGTGGCGGCCTCGAGCAGACCGGTGAGCCGCAGCTGGGCCAGCCGGGTCTCGCTGATCGAGTTCACGGCGACCAGGATCGTGCCGACCGGCACGAGGAGCAGCAGCATGGTCCAGGGCTGGTCGCTCCGCGACAGGACAGCCGCGAGGAAGCCCAGGGTGTCGACGCTGACGAAGCAGGCGAGGCCGAGCGCGACCGAGCTCCAGTTGACCATGTCGCGGATGCGGCAGCCGTCCTCGATCGCGAGCGTGCCCGCGGTCACGAACAGGTCGACGCTGAAGAAGACCGCGCACGCCGCCATCACGGCCGCGAGCGAGCGGGCGCTGAGGTGATCCGCGTCGCCGACGGCGACGGTGTAGACGAGGACCAGGAGCGCCCCGCAGAGGATCGTGATGCCGACGTTGAAGATCCGCGAGCGCCAGGCCTTGCGCTGCGTGCCGTTCGCGATCGCCGTCGCGATCGACCAGACGGCGAACGCCTCGACCGGGCCGCCGGTGAGCAGAAGGAAGACGAGCACGCAGGTCTCGAAGCCGATGACGATGTCGCCGGACTCGTGCGGGATCGTCAGCGGATAGCGCGCCATCACGTAGACGAGTGCGATGGCTGCCACGTCGATCCAGAGCCGGCCCGGGTCCATGTCGCCGGCGCGGCCCACCCCGAGCAGCACGAAGGGGACCGCGGCCAGCAGGCCCGCGACGAAGATGGCGACGTCGAGGCCCACGGCGACGGTCGCGCGCGACACGCGTGCAGCGGCCACCGGTTCGATCCCCCTCCGCGGGCGAGGTGCAGGAGGCACCCCTTCCCTCAGGGATGTCGGCCGTGGGGGCACCCTGCTTGAGCCCGCGCGCCCGCAGCCTAGGAACCAGCGGGGCGGGAGTCCTGCCGAGGCAGCTCGACGGTGAAGGTGGAACCCGCTCCCAGCCGTGACGCCACCGATATCCGGCCGCCGTGCGCGGCGACCACCGCTGCGGCGATCGCGAGGCCGAGACCGCTGCCGCCGCTCGCGCGCGAGCGCCCGTCCGCCACCCGGTGGAACCTGTCGAAGAGCCGTGACAGCTCCGCCTCCGGGATGCCCGGGCCGCGGTCGGACACCTCGAGGCGCACGAATCCGGGCAGGTGCGAGAGCCGCACGGCGACCGGCGTACCGGGAGGGGTGTGTCGGACCGCGTTCGACGTCAGCACCGAGACGACCTGCGCGAGCTGGTCGGGATCGCCGGGGACGACGTAGGGCGCGGTGCCGTCGTCGGTGCGGCCGATCTCGCGGTCGCCCGCGACGACGGAGAGGTCGGTGACCAGCCCGTGCACGAGCTGCCCGAGGTCGACCGGCACCCGCTGCGGACCGGGCTCGGCGTCGAGACGGGCGAGCAGGAGCAGGCCGTCGACGAGGTTCTGCATCCGCCCGGCCTCGCTGCGGATCCGAGCCATCGCGTCGTCGACGGCGGCTCGGTCCGCGAGGCCGCCGGCGGCGTACAGCTGGGTGTAGCCGGTGAGCGTGGTGAGCGGCGTGCGCAGCTCGTGCGAGGCGTCGGCCACGAATCGGCGCAGCCGCTCGTCGGAGGCAGCGTTCGCGTCCGCCATCGCGTTGAACGCGACGCCGAGGTCCTGCGCTTCCGTCCCCTCCGGGTACGCCGGGACGCGCCGCGAGGTGTCGCCGCCCGCGAGCGCCGTCGCGACGTCGGTGACCGAGCGGATGGGCGCGACACCGAGACGCAGGGTCCACCAGGCGATCGCGCCCCCGACCGCAGCGACCGCCAGAAGGACGAGAGCGAGGAGCTTCATCAGGCGCGACGTGGCGGCGTCGCTGACGTCGAGCGCCACGCCGAGCACGACGGTCGTGCCGGCGCGAGCCGGGATGCCCACGACGCGCATACGTCCGCCCCCGACCGTGACGAGGGTCGACGGCGTCGTCGACGGCACCGACGTGAGAAGCGGCTCCGCCGACGCGACGTCGCCCGGCGTGGCCAGCGTGCGCAGCCGCGACTGACGGTCGACGACGCCGACGTACAGGCCGTCGACGACGGCAGGCAGCCGCTCGGAGGCGACCGTGCCCTGCACGAGCGTGCGCGCCACGAGGCGCTGGACCTGGTCGTTGGTCGTGAGGGGCACGAGGCGGTCGTCGACCTGCGCGACGGCGTACTGCCTCTGCGCGATGACGACTCCCGCGAAGGAGACGCCGAGCACCGCGATGATCAGGCCCCACCCGAGGAGGATCCGCGTGCGCAGCGGCATCACGGCTCCCGGATGCTGTAGCCGACGCCGCGGACCGTGCGGATCAGACGCGGCTCGACGTCGTCGACCTTGCGACGCAGGTTGCTCACGAACGACTCGATGATCGTCGACTCGCCCTGGAAGTCGTAGTGCCACACGGCATCGAGGATCTGCGCGCGTGAGACCACGCGTCCTGCGTTGGCCATGAGGCAGCGCAGCAGGCTCAGCTCGGTGGGCGACAGCTCCACCTCGCGGCCGGCCCGCCAGACGCGGTGGCCGTCGAGGTCGAGCTCGAGGTCGGCGACGCGCAGCCGCGCGCTCTGGGTGCCCACGCCGTTGCGGCGCAGGGCGACCTGCACGCGCGCGACGAGCTCCTCGAGCGCGAACGGCTTCACGATGTAGTCGTCGCCGCCGAGGGTGAGGCCGCGGACGCGGTCGGCGGTCTGGTCGCGCGCCGTGACGAAGAGCACCGGGGCCATGCAGCCGCGGCCCCGCAACCGACGCAGGACCTCGAACCCGTCGATGTCGGGGAGCATCACGTCGAGGACGACGGCGTCGGGCGCGAAGGCATCGGCCTCCGCGAGCGCTCCGGCGCCGTCGGCCGCGGTCCGGGTGTCCATGCCGGCCAGCCGCAGCGCCGAGGTGACGAGGAACGACACGTTCTCCTCGTCATCGACCACCAGGACGCGCGGGGCACTGCTCGCGTCGTTCATGAGGTCCATCGTGGCAGCGGATCCTGGACCTGCGCTGAGCCCGACCTGGACGTTCCCTGGAGGGCTGCGCCGCCCGGGTCGCATGCGGCGCAGCCCCTCGCGCGGTCAGCCGCGGTGCGGACGGGAGGGCAGCTCGATGCCGAAGTCGCTGTAGAGCGCCAGCAGCTTCGCGCGCCAGCCGAGCAGCTCCGAGCGCAGCTGCACCTTCTGGATGCGGCTCAGCGCCTGGACCTGCGAGCGGTCGATGCGGTGCCCCTTCGTGGGCGGCGTGATGCCGTACTTCGTGAGGATCGCGTCCCGCTCGGCGCGCAGCGCCTGGCGCTGGGCCGTGAAGGCGGCGCACTGCTCGGGGGTGAGGTCCCGGGCCCGCCCGTGGCAGGTGGTCGTGGTGCCGCTCGCGCTGGCCGCGGGCGCGGGCGCGCTGCCGGAGGCGTACGCCGTCCCTCCGGCGACGAGCAGCCCGCCGGCGAGCGCGGTCGCGCCGACGAACGAGGCGATCCTGGTCGTGGTGCGCATGGTGGTCCTTCCGTCGTGGGGACCTCGGCCGGCCCCCGGTCGACCACCACGGTGCGGCGCGCGTCTGGAGCGGGCTGGAACGCCGGCTTGCGGATTCCTGGAGGCGCAGCCTCGAGGGCGCCGCCTCGACGTCACACGCGACGCACCGCCCGCTGCCAGCGGGGTCCCAGGAGAGCGGGTCACGGTGGAGGTCGACGCAGGGGCCGGAGGGAGAGATCGACGATGAGGAGCCTCGTGCTCAGAGCGGGAACGGTGGCCGGCGTCCTCGCCGTGCTGGCGCTTCCGACCACCGCGGCGCAGGCGGAGGTCGCGACGACGTCGGCGTCGGTGCCGAGCACCGGCCGCATCGTCAGCGGCGAGGCGCTCGCTGCTGCGATCGTCGCACCGCTCCCCCGGACGACCGCGGGGCCGCGGGTGGAGCGACGGGCCCTCGGCAGCGGCACCGACGTCGGCTACCGACCGGTCGCGGCGTCGTGAGCGCGCTGCTGGTCGACCGCCACCTCGGTACGTCGCGCGCCGGAGATCTGGCGGTGACGCTGCAGGTGCGCGACGAGCAGGTCGCGCCGCAGCTGCTGGCGGACGCCTGGGACGCCGTGCACGACGAGCTCGACCGCATCTCGCGGGCGTTCTCGGTCTCGCGTCCCGACAGCGCGGTCGCGCAGCTGCGCGCAGGTGCGACGCTGCTCGTCGACGACGGTGTCGCCACGGTGATCGACCGCTGCCTCGAGGCGCGCACGCTCACCGGAGGCGCGTTCGACCCGTGGGCCCTCGACGGCGGCTTCGACCCGAGCGGGCTCCTGCACGGCTGGACCGCCGAGGTGTGCGCCGACGTGCTGCGCCGCTACGGGCTGCGGCGGTTCTGCGTCGACGTCTCCGGCGACCTGCTCTGCCGCGGCGAGGTCTGGCGGGTCGCCGTAACGCATCCCGACGACGCGCTGCGGTCGGTCGCGACCCTCGAGGCGTGCGACGCCGCGGTGGCGACGTCGCGCTGGGACGCCGTCGTCGACCCGCGCAGCGGCCTGCGTGCGAGCGGTGCGCGCCAAGCGACCGTCGTCGGTCCCGACGCGGTGCTCGCCGACGCGCTCGCGACCGCACTCGTCGTCGACGGCGTCGAGGGCTCGCGCTGGTTCGCCTCGCTCCCCGAGTGGTCCGCCTGCCTCGTCGACGGCGACGAGCTCGCCTGGTGGGGCAGCGCGGTCCACCCTGCCGGCTAGAACTCGCCCATTCCTCCGGGACCGGGCGGGGTCTGACGTCGACGCACGTTCTCCTGCGAGCCGTCCGTGACCTCGCGGCCCTGGTCGTCGACGCGAAGATCGCCTGACGGCTGGTTCTTCTTCCGTACGTAGGCCGCCGCGGCGAGCACGCCCACGACGGCGCACAGCGCGAGCAGGAACGCGAGCATCGGCACAGCGGCCTCCCCCTCGATCGGCTCCCTGGATCCCGGCCGAACCCAGTGTGGGACGAAACGCCTCGCAGAGAAAGCACGTCCGCTACCACTGCCGATCAGCCGCCGTCGCTCACGCCGGGAGGGAGACGGTCGGGCAGGATGCAGCCCATGAGCTTCGAGCATCGCGACCTCGACCCCGCGTGGACGGCCCAGACCGTCGCCGTCCAGGCCGGCCGTCCCGCGCGCAGCCCGGGTGCTGCCGTGAACCCGCCTGTCGTGCTCAACGCGACGTACCTGCACGACACCGAGATCGCGTACGGCCGCGACGGCAACGAGGGCTGGGCGGCGCTCGAGCAGGCGCTCGGCGCCCTCGACGGCGGTACGGCGGTCACGTTCGCCTCGGGCCTGGCGGCGGCGACCGCGATCGCCGACCTCGTGCCCACCGGCGGGACCGTGGTCCTGCCGACCGTCGCCTACTTCGGCGTGCGCAACGTGGTCGAACGGATGGAGGCTCGCGGCCGCCTCACGATCCGCCGTGCCGACCCCGACGACACCGACGCCGTGCTCGCCGCGGCCGACGGCGCCGACGTGGTGTGGGTCGAGTCGATCGCGAACCCCCTGATCGCGGTGGCCGACGTACCCGCCATCGCGGCCGGCGCGCGCGAGCGCGGCGCGATCACCGTGGTCGACGCCACGTTCGCGACCCCGCTGCGCCAGCGCCCGCTCGACCAGGGTGCCGACGTCGTCATGCACTCGGCCACGAAGATCCTCGGCGGGCACTCCGACCTGCTGCTCGGTGTCGCGGTCGCCCGCGACCCGGCGGTTGCGGCGTTCCTCAGCACCCACCGGCACGACCACGGCTCCATCCCCGGCAGCCTCGAGGCGTTCCTCGCGACCCGCGGCCTGCGCACCCTCGGCGTGCGTCTCGACCGCGCGGAGGCCAGCGCCGGCGAGCTCGCGCGGCGGCTCGCGGCGCACCCTGGCGTCACCCACGTGCACTACCCCGGTCTCCTCGACGACCCGCAGCACGAGCGCGCGTCGCGGGTGCTCTCAGGCTTCGGCTCGATGCTGTCGTTCGACGTGGCCGGCACGGCCGACCAGACCGAGGACTTCCTCTCCCGTCTGCAGCTCGTGGCGCACGCGACGAGCCTCGGCGGGGTCGAGTCGCTCATCGAACGACGTGCCCGGTGGGCCGGTGACGCGGCCATCGTCGGCGAGTCCTTGTGCCGGATGTCGGTCGGTATCGAGGACGTCGAGGACATCTGGCGCGACCTCGACTCGGCCCTCGTCGCAGCGCTCGGCTGAGGCACGCTCGCCGGGCGCGCCGCTGGATCGTCCTGGCCTGGATCGACCACCCGCACCGCGCCGGCGACTAGGCAGCGATGCCGAGCCTCACGAGGGCATCGGAGCGGAATCCTTTGGCCACCAGGTAGATCGCCAGGCTCATCTCCCAGACGAAGACGGGCAGTGCAGCCAGACCTGCAACGGTGGAGAGCTGGTCGTAGGCGCCGAGGAGCACCGCGGTCGACGAGAGGAGCACGAGCGGTCCGCCGACGACGCCGATCACGGCGATCCAGCGCGGCACGAGGCTGCTGCGCAGCATCAGCCACGCGAGCAGGAAGGTGTTCACGCCGATGACGAGGCCCGGGCCGAGCAAGAACGTCGCGTCGTGGACGCCGACTAGTGCGCGCACCACGAGCTGCGACACCGCACTGTCGGCACTGCTCCCCACGTCCTGCCTCAACGTCACGACGGCGAGCACGCTGACGATGCCGACCATGATGGTCGCCGCCTCGAGGATGCGGCCGCCGACGTAGCCGAGCGCGAGCGCGGCGTCCTGGCGGCGGACGACGGGGTAGAGGAACACCGACGTGCCGACGACCGTGAGCGCCAGCACCATCTCCAGCAGCGCGCCGACCGCGATCGCGCTGTCGGCACTGCCCGCGGTCACGTAGTCGGGATGCCCGAGGACCGGCTGGTACAGCGCGAGCGCGACGATCGACGACGCCGCGGCCACGAGGAAGCAGACGCCGGCGGCGAGGGCGTTGCGGCGGATGGTGGTCATGGTCGCGAACTCCGGTCGGTCCGGTGGTGTACGGCGTACACCTGGCGCTCCGCACGCTAGGGTGTACGGCGTACACCTGTCAACGGGAGGTGCGGTGCGGGAGCCGCTGAGCCGGGCGCGCGTGCTCGCCGCCGCGGTCGCGCGCGCCGATGCCGACGGCATCGACGCGGTGAGCATGCGCAGTCTCGCGCAGGAGCTCGGCGTCGTACCGATGGCGATCTACAAGCACGTGGCCGGCAAGGACGCTCTGCTCGACGGCATGGTCGACCTCGTCGTCGGGGAGATCCCTCCCCCGGAGCGCGGGCGCTGGAGAGCCGTGCTCCGCACGCGGATCCTGGCCGCACGCGAAGCGATGCTGCGCCACCCGTGGGCGCCGCAGGTGCTCGAGTCACGGACGACGCCGACGCCGGTCGTGCTCGGCTATCTCGACTCGAGCATCGGGATCCTGCTCGACGGCGGGCTCTCGCCGGATCTTGCTCACCACGTCATGCACGCGCTCGGCAGCCGGATCCTCGGCTTCTCCCAGGAGCTCTACCCGACCCCGCCAGGCGTCGCGATGCCGCCCGAGGTCGCGGCCCAGCTGGCGGCGGCGTTCCCGAACGTCGTCGCGGTCGCGACCAGCCGTGCGCACGACCCGGGCTCCGTCGTCGGCCCCGGCTGCGACGACCAGTTCGAGTTCGAGTTCGGCGTCGACCTCCTCCTCGGCGGCGTCGAGCGCCTGCACCGGGCGCGGTGGACGTCGGAGCGCACCGCTCCACCAGCACGTCGCTGACTCTTCCGATCACGGGTGGGTTTGGCGGGTGTCTGCGCGGAGAGCACCGCCGCCCCCTACCGGACGGAGAAGGCTCATGTGCGTCAGCTGCGGGTGCGGCAAGGCCAACGAGAACCACGGCGACTCCGCCAACATCACGATGCAGGACCTCGAGCGAGCGGCGAGCGCCGCGAACATCTCCACCTCTCAGGTGGCCGAGAACATCAAGGCCGCCTGCTGACGCCGATCCGGAGGTCTGGGAGTCGCCGGCAGCGCACCCCAGACCTCCGGATCGGGTGGACACTGATGCCATGCGGGTCGGTGTGCACGTCGTCAACTTCAGCTTCCCGAGCCAGGAGCTCGGCCCGATGATGCGCGCCGTCGGCGAGGCCGCCGACGGTGTCGGGCTCGACAACCTGTCGGTGATGGACCACTACTTCCAGCTCGAGTTCAACGGTGCCGCCGAGGAGCCGATGCTCGAGGGCTACACCACCCTGGGCTTCCTCGCCGCAGCCACGCACGATGTCGAGCTGCAGCTGCTCATGACCGGCGTCACCTACCGGTATCCAGGTCTGCTGGCGAAGATCGTGAGCACCCTCGACGTGCTGTCCGGCGGCCGTGCGGCACTCGGCATCGGCGCCGCGTGGTACGAGCGGGAGCACCTCGCCATGGGCGTCCCGTTCCCGCCGGTCGCCCAGCGCTTCGAGCTGCTCGAGGAGACGCTCCAGATCGTGCTCCAGATGTGGAGCGACGACGACGGGCCGTACGACGGCGAGCACTACCACCTCGCCGAGACGATCTGCTCGCCGCAGCCGCTGCGCCGGCCGAGGCCGCCGATCATGATCGGGGGCGGTGGTGAGCGCAAGACGCTGCGCCTGGTGGCGCAGTACGCCGACGCCTGCAACCTGTTCACGAACGAGCACGTCGGCGTCGACGCGATCGCCGCGAAGCTCGACGTGCTGCGGGAGCACTGCGCGCGGCTCGGCCGCGACTACGACGACATCGCGAAGACCGTGCTCTACACCGCGCACGTCGGTGTCGACGGCACCGGCGTCGACACGATGCTGGAACATGCGCGCGAGCTGGCAGGAATCGGCGTCGCCGAGATCCACCTCATGCCCCACACGGGCGACCCGGCGCGGTTCATCCAGATGCTCGGCGAGCGCGCGCTGTCGGAGCTCCACCAGCTCTAGCCCCACCGGCTTGGGGATGGTCCTTTGCCAAGACTTGACCGGCCGTGGGAGGAGGAGCCACCGGGCCCACGTACCGTTCTCGGGTGCCCCCTCTGAGCGACCTGTTCGAGTCCGTCAACGCCTTCGCCCGCTCCACGCCGTGGTTGCACGCGCCTGCGTCCGCCTACGCGAGGTACGGCGTCGTCGTGTTCGCGCTCCTCATGCTCGCGGGCTGGTGGATCGCGCGTCGGCGCTCGTCGCTCACGATGGCCGCGGCGCTGCTGGCACCGGTGGCGACGCTCGTGGCGTTCGCCGTGCAGCAGGTCGTGGTCTCCCTGGTCTCCGAGCAGCGTCCGTACGCCGTGCTGCCCGACGTGCTGGTGCTCATCGACAGGACCACGGACCCGTCGTTCCCGTCCGACCACGCGTGCATCGTCGGCGCGGTCGCCGCCGCGCTGTTCCTCGTCGACCGCCGCCTCGGGTGGATCGCCAGCGTGCTCGCGGTCCTCATGGCGATCACACGCGTCTACGTCGGGGCGCACTGGCCGCTCGACGTCGTGGCCGGCCTGGCCCTCGGCGCTGCGGTCTCAGCCGCCGTGGTCCTGCTGCTGCGCCGTCCGGTCGCCCGCCTGGTCGACCGCGTCGCCACGACGAGGCTGGCGCCGCTGGTGCGTGCCGCGCAGGGCGCGACGGAGCCCCTGCCCGTCTGATCCCGTCAACCTGCGGCGGGAGCGGTCAGGGCAGTTCTCCGGTCCGGGACAGCTGCTCGGCGACGTCGGCCAGGCGGCGGTTGAGCCGTTGCGACGTACGGCGCAGGACGTCGAAAGCGTCGCCGGCCGAGAGGTGCCGGCGCTCCATGAGGATGCCCTTCGCCTGACCGATCACGTCGCGCGTGCTCAACGCGCGGTGCAGGGCCGCCTCGCGCCGGTCGAGGTCGGCTCGCTGGTCGGCGAGCGCGATCGCGACAGCTGCGTAGGACCCGACCAGCGACAGCGCCCCGAGGTCGTCCTCGTCGAAGGCGTCGGTACCCGCGCCGTAGAAGGTGAGGGTGCCTACCGGGATCCAGCCGTCGGACGCACGCAGCATCAGGCAGTGGCTCGCCGCGGCGCCGACGCCGAGACGCGTTGCGGCGGCCGCGAGCCGGGGCCAGCGCGCGGCGTCGTCGAGGGCGCGCACCGACACGTCTTCGCCGTCGGCCAGCACGGCCGGCGCGGGCCCGGTCGCGCCGGACCACTGCTCGAGCTCCAGCTCGCGCGCGACGTCGTCGCTGGCCACCGTGTGCAGGGGGCGACCGCCCTCGACCACCGTGATCGCCGCCCGGTCGCAGCCGGGTACTGCGGCCACGGACAGCGCGAGCAGGTGGGGCAGCGCCTCGTCGAGGTCCTCGCCGCCGAACAGCTGCAGGGCCACGTCGGCGAACATCGCCGTCAGCCTCGGGCCGAACTCGAGCGGGCCCCAGTCGTCGGCCGCGAACGATCGCCGTTCGGCGGCGTCCCTACGAGCAGCAGCGGCATCCTCGCGGCGCCGCCGGTTGTGCCGCCGCGCATCGTCGCGGTCCGTGGCGCCGAGGACGTCGGATCCGGAGAGGCCGCTCACCTGGCTCGATTCCAGCGACGCCTCGCGGTCGAGCGCCTCGCGTTCGCGGGCGTCAGCGACGCGGTCGCGCAGGTCGGCGTTCGCGTCGCGTTCGTCGGCGACCCGCTCGCGCTCGACGGCGAGCCGCTCGCGCTCCACCGCGACGAAGTCCCGACGGTCCGCGGCCCAGTC
>DASSQW010000114.1:0-13743 GCA_035702165.1 Candidatus Nanopelagicales bacterium
AGCCGGGCAGGCGCGATCCCGTTCACGGTCGGGTCGGCCATCCCGTGCGAGCGCGCCGTCGGGGGGCGAGCCCGTCGTCCGGCCTCTACACCTCGGCGGGTCCCGAGCTCAGCGCCCTCAGCCCGCGTGCGGCACTGACAAGACCGGTTGCTGCGGCGGATGCCACGACGAGGGTGCACAAGGTCGTGATGACGGCGACCGGGACGCCCCACGCCGTTCCCGTGCCGATGGCCACGGCGACGAGCAGGCCTGCCGGTGCGAGGAGCAGGGCCGCGACGATGCACGCTGCGATGGCTGGGATGCGCAGCGCATCGAACGCCGGACCTGCCGCACGCAGGGCGCGCGGGACGGCGATCGTCCACCAGATGCACGTGACGGCGAGCAGCAGCGTCCAGGCGAGAAGGCCGAGGACGAACCAGGCCGGGAAGTCGTCTCGAGCGTTCGCGGGTGCAGCGAGGGCGGCGAGAGCGAGCGGAACGACTCCCAGAACGACGCCGGCGAGCACCAAGAGCGGACCGGTCATGAGTCTGCGGACCTCGGCCGACGCGCGCATACCTCGCCATCCCAGGACGGAGCCCGCTGCGGTGATCAGGACAGCGCCGATGCCGATCGCTGCCGTCGCGACGTGCCCGGACAGGACCCATCCGGAGGTGTGGACGTCGAGGCCCGGCGCGGCAGGGTCTTCCAGCAGGCGAAGGGTCGCGATCGTGCCGACCACGACGACGCACCACGTCACCCAGACCGTCGAGACCGATGCCATCAGGCGCAGCCGCCGTTGCTCTGCTGTCGAGCCGCCCAACGAGGGCCGCAGCCACGCTCGAGCTGCGCCGACGGCCAGGTCCACCGTGATGCGCGCGTCTTGCCCGTGGTCCTCGCAGAGTGCTGCGAGCTCGTCTCCGTAGCGCTCGCGGAACCAGGGCGGGTAGGTCGCCAGCGCGATCTGCCGAGCCGACCTCATGGCGCGCCCTCGGTCCCGAGGCGCCGCAAGGCGGTTCGGCTGAACGACCGCATCGCCTCGGCTTTGGCACGGAGGACGAGTGCGCCGGCAGCGGTCAGCTCGTACGGCTTGCGGCGATCCTCGGCAGGGAGGGCGCGCACCAGGCCGCTGGACTCCAAGCGCGCGAGTGCGCCGTACAGGGTCCCGGGACCCAGGCGTGTCCCGGTGGTGGCCTCGATGTCGTTCGTGATGGCCCAGCCGTGCTTGGCGCCACCGGCAAGGCTGCCGAGCACCAGCACCCCGGGGTCGCTCCATCCAGTGTCCGACATGGCGACGACCCTTCTCTCGTACGTACGACGGTACAACGGCCGACGTACTAGTGGAAGGATCGGTCGCGACCAGCTCGGATGCACCGAGTGCCGGCTGCTGACCGGGTCAGGACGTGGCCGTGACGTGGTCGCGGATGCTCGGAATGATGTGCTCGCCGTACTGGCGCAGGGTCTCCTCCTTGTTGTCGTGCTGGAGGTAGACGGCGAACTGGTCGACGCCGATGGACCGCAGCTCGGTCAGCTTGGCGATGTGCTGCTCTGCGGTGCCGAGGATGCAGAACCGGTCGACGATCTCATCCGGCACGAACTCGGTGTGCGTGTTCCCGGCACGGCCGTGCTCGTTGTAGTCGTAGTCCTCGCGGCCCCGGATGTAGTCGGTGAGCGCCTGCGGCACCTCGCCGTGGTCGCCGTACTTGGCGACGATATCCGCCACGTGGTTGCCCACCATCCCGCCGAACCACCGGCACTGGTCGCGCATGTGCACGAGCTCGTCCTCGGCGCCGACGTACGCCGGTGCAGCCACGCAGAACGTCAGCGCGTCCGGGTCGCGGCCGGCCGCCTGCGCGGCGTCGCGGACCGACCCGATCATCCAGCGGGCGATGTCGACGTCGGCGAGCTGCAGGATGAAGCCGTCGCCCACCTCGCCCGCCGTCTTCAGCGCCAGCGGGCCGTACGCCGCCACCCAGACCTCGAGCGCCGAGGTGCGGGCCCACGGGAACCGCAGGGTCGCGCCGTGGTAGTCGACGGAGCGGCAGTTGGCCAGCTCGCGGATCACGTGCGTGGCGTCGCGGACCTCCTGCAGCGTGGTGGGCTTTCCGTTGAGGACACGCACGGCGGAGTCGCCGCGGCCGATACCGACGACGGTGCGGTTGCCGAACATCTCGTTCAGGGTCGCGAACACCGACGCGGTGACCGTCCAGTCGCGCGTGGCCGGGTTGGTGACCATCGGTCCGACGACGACGCGCCGGGTCTGCGCGAGGATCTGGCTGTAGATGACGTAGGGCTCCTGCCAGAGCAGGTGGCTGTCGAAGGTCCACACGTAGTCGAAGCCGTGCTCCTCGGCGAGCTTGGCGAGCGCGACCGTGCGGGAGGCGGGCGGGTTGGTCTGCAGTACGACGCCGAAGTCCATGGTGTTCCTCTCGCCGAAGGTGAAACGGGACCGGGACGTCAGATGAGGTACTGGCTCAGGCCCCGCTTGAGATACTTCCCGTGGCCCGCACGGCCCGTGAAGCTTCCGGCGTCGACGACGACCATCCCGCGCGACAGGACGGTGTCGACGTGGCCGTCGATCTCGAAACCCTCCCACGCCGAGTAGTCCATGTTCATGTGATGGGTCTTGCCGACGCCGATGCTGGTGTGTCCGTCCGGGTCGTAGACGACGATGTCGGCGTCGGCGCCCGGCGCGATGACGCCTTTGGTGCCGTACAGCCCGAACATGCGGGCCGGGGTCGTCGACGTGAGCTCGACCCAGCGCTCCAGCGTGATCTGACCGGTGATGACCCCCTGGTACATCAGGTCCATCCGGTGCTCGATCGAGCCGATGCCGTTCGGGATCGCCCGGAAGTCGCCGACGCCGAGCTCCTTCTGGTCCTTCATGCAGAACGGGCAGTGGTCGGTGGACACCATCTGCAGGTCGTTGGTGCGCAGCGCCTGCCACATGGCGTCCTGGTGGCCCTCGGCCCGCGACCGCAGCGGGGTGGAGCACACCCACTTCGCGCCCTCGAACGCGCCGAACTCCTCGCTGCGCGCACCGAGCTGCTCCTCCAGCGACAGGTAGAGGTACTGCGGGCAGGTCTCCCCGAACACGTTCCTGCCGCGGTCGCGCGCGGCCGCCAGCTGCGCCACGGCCTGCTTCGCCGACACGTGGACGACGTAGAGCGGAGCGCCGGTGAGGTCCGCGAGCATGATCGCGCGGTGGGTGGCCTCCTCCTCCATCTGCCACGCGCGCGCGATGCCGTGGTAGTACGGGTCGGTCCTGCCCTGGCTGGCCAGCTGCTCGGCGAGTACGTCGATCGCCGGCCCGTTCTCGGCGTGCATCATCGTGAGGAGCCCGAGGTCGGCGGCACGCTGCATCGCCCGCAGGATCTGCCCGTCGTCGCTGTAGAAGACGCCGGGGTAGGCCATGAACATCTTGTAGCTCGTGATGCCCTCGCCGACGAGCCACTCGAGCGACTTCAGCGAGAACTCGTCGACCCCGCCGACGATCTGATGGAAGCCGTAGTCGACGGCGCAGCTCCCGTCGGCTTTGGCGTGCCAGGCGGCGAGCCCGTCCTCGACGCGCTCGCCGGTGCGCTGCACCGCGAAGTCGATGATCGTCGTCGTCCCGCCCCAGGCCGCGGCCCGCGTACCGGTCTCGAACGTGTCCGACGCCTGGGTGCCGCCGAAGGGCAGCTCCATGTGGGTGTGCGCGTCGATCCCGCCCGGGACGACGTACTTCCCTGATGCGTCGATCACGGTGTCGGCATCGATCCGGCCGAGCGCCGTCGACCCCGGCGACATCAGGGCGACGATCTTCTCGCCGTCGACGAGGACGTCGGCCGCATGGCGCCCGGTGGAGTTCACCACCGTGCCGTTGGTGATCAGCGTGGTCATGGCGCTCCTTACGGCTGCGCGATGTGGGTGTAGGAGTCCGGACGTCGATCGCGGTAGAACTGCCAGTCGTCGCGCATCTGACGCACCAGGTTCATGTCCAGGTCGCGCACCAGCAGCTCCTCCTTCTCGCTGCTGCCGAGCTCGCCGACGTAGTTGCCGCGCGGATCGACGATCTGGCTCGTGCCGTAGAAGTTGACCGCGTCGTCGCCGTACTCGTTGTCCTCGAGGCCGACCCGGTTGGGGGCGAGGACGAAGTAGCCGTTGGCCACCGCGGCCGCGGGCTGCTCGACCTCCCACAGCCGGTTCGAGAGACCGGGCTTGGTGGCGTTGGGGTTGAACACCAGGTGCGCGCCGGCGAGGCCGAGCTCGCGCCAGCCTTCGGGGAAGTGCCGGTCGTAGCAGATGTAGACGCCCACCTTGCCCACGGCGGTGTCGAACACGGGGTAGCCCAGGTTGCCGGGGCGGAAGTAGAACTTCTCCCAGAACTTGTCGACGTGCGGGATGTGGTGCTTGCGGTACTTGCCCAGGATCGTGCCGTCCGCGTCGACGACCACGGCGGTGTTGTAGTAGACCCCGGTCTGCTGCTCCTCGTAGATCGGCAGGATCGTCACCATGCCGAGCTCCTTCGCGAGCGACGCGAACCGCTGCACGATCGGCCCGTCCGCGGGCTCGGCGTACTGGTAGTACTTCTTGTCCTGGGTGATCCCGAAGTAGGGCCCGTAGAAGAGCTCCTGGAAGCAGATCACCTGCGCCCCCTGGCCGTGCGCCTCCCGCGCGAAGGCCTCGTGCCGGTCGAGCATCGACGCCTTGTCGCCCGTCCAGGTCGTCTGCGAGATCGCTGCTCGGACTGTCGTCATGCCTGCTCCTCGGGTTGGACCGCCGACCGGACCCAGCGTGGCGCGATGAGGGGGACGTACGCCGGTGAATCGCCAACCTAGATCGGCGCCGCGCCGCCGTCGAGGTCGCCGGCGCACGGGCCGCCCCAGGTAGCCCGGGTCGCTCGATGCTGCGGTGCTCGTGCGGACGTGCGTGGGGCCCGGTCCGACGGACCGGGCCCCACGGGTCGACGAAGGCGAGGTCAGCCCGTCGTCACGCCCTGCGTGGCGAGCCACGACTGCACGACGGGGATGTCGACGCGCTGGTAGCCGCCGATGTAGCGGCAGTTCTCGGTGAGGCCGTAGCTGGTGACGGTCACGAGGTAGCCGCCGAGGAACGACGGGCCGCCGCTGTCACCGAAGCAGGTGCCGCCGGTGCCGCGGGTGTCGTTGATGTTGCCGTTCATCTGCACGATCTGGTCGGTCATCTTCTGGCCGGGGGAGTAGGCGACGCGACGGATGAGCGGGTAGCTCATCGGGGTCGGCTTCTGCGGGCCCGAGTCGGGCTTGCGCACCTCGGTGCCGTAGCCGACCAGCTCGAACAGCGTCTTGTTCAGGATGTTCGCCGGGCGGTACGCCTCGAGGAAGTTCGTCGGGGCGACGTGGGCCGGGGTGATCCCCGTGACCGGCGCGGTGAGGTGCACGACCGCGACGTCGTTCCAGTTCTTCGGGTCGGTGAAGTCGGAGTACGCCGGGTGCGCGACCGCGACACCGGCGTACAGGCCGGCGTTGGTGATCTCGGCCTCGGTGTAGCCGGCGGCCGGGTCCGCCGCGACGGGGAAGCCCGACGGCGGCTGCTCGGCGATCACCGACTGGAACGAGACCGCGGTGTAGCCGTCGGTCGCGACGCAGTGGGCGGCTGTGATCAGGGTCGTCGGGTTGACGAGGGTGGCGGTGCAGCGGAACCGGCCGCCGTCCTCGTAGAACACGATGACGCCGACGTTGGGGTGACCGTTCCCGTCGGGAGCGCCACCAGTGATGGCGGAGGACGGCGCGGCGGCCGCGGCGAGGGTGGCCGCGGTGACCGCGAGCGCGGCGGCAGCGCCGCGCAGGAGCTTGCGCATAGGGGACCTCTGTTCCGGTCGTGGGGGTGGGCGCCGGGCTGTGGCGCGACGCTCCACTACCCCTATCACGGGAGGCGAACCGCGGGACGGCAGCACGACTGGGTGACCGGCTGCCAGGGCTGATCCAGGAGCGCCGTCCGCTGGCGGCGGACCCGCGGTCGAGGGCCTGGAACGGGGGCCTAGCATCGAGGCTGGCGCACAGAGCGGTGCGCCTGGACACCAAGGAGACGTCGTGAACGCGTTCGCTGTCGTGAACCCGTCGTCGGGGGAGGTCGGGGCGTCGTACCCCGCCGCCACGGACGAGCAGCTCGCCGAGGCGGTGACGAAGACCGCCGCAGCCCACGCCGCCTGGTCCGCCCGCCCCGTGGAGGAGCGTGCCGCCGTCGTGCGCCGGGTCGCCGAGCTCCACATGGAGCGGGCGCAGGAGCTCGCCGAGATCATCAACCGCGAGATGGGCAAGCCGGTCGCCGACGCCGTGGGCGAGGTCGAGTTCAGCGCGGCGATCTACTCCTACTACGCCGACCACGCGGCCGAGCTGCTCGCCGACCGGCCCATCACCCTGCTCGACGGCGAGGGCTCGGCGTTCATCCGCCCGTCGTCCGTCGGCGTGATCCTCGGCATCATGCCGTGGAACTACCCCTACTACCAGGTCGCGCGCTTCGCCGGTCCGAACCTCGCCGCCGGCAACACCGTGCTGCTCAAGCACGCGCCGCAGTGCCCCGAGTCTGCGCTGGCCATCGCGGCCATCTTCGACGAGGCCGGTGCGGGCGACGCCTACACCAACATCTTCGCCGACGTCGACCAGATCGAGCCGATCATCGCCGACCCGCGCGTGCGCGGCGTCTCGCTCACCGGCTCGGAGCGCGCCGGTGCCGCGGTCGCGCAGATCGCCGGCAAGCACCTCAAGAAGGTCGTGCTCGAGCTCGGTGGCTCGGACCCGTTCATCGTCATGAGCACCGACGACATGGACACCCTCATCGGCCTCGCCGTCGCGGGGCGCCTGGAGAACACCGGCCAGGCCTGCAACGCGGCGAAGCGCTTCGTCGTCGCCGACGGCATCTACGACGAGTTCTCCAGCCGCCTGGCGACGGCGCTCGCCGAGGGCTTCTCGGGCGCGCCGCTCTCGTCGGCGCGTGCCGCCGACGTGCTCGACGACCAGGTCAAGCGCGCCATCGCGAACGGCGCCGAGTTCATCGGCTCGGGCGAGCGCGACGGCAACGTCTTCCCGCCCGGCGTCCTCACCGGCCTCACGCCGGAGAACCCGGTCTACCGCGAGGAGCTGTTCGGCCCCGTCGCGCAGCTCTACCGGGTCAAGGACGAGGCGGAGGCGATCGAGGTCGCCAACGACACGCCGTACGGCCTGGGCTCCTATGTCTTCACGACCGACCCCGAGCAGGCGCTGCGCATCGCGGACGCGCTCGACACCGGCATGGTCTTCGTGAACGGCGTCGGGGCGGAGGGGGCGGAGCTCCCCTTCGGCGGCACCAAGCGCTCGGGCTTCGGCCGTGAGCTCGGCTCCCTCGGCATCGAGGAGTTCCTCAACAAGAAGCTCATCCGCGTCGTCTCCTGACGAGCCGCGTACGACGAGGCGCCCTGCTCATGCCGAGCGGGGCGCCTCGTCGTCTGAGCGGGTGGCCGCGTTTCCACGCACTGATCACGGGCATCACGGCCGGACCGACCGGCGTCGACAGGGCGCCCCGACCCGAGGAGCCGTGCCTGGTGGACGAGCAGGGCACGACGAGTCTCCCGACCGAGCCGCGCACGCGGCTGCGGTCCGACGCTCGAATCCAGCTCGGTGTCGCGGCCGCCGTGGGTGCCGTCGTCGCCGTTCTCAGCAGACCCGTCGTGGGGATCGACTTCGCCGTGCTCGTCGGCTGGGACGTGGCGGCGCTGACCTACCTCGCCCTCGTCTGGTGGCAGGTGCACGGCGCCGACGCGGCGCGAACGCGGGCACTGGCCGTGACCGAGTACCCCGGTCGCCGCACCGCCGAGATCCTGGTGGTCGCTGCAGCGGTGGTGTCGCTCGTGACGGTCGTGCTCGTGCTCGCGTCGGCGTCGCACAGCACCGGTCCGGGCAAGGCTGCCCGGGCGCTCGCAGTAGTCGTCTCGGTCGGGTTGTCCTGGGCCCTCGTGCACGTGGTGCACGCGGTGATGTACGCGCGGCTGTACTACACCGGGGGCCCGGGCGGCATCGACTTCCACGACGACGGACCCCCGCGCTACCTCGACTTCGCCTACATGGCGTTCACCGTCGGCATGACCTTCCAGGTGTCGGACACCGATCTGACCTCCACCGACATCCGCGCCGCGACGCTGCTCCACGCCCTGATCTCGTTCGTCTTCGGTGCCGTCATCATCGCGACCAGCATCAACTTCATCGTGACCCTCGGCGGCTGACCCTGTCCGTCGAGCTCCCGACGACGGCTCGCGTCGCAGCCAAGGTATGGATTCCGTCAGGCCGACGTATGGGTTTGGTCAGGGCGTCGCGCACGACGCCTCCAGCGGGGACGGACGTCGTGTTCTGGTCGTCGTCGAGACGACGGTCCGCCGTGACCGCCGTGGCTGCGAACGCGAGGAGGGGCATGTCGGAGCAGGATCCGGACGACGTCGGGGTAGGTGCGGCCGTCGGCCGCCGGACGGTGCTGATCGCGGCAGCCTCCGGGCTGCTCGCGGCATGCGCCGCGCCGATCGCATCCTCGGACCCGTCGTCGTCGTCCTCGTCGCCTTCGTCCCCGCGCACGACCGGCTCCGGCACGCCTCCGGCGAGCCCGGACGCATCCGCGCCAGGTCCGGCACCGACGAGGCCGGGAGGGCCTGCGCGCGAGGTTGCGCACGGCAGCCGCGATGTCGACGCGGTCGCGCTCACGTTCCACGGGGCTGGCGATCCGGCGCTCGCGTCACGGGTGCTCGACGTCGTCCGAGGGCATGCAGCGGCTATCACCGTCCTCGCCGTCGGCACCTGGCTGGTCACGGCTCCCGAGGCTGCGCGGCGGATCCTGGCCGAGGGCCACGAGCTCGGCAACCACACGCTGCACCACCGACCCATGGCGCACATGAACGCTGCCGCGGCGTACGTCGAGATCGAGGGCGGGCGCCGCGTGGTGGCCCGGTTCACCGACGGGCCCACCTGGTTCCGACCGTCGGGGACGCCGCACGCGACGCCGGCGATCCTCGCGGCAGCCGGCCGGGCGGGCTACGCCACGAGCCTGTCCTTCGACGTCGACCCCCGCGACTACCAGGACCCCGGCGCGTCGATCGTGGCACGACGGGTGCTGACCGACGTCCGCCCCGGCTCGATCGTGAGCCTGCATCTCGGGCATGCCGGGACGGCGGCCGCGTTGCCCGCCATCCTGGACGGGCTGGCGCGCAAGGGCCTGCGCGCGGTGACCGTCTCGTCCCTGCTGACGGGGGTCCGACCATGATCCGTCGCGTCCATGGCCCGGGGGCGCTCGTCGCAGCGGGTCTTCTCCTGTCGGCGTGCGCCGTGCAGGCCGACGGATCGCCGCCCGCCGCACCCGCACCCGCATCCGCGCCGACGTCGTCGTCGCCCTCCGCCTCGTCCGTCGCGCCGGCGGCTCCCTCGCCGACCCCGCTCGGCGCGCGCCTGCTGCCGGGCATGCCCGCACCGCTCGACGTGCACGACGTCTACGCCGCCGACCGGCCCGGCGCGTTCTCGCCGGTGGTCGCGCACGACCCGTCGCGGGTCTACGTGCCGAACTCGGGATCGGACACGGTCACGGTGATCGACCCGCGCACGTATCGAGTGATCGGCACGTTCCCCGTGGGGCGGCAGCCGCAGCACGTCGTCCCCTCGCACGACCTGCGCACCCTGTGGGTCAACGATGACCTCGGGAACAGCCTCACGCCGATCGACCCGCGCACCGGCCGGCCCGGACGACCGGTGCGCGTCGCCGACCCGTACAACCTCTACTTCACGCCCGACGGCCGCTACGCGGTCGTCATGGCGAGCAAGCTGCACCGGCTCGACTTCCGCGACGCCCGCACGATGGCGCTGCACCGCAGCGTCCCTGTCCCGTGCGGCGGCGTGAACCACGCGGACTGGACGGCCGACGGCCGGTTCTTCCTGGTGTCGTGCGAGTTCACGGGCCAGCTGCTGTGGGTCGACACCGAGCGCGAGCGCGTGCTGAAGGTCATCGACCTGCCGCACGGGTCGATGCCGCAGGACGTGAAGCTCAGTCCTGACGGCACGCGGTTCTACGTCGCCGACATGATGAACGATGGAGTCTGGATCTACCGCGTGACGTCCGGCGGTCCGGTCCTCGTCCGACTGCTTCCGACCGGCCTCGGGGCGCACGGTCTCTACGTCTCGCGCGACTCGACGCGTCTGTTCGTGTCCAACCGCGGCGAGGGCTCGATCTCGGTCGTGCGGTTCAGCGACGACAAGGTCGTCGCTCTCTGGCAGATCCCGGGCCGGGCCAGCCCCGACATGGGCAACCTCTCCGCGGACGGGAAGGTGCTCTGGCTGTCGGGCCGTTACGACAGTGTCGTCTACGCGATCGACACCACGACCGGACGCCTGCTCGCGCGGATCCGCGTCGGGCTGCAGCCGCACGGCCTCACCGTGTGGCCCCAGCCCGGGCGGTACTCCTTGGGCCACACGGGAATCATGCGCTGACGCGGCGCGGGCCCGGTCCGTCGTGGACCGGGCCCGCGCCGTCGTTCGGGACAGCGCATCACGGCAGCGGCGAGACCGCCGTGATGTGCGTGCTCCAGTTGGCGAAGAACGTGCGGTTGAACCCGCACGTCGTGTCGACGGCGAACTCGGCGTCGGTGCAGCTCGACGCGATGTACTCGTTAGCGAGCCACATCGTGCCGTCCGCCGCCACCGTGGCCGCCGGGTAGTCGCCCCAGCGCGGGTCGTACCCGCCCTGGGACGTCGCCGTGAAGCCGTCGTTCGGGCCGATACCGAGGCCGGTCGCCTGCACGTTGGTCGGCGCCTTGCCCGGGGCGAACCGCGCGACAGCGGCGCTCGGATAGTACGTCGGTCCGACGAGCGTCGCACCGATCGCGCCGGCGCCGGTAGGCCCGACGACGATCGACGGATAGGTGAGATTGGCTCCCTCGACGGCGAGGTAGCCGTTGCGCAGCAGGCCCGTGCTGGTGGAGCTCGGGTGCAGCACGAACCACGCGACGCCGGTGCGCTGGTTGATCGCCTTCCAGCCGCCGTTGTTCGTGCTGTACCAGGCGGCACCGGTTCCTACGAGAGGAGTGCCGGTGGTGAGGTAGACGTCGCCCGCGTGCAGCCAGGCACCGTAGACCTTGCTGGAGTTGCCGGCGTCGAGGACCAGCGGCGCCTTCTGGTTCGGGTACCGCGCGCCGATGCACGCCACCGAGTTGACGCAGTCGAGCAGCGGCATCGGACCGCTGCGCTGCTGCGCGAAGCCCGGCGTCGCGTACTGCTGGGTGGCGGTCGAGGTCTCGCGCAGTGCCAGGCTCGGGCTGTTGCCGTCCAGCGACGAGGTGTTGGACAGCGAGTACAGCACGATGCTGCTCGCCAGCCCCGTCGTGTACGCCGACCCCGACATACCGAAGTACATCGTGCCGCCGGCCGCCGTGGACCAGTCGCTCGCCATCGCGTTCACCGGCTGCATCGTGTACGCGACGTCGTTGTAGGTGGTCGTGGGGACGTTCTCGAGCACCTGCTTGGTCACGTCGGGGGTGCCCGCGACGAGGTCGGCCTTCGACAGGGCGTAGACCTGCGCGCCGTTGAAGCCGTCGCCGAGGAACTCGAACTCGTTCGTCGTGATGTAGAAGCCGTGCGCGTCCATGCCGATCTGCGGATAGTCGCCGAAGCAGGGGCCGCCCACGCAGTGGTGGTTCGGCGTGCCGTTGGTCCCGTCGTTCGTCGTGTCGATCGACCAGATGTTCCACGAGCCCAGCGGGTCCGGCGAGGTGCTGACGGCCAGCCAGACCTGGTTGCGGCCGGTGAAGTCGCCTGTCACCGGGTCCTGATCGAGGTTCGCCGACGTGGCGAACCAGCGCTGGCTGGTGGTGTCGTACAGGCAGGCCGTGTCGAACATGTTCGGACCGTAGGGACCGCTCGGGCGGACGATGGCCGGCGGCAGTCCGTAGAACTCGTTGAGGGTGAGACCCACGGACGGGCCGCTGGGGAACGCCTTGTCCCCGGCGATCAACGGCGTACCGGACTTCGTGTAGACCTGCACGACGGAGTTGACGATCTCGAAGACGTAGTCACCGCCCACGCACATGCCCTGGTCCGGCGGCTCACCCGAGAACGCGTTGCCGCCGCCGGAGTAGCGGCTGTCGAAGTGGTTGAGGCCCTGGAAGGAGCTCGTCACGCCGCTCGTGCTCTGCGTCACGGGGACCGACGATGCCGCGGGCGGCCGCACCTTGCCGGTCAGCACAGCCGACCCGCCCTGCGGCGAGTTCTTGCGCGCCTCGACCTCGGTGCTCTTGATCTCGGGCCCGTTCGCGAGCGCCCCGATGCCCGGCGGGGAGACCGCCTTCGCGCTCGTGGCGCTCGCGCCGGACAGGGCACCGCGAGTCCCGACGAAGCGGATCTGCGACCCGCCGGACGAGCCAGCGGCGTTGGCCGAGGTGCTCACCGCGCCGGTGGCGACGAGCGCGGCGGCGGACAGGACGACGATCAGTGGGGAACGGCGCACAGGAGGCCTCCTCGTGGATCTGACGAGTCGCCGCGAGCCTAGGACGCGCGGGGCACGCCCGCTACGAGATCCCGAAGGCGCACGTGCCTGGTCGCAGCGTGTGACCGGTTGCGCCGATCGGGCGACCGTGCGGACGTCAGCCGGAGGGCTGGTCGAGCCAGGAGTGCTGCGGCGCGTAGCCGAGGACGCGTCGCGCCTTGTCGATCGACAGCAGCGTCTCGCGGCCCGCGACGGGACGACGGAGCGCGACGTCCGGGAACACCTCGGCCAGCAGGTCCGCGCTCTCGCGCCGCATCACGGTGTCCGCGTTGGCGACGATGAACACGTCGAAGCCCGTGGCGTCGAGCTCGAGCGCCTTGCGGACGGCCTGAGCGCCGTCGCGCGCGTCGATGTAGCCCCACGCGTTCCACGCCCGATGCATCGGGTCGTCCTGGAACGCGTCGAAGCCAGCGTAGTCATGGGGCTCCATGACGTTGGAGAACCGCAGGCCCACGATCTTGGTCGCCGGGTCCCAGCGGCAGAAGTGGTGAGCCAGCTCCTCGTCGACGGCCTTGCCGAGCGAGTACGACGTCATCGGCACCGCGCGGTAGTCCTCGTCGACGGGCAGGTACGGCGGCACCTGCTGCGTGAAGGGAAGGCCCAGCACGGTCTCGCTCGACGCCCAGACCACGTTGCGCACCTGCGCGACCCGCGCAGCCTCGAAGACGTGGTACGTCGCGAGCACGTTGTTCGCGAACGTGGCCGCGTTCGGCGCGAGCCCCGGTGCCGGGATGGCCGCGAGGTGCACGACCGCGTCGACCCCGGCGTAGGAGTCGTCGACGGCGGTGAGCGCGCCGAGGACCTGGCCGTACTCGGTGAGGTCGATCCGCAGTGTCTGGGCTCGGTCGTCGGCGCCGCCCTGGCTGTCGAGGACGACCACCTCCCAGCCGTGGTCGAGCAGGTCGCGCACGACGGCGCGGCCGAGCTTGCCGCTCCCTCCGGTCACCACCACCCGCGCCACGTCAGACCTCGCACGTCGGGACGTCGCTGACTCGCAGGCTCATGCCTCCATTGTGACGACGAGGGCCCGACCGTGCCCTGCAGGGGCCGTCGCCTTCGGTGCGCGAGCCAACCCCCTTCGCGGGCTGTGATATCAAAGGTAGAATGTGCTGATCACCTATGAAAGCATGGTCATGGATCCCATCGACCTCCGGATCATCGAGCTCCTGACGCAGAATGCTCGCGCCTCGTACGCCGAGCTCGCCCAGGACGTCGGCCTCTCCGCCCCTTCCACGGCCGAGCGGGTGCGCCGGCTCGAGG
>DASSQW010000115.1:0-3302 GCA_035702165.1 Candidatus Nanopelagicales bacterium
GCACGAGGTCGGGCCGCTCGCCGGCGACGATCAACGCGTCGACGCCGCCGTAGGAGTGCCCGACGAGGTGCGCGCCGCCGAGGCGCTCGAGCAGAGCGATCAGGTCCGGTACGTCGACGGGCCACCCGACCTCTCCCTCCACGGGCGGCCCGGCGGCGACGTACCCGCGGCGGTCGACGACGTGCAGCCGCACCCGGTCGGCGAGGTGCAGCTGCCCGGCGAAGGTGTCGCGCCCCCAGGACAGCGCCCCGTGCACGAGCACGACGTCGTCCCCCGTGCCGGACGTCTCGACCACCATCCCCGCCACAGCCGACATCCCACCAGACCCCGCGCGCCGACGGATCCCGGCCGGTGCGCCGCGTCGGGTCGAGCGGCCGGGAGTCAGCCGGCGAGGACGTCCACCGCGCGGCGGAACGCCCAGGGAGCGCGGGAGGCGGCCGGAACGATCGCCCGGCGGGTCGGGGCGAACGACGCCGCGGCCAGCAGGCCGTGGGTCAGCAGCCGGTAGGGACGCGTCAGCGAGCGCCAGGCGCGCTCGTAGGACGCCGGGTCCTCGGTCAGGACCGCGATGACGGCGGCCTCCGCCTCGGCGAACCCGAGCCGCAGCCCCTCGCCGGTCAGCGCGTCGACGTAGCCGGCGGCGTCGCCGACGAGCAGGACGCGCCCGCGTGTACGCCGCGACGTGGGCTGCAGCAGCGGGCCCGCGCCTCGCGTCGTGCCGACCGGCGCCGCGCCCGCGAGCCGCGAACGGACCTCGGGGCAGCAGTCCACGACGTCGTCGAACGACAAGGGCCGCGGCCCGAGGACGGCGACGCCGACCAGCTCGGGACCCACCGGCGTCAGGTACACCTCGGCCCGCTCCGACCAGTGGACCTCGACGACGTCGTCCCACGGCGCGATCCGGTAGTGGCGGCGCGCGCCGTAGCGGCGCGTGCGGCCGGCCGGGCGCGCCAGCCCGACCTGCTCCCTCACGGGGGAGTGCAGGCCGTCCGCGGCGACGGCGTACCGGGCTTCGACACCGTTGACGACGACACCCTGCTCACCGTTCGCCACCTCGTCGACGCGGCCGTCGACGATCACCGCACCGAGCTCCTCGGCCCTCGCCTCGAGCGCCGCGCGGAGAACGGTGCGGCGCACTCCGCGACCGGTCCCGTCGGCGAAGCGGGCCGTCGCCCGACGGCCCGGGGCGACGTAGGCGATGCCTCCGAAGTCCATGCCTGCCGGATCGACGCCGACCGCGTGCAGCCGACGCAGCGCATCGGGCATCAGTCCCTCGCCGCACGCCTTGTCCGGCTGCGACCTCCGCCGCTCGAGGACCACGACCTCGAGGCCGGCGAGGCGCGCGTGGATGGCGGTCATGAGACCGACCGGGCCGCCGCCGATCACGAGCAGATCGATCACGCCACGGCCTCGGCCAGCGCCGAGTCCTCGGTGCGGATCCGGACGCGGAGGAGGAGCGCGTTGAGCAGCGTGAAGACCACGGCCGTCACCCACGCCTGTCCCACGAGCGGCAGCGCGATGCCCTCGACCACGACGGCCACGTAGTTGGGGTGGCGCAGCCACCGGTAGGGGCCCGACGTCACGAGAGGGAGGCCCGGCACCACGACGACCCGGGTGTTCCAGCGGGGGCCGAGCGTGGTGATGCACCACCAGCGCAGGGCCTGCGCGGCGACCACGAGCACGAGCATCGACAGCTGCAGCGCCGGGCGGGGAGCCGGATCGGTGAGCCAGACCTCGACGAGGCAACCCACGAGGAGCCCGACGTGCAGCACCACCATCGCGGGGTAGTGCTCGCGGCCGTGCTCGACGCCTCCCCGCTCCCGGCTCCAGGCGAGGTTGCGACGGGAGACGACGAGCTCGGCGAGCCGCTCCAGCGCCACGAGCAGGATCAGCAGGGTGTAGGCCTGGTCGCCCGTCACGGTGTCACCACCGCAGCAGCACGAGCTCGGAGCAGAAGCCCGGTCCCATCGCCATCATCACGGCCGGCTCGCCCGGGGCGGGCCGATCCGTGCGCGCCGCGTCGAGGGTGTCGGCGAGCACGTGGAGCACGGACGCCGACGACAGGTTCCCCACCGCGGCCAGCGAGCGCCACGTCACGTCGAGCTGGCAGTCGCGCAGGTCGAGCACGTCCTCCATCGCGAGCAGCACCTTCGGGCCACCGGGGTGGCAGACCCAGGTCGCGACATCGGCCACCGCGAGATCGTGATCCGCGAGCATCCGGCGTACGTCGTCGCCCAGGTAGGTCGTGACGAGGTCGGGCACCGAGGCGGCGAGCACGATGCGGAAGCCGGTCTCGCCGATGTCCCAGCCCATCGTGCGGGCGCTGTCGGGATACAGCCGGCTCCGCGACGCGACGACGGTCGGTCCGCTCTCCTGCCGCGCGTCACCCACCATCACGACCGCCGCAGCGCCGTCGCCGAACAGGCCGCTCGCGACCACGTTCGCCATCGATACGTCGTCGCGCTGCACGGTCAGGGAGCAGAGCTCCACCGAGAGCAGCACCGCGACGTCGTCCGGGTGCCCGACGAGGTGGTCGTGCACGCGTGCGACGCCGGCCGCGCCCGCGACGCAGCCGAGCCCGAAGATCGGCACGCGCTTCACGTCCTCGCGCAGACCGATGCGCTCGACGAGCATCGCGTCCAGCGACGGCGCCGCGATGCCGGTGACCGACGTCGACACGATGAGGTCGACGTCCTGGGGTGCGAGCCCCGCCGCGGCGAGGGCACCGACCACGGCCTCGGCCGCCAGCTCGAGCCCGACGCGGATGAAGGCGTCGTTGGCCTGGCCGAACCCCTTGAGCTCGGCGTACTCCTCGAGGGGCAGGGCGAGATGCCGGTGCTCGACCCCCGTGGCGGCGTGCACCGAGGCGATGGCCCGTGCGTGCGACCGGTCCGGATCGACGACGTCGGCGAACGTGCGGGTGATCTCGTCCTGCGCGTAGCGGTAGGGCGGCACGGCGCCGTACGCCGCGGCGATGCGGCTCATCCGGAGCACCCGTCCATGACACGGCCCCTTCGCCGACTCCTCGCACGCTAAGCGGGCCCGCTGCGACAGGTCAACGGCCAAGCTCCCGGCCCGCGCGCGTCGTCGTGCCGCATGTAACAGGCGTTGTGGGGGTGATCGGGGCCGGATCACCCCCACAACGCCTGTGACACACGGGTTATCGGCGCGGCGGCAGACCGAGGCGGAGACGAGCGGCGCGCTCCGCGGGGGAGGTCGCCGACAGCGCCCAGAGCAGGACATGCAGCAGGACCCTGGCGCGACCCACGGCGTGGGGGTCCTGGCGCAGCCCGAGCAGCGCG
>DASSQW010000116.1:0-15811 GCA_035702165.1 Candidatus Nanopelagicales bacterium
GGCGCCGGGAGCGTGCGCCGGGGCTGTCAGTCGGACGCGGCGGCAGGGGAGGTCCTCGGAGTCCGCTAGACTCATCTCGACGCCGGATCATGGGAGCCACTGGGCCCACGGCGGACTTCGACTACCGGCGCGTGCACACCAGGTGCGCGGCTCCGGGCCTCCGGCTCAGTGACCGGGTGCGGTGCCCCCGAACGGGATGTGCACCAGGTTCGCGCAGCGACGCAGACCGTGGGACGGCGACGTCCCGCGCAGATCCTTCGCGCGCGGCCACCACGTACGAAAGAGGCACTCCATGGGGTCCCACCCCGACCGCTCCACCCTGCACGACGCCACGTCGCCCGACTTCGTGGCGCTCGGTGTCCCCGCCCGGCTCGTCGACGCGCTGACGGCGCAGGGGATCTCCTCGCCGTTCCCGATCCAGACGGCCACGCTGCCCGACTCGCTGTCGGGCCGTGACGTCCTCGGCCGCGGGCGCACCGGGTCGGGCAAGACGCTGGCGTTCGCCCTGCCGCTCGTCGCGCGCACCGCGGCCGCGGGCGGGCGCCCGACGGCCAAGCGCCCCCGCGCGCTCGTCCTGGTCCCCACGCGCGAGCTCGCCACGCAGGTGCAGACCGCGATGGCGCCGCTCGCCGACGCCTCCGGACTCCGCACCATGACCATCTTCGGAGGCGTCGGTCAGCGCCCGCAGGTCACCGCGCTCGCCCGCGGTGTCGACGTCGTGATCGCCTGTCCCGGCCGTCTCGAGGACCTCATGCGCCAGGGCCATGTGCGGCTCGACGACGTCGCAATCACCGTGATCGACGAGGCCGACCACATGGCCGACCTCGGCTTCCTGCCCGCAGTACGTCGCATCCTGGACGCCACCGACGCGAACGGCCAGCGCCTGCTGTTCTCCGCGACGCTGGACAACGGTGTCGACGTCCTCGTACGCCGCTATCTCTCGGACCCGGTCCGCCACTCCGTCGACGACGACGCGACCACCGAGCCCGACATCGAGCACCACGTGCTCACCGTCACGCCGTCGGACAAGGCGGTGGTGGTGACCGAGCTCGCCTCCGGCCTCGGCAGGTCCCTGCTGTTCACCCGCACCAAGCACTCGGCCAAGAAGCTCGCGCGCGACCTCACGCAGTCCGGCGTGCCCGCGGTCGATCTTCACGGCAACCTCAGCCAGGCCGCTCGCGACCGGAACCTCGGGCGCTTCCGCAGCGGTGAGGTGCGCGTGCTCGTGGCCACCGACGTGGCGGCGCGAGGCATCCACGTCGACGACGTGGCGCTCGTCGTGCACGTCGACCCGCCGACGGAGCACAAGGCCTACACGCATCGGTCGGGTCGCACGGCGCGCGCCGGCGCGAGCGGCGTCGTGGTCACCCTGCAGACGCAGGCGCAGCGTTCCGACGTCGCCTCGATGACGCGGCGTGCGGGCATCACCCCCTCGGTCGCCCGCGTGTCGCCCGGTGCCGAGGAGCTCCTCGCACTCACCGGTCCGCGCGCGGCGCACGTTGAGCCGGCGCCCGTCGCGAAGCAGCCCCAGGGCGGTGGGCGCTCCCGCGGTCCGGCGCAGTCCGACCGTCCGCGCCGCCGCGACGACAGCCGGTCGTCGAGCTCTGCTCCGCGCGGTTCGAGCGGTGCCCGAGGCAGCTCGCGCCGCGGCCCGTCGCCTGCGCGGTCGATGTCGGCGGCCGAGTTCTCCAGCGGCCGACGGTCGCGCTGAGCTGAGGTCGAGCCGAACGCTCTAGAGGCCGAGGAGCCGCTTCTCCGCCGCGAACAGGGCGTCGGGCGCCCCGACGTCGGCGAGCCACTGCGCGTGCGTGCGTCGCGCGATCTCGTCGGGCACGCGGATGATCTGTCCGCCGGTCGACTGCGCGAGCACCTGCACGCGCGCGGCCTGCTCGAGGAAGTAGAGCTGGTGCCACGCGTGGGCGACGTCGCGACCGACGACGAGCACACCGTGGTTGTCGAGCATCACGACCGACGCACCGTCGCGCACCGAGCTGGCGATGCGATCGCCCTCGCTCGCGCCGTCGGCGAGACCGGCGTAGTCGAGCCGGGCCGTGACGCCGTGGAAGTACATCGAGTTCTGGCTGATGCGCGTGTCGAGGCCGCCGGTGGTGAGCGCGACCGCGGTGGCGTAGGGCTGATGGGTGTGGAACACGGCACGGGCGTCAGGGCGGGCGCGGTGGCAGCCGCGGTGGATCATGAACGCGGTGGTCTCCCACTGGCCGCTGCCATCGACGACCTGGCCGTCGAGATCGATCGTCAGGATGTCGTCCGGGCCGATCTCCGACCAGTGCGGGCCGTAGCGGTTGAGCAGGAAGAGCTCGTCGCTCCCGGGCACCGCCAGCGACAGGTGGTTGTCGATGCCCTCGTTGAGGCCGTGGGCCGCGCAGATCCGGAAGGCGGCGGCGAGGTCTGCGCGCGCCTGCACGACGTCGTCGGATCGGAGGTCCACGCCGAGGCGCTCGCTGACGCTGGTCATGCGCCGAGCGTAGGCCGTGCGGACGGTTGCAGGGAGCCTCAGGCGGTGATGGCGGCGGACGCGCCGGGAGCCGATCGGCGCTCGTAGGGCTCGAGCAGCGAGCCGCCGACGACGAGGGCCTGCGCGACCGGGAGGTCGAGCGCGCGGCCGAAGAGGAAGCCCTGTCCTGTCGTGCAGCCGAGGTCGCGCAGCGTCTCGACGTCGCTCCAGGTCTCGATGCCCTCGCTGACCACGGTGAGCCCCATCGAGTGCGCCATCGCGATGATGCCGCGCACGAGCGACGTGGGCCGCTGCTCGGGCAGCTTGGCGACGAAGGACTTGTCGATCTTGATGATGTCGACGGGGAGGCGGTCGAGGTAGCCGACCGAGGAGAAGCCCATGCCGAAGTCGTCGATGGCCAGGCGCACGCCGCAGGCCTTGAGGTCGGCCAGCGCTCCGCGGGTGGAGTCGTCGTCGTCGAGCAGGACGCTCTCCGTGAGCTCGAGCACGAGGTGCACGTCGGGGTCGAGCATCTGGAGCTCGTAGATCCTCGTCGCCAGCTCGGGGTCGGAGACCTGCACGGCGGAGAGGTTGACGCCGAGCGCCAACGGCCGGCCGCCGACGCGGACGAGCTGGCGCGCCCCTGCGTGCGCGCGCTCGAGAAGCTGGACGCCGAGGTCGCGGATGAGCCCCGTGGTCTCGGCCGCGGCGATGAACTCCTCGGGGGCCACGACACCGAGGCGCGGGTGCGTCCAGCGCGCCAGCGACTCGAAGCCGGTGACGAGACCGCTGGCGAGGTCGACGACGGGCTGGAAGCCGATGCGGACCTGGTCCTCCTCGACGGCCTCGTGCAGGGCCAGCTCGAGCTCGAGCCGTGCCCGGCGCGACGTGAGCATGGCCGGCGCGAAGCGCGAGACGCGGTTGCGCCCCCGGGCCTTCGACGCGTACATCGCGGTGTCGGCGCTGTCCATCAGGGTGTCCGCGGTGCTCCCTCCGTCACCGGCGAGCGCGACGCCGATGCTCGCGTGCACGCGCACCTCGCACCCGTCGATCGTGAAGGGCAGCGCGAGCGACTCCAGCAGCCGCTGAGCGACGATCTCCGCCTGCGCCTCGTCGTCGAGGTCGCGGAGCAGGATCGCGAACTCGTCGCCGCCGATCCGCGCCGCGACGTCCTGCGAGCGCAGGCAGCCCTCGATGCGCCGAGCGGCGAGCGCGAGCAGATGGTCGCCGGTGAGGTGGCCGCGCAGGTCGTTGACGGCCTTGAAGCCGTCCAGGTCGAGGTAGACGACGGCCACGGAGCCCGCAGGCGGGTCGAGCGCCTCGGCCAGCAGCTCGGCGAACGCGCCTCGGTTGAGCAGACCGGTGAGCGAGTCCCGCCGGGTGCGCTCCGCGAGCCGGGCCAGGTCGCCCTGGACCGCGCGAGCCTCGAGAAGGGCCGCCGACGAGAGCAGCAGACCGGACAGGAGCGCCACCCAGGTCCAGGGACCGCCGAGCGCCCAGGTGAAGGCGCCGATCACCGTCGACACCGTCAGGGCGGCCAGGAGCAGCCGACGCGAACGCCGGACCAGCCGCGGTGATGCCTGCACGCGGCGTCACCCCCTCCGTCAAGGCTCTCCGCAGTGATGTCGGCGCGCGGTGGCCGACCTTGACGTCGCGGGCACGGCTCTCACACGGTCGGGTGCGTCGCTGCCGTGCCGCACGGTCTCACCGTCCGCGACGGTCTGCGCTCCCCGCCTGCTACCCACGACGCATGGGAACCTTTTACCGCCCGAGGGAACGGTGAGTGCTCTCGTGATCGTCGAGGTGCACGTGGGACACGTCCGGGCCGGTGCCGCAGCGCTGGTCGTCGGGCTGGCCACGGTCTCCACGCTGCTCTCCTCCTGCGGGGCGGCCGGCCCCGCACCGATCTCGCCGACGGCTTCGGGCCGGGGCGGGACCCCGGTCGAGCGGCCGATGGTCGCGGCTGGCGCGTGGTCCTACGACAGCTCCTACGACGTGCCCGTCCCGCAAGACTCCGCGGCCCTCCCGACCGGGGCGTGCTCGGTCCCCAGCGGGTGGGTCGGCCGCGAGTCGCGGCTGCCGGGGACGTCGGCCTGGCGCGGCATCGACTGGGGCGAGTCGCCGCGTGTCGCGGTCTACGCCGACCGTCCGTCGACGCGGTGCGGCGTACCGGTCTCGGTGCATCTCGGCGGTGCTGGCGCACGTCACGTCGTCGTGCGCGCCTTCCGCGTCGGCTGGTACGCCGGCAGCGGTGCGCGTCTGGTGTGGTCGTCGCGCGACCTCGCCGTGCCACCTGCTTCTCCCGCGCGTGCGGGCAGTGGTGCGGTCGGGCCGACGCACTGGACGACGAGCGTCGCGCTGCCCGTCGACGCCGCGTGGCCGCCGGGCCTCTACCTCGTCGCCGCCGATGTCCGCGGGCGGCTGAGCGGTGCGACCGCGCTCGTGGTGCGCAGCAGCGCGCCGCCGTCCTTGTCCGCCGTCATGTACTCGAATCTGACGTGGTCGGCGTACAGCGTCGCCGGCGGTGCCAGCCTCTACCAGGGGGTGAGCCGCACGCCCGCGACGCGCGCGCTGACGGTCGCTGTCGCGCGGCCGATGCAGTACCGCGGCGACAGCCCGGTCGCGACCTACGACGTGCCGGTCGCGCAGATCCTCGACCGCGCAGGCGTCGAGGCCGATCCGCTGGTCGACACCGACGTCGACATCTGGCCCTCGCTGCTCGTGCACCGCACGGAGATCGTGCTGCCCGGCCACAGCGAGTACTGGACGACCACGATGTACAGCGCGCTCGTCGCTGCGCGCAACGCCGGCGCCAACATCGCCGACCTCGGCGCGAACGACGTGTACTGGCACGCGCGGGTCGGCTACGCCGGCGACGCACCGGCGACGCTGTTCGTCGCACGCCAGCTCGCCCGCGACCCGCTCGCCGCGCAGGACCCGTCGATGGCGACGGTCGAGTGGCGGGCGCGTCCGCTGCTGCGCAACCCCTCCGCGGTGCTCGGTCAGTCCTACACGGCCGTGCGCGCCGAGGGCGGCACGGTGGTGCGCCCTGTGCCGTCGTGGTTGTCCGGGATCCCCGGCTTCACCGCCGGAGCAGTCCTGCCCCACGCCGCGTGGAACGAGGTCAACGGCGTGCGGCCGCGGTCCTACCCCGTGCCTGACGACCTGCAGGTGCTCGCTCAGGGCGTTCTCGTGCGCCACGGCTTCGCCGATCAGCCCGTGTCGACGACGTACTACTCGTCCCGATCGGGTGGCGGCGTCTTCGCCGCCGGCAGCACCTACTGGCCGTGCCTCGTCGTCGGTTCGTGCCCGGACGTGACGACGAGCCCCGCGGAGCGCGCCACGTTGTGGGAGGTCGTGCGCCGCGTCGTGGTCGGCTTCCGCAGCCCGGGCTTCGGCGCGCTGCACCCGTCGCAGCCATCGCACCTGCCGTCCGTCGCGGTGCTGCGGTCGCAGCTGCCGGCGGGCGCTGTGGGCATCTACGGCGTGGGCGACTGACGCCGGGCGACCTCGCGGTCGAGAGGCACTCCCGCTGGCCGTGATCGGGCCGAGCACTGCCGTGTGACGGACGCCACTCAAGGCCGCCGTCGTGCACCGTCGATGGCCTTCGTGAAGTCCTCAGACACGAGGTGTTCCATGGCGTTCCGCGGATTCGAGCAGACTCCGCGGGACCACCGGTCGTGGTGCACGATCGTGGGCTTCGTCGCGTCCGCCGCCGCGTGCGCGACCGCGCTCGCTCTGGTCGGGCAGGGCCCCCGCTCCACCACCACTGCCTCATCGCCGGCACCCGTCAGGTCCGTCACCAGCGGCCCCGCAGCCCCCGCCACCGTCGCCGCCGTCACCCGTTCGGCTGCCAACCGCACCGTCTCCCCGGTGGTCCCGTCCACCCGGACCTGGAGGGCGAACGCCGACGGCGACCGCGTGATGGACCCGCTCGAGCGTGCGGCCGCAGCCGACCCGGCGGCCCGCCTCGCCGTGCGCGTCTCCGCCTCGGCCGGGACGGGTGCCGTGCTCGCGGCCGCACGGGCCGCGGGCCTGCGCGTCGTCGTACGTCGCGCGACGGACGACGAGCTCGCGCTGACCGTGACGGGGCGCGACGTCGCCGCGCTCGGAGCGCTCTCCGGCGTACGCATGGTGGAGTCCGACCCGGTCGTGCGGATGGACCCGCTCGAGGGCGACCCCTCGACAACGCCGTCCGCCCTGCTCGCGCGCTACGAGGCCGCGACCTCCGTGGCGGTCGACGTCCGACTGCTGCGCAAGCTCGAGTCGGCCGGCCTGATCACGGCTGCTGGCGTGGCGCGCGCCGACCCGTCGGTCACCACGACCGCGCAGGTGCCGGGGCCGTCGGAGCCCGACGCGGTCGTGTTCGCGAAGGTCTTCGCGGCGCAGGGCGTGCTCGACGCCGATCCCGGCCTCGCGGACGTGCGCGCGCGACTCGGCGTCGACGGCGCGGGATCTGTCGTCGCCGTCGTCGACACCGGCATCGACGACCGCAACCCGGCGCTCGTCGGCAAGGTCGTGCAGCACGTCGACCTGACCACCCGCGACACGTCATGCGGCGCGGGCCCGCAGACCACCGGCGCGTGGGACGACCAAGGGCACGGCACGCACGTCGCCGGGATCATCGCCGGCACGGGAAGGCTCGACGCAACGACGTCGTCCCCGGCGCTCGCGGGGGTCGCGCCCGGTGCATCGCTCGTCGACCTCAAGGTGTTCGACTGCCGCGCCGCCGGATCGATGTCCGACGTCGACGCCGCTCTCCAGTGGGTGCTCGACCACGGTGCGGCGTACCACGTGTCGGTGGTCAACCTCTCGCTCGGTGCGAGCCTCGCCGACGCCGACGGCACCGACTCCACCTCGAGGCTGGTGAACCAGCTGCAGGCCTCGGGCGTGCACGTGGTCGTGGCGGCCGGCAACACCGGCGACGCGCCGCAGACCCTCGGGACGCCGGCGGTCGCCGAGCAGGCCACCACCGTGTCCGCGGCGAACGCGGGACCGTGGGGGGAGTACCTCGCGTCGTTCGCCTCGCGCGGCCCGACCGCCGACGGCCGCGACGGCGTCGACCTCGTCGCGCCGGGCACGTCGATCCGCTCTGCCGCGGCGGGTCTCGGCGGTCAGGCTGCCACCGGCACTGCGGTGAAGTCCGGCACGTCGATGGCGGCGCCCTACGTCGCCGGCGTCTACGCGCTGCTGGCGTCGATGGCCGGCGGGCCGGCCGCGCCCTCGGGGGCCCTGTGCGCCGCCGACGACACGACGCCCGCCTGCGCCACCGGCGTCGTACCGGGGTCGATGACCGACGCGGGCCGCGCGCTGCTCGGAAGCACCGCAACCCGCTGGTTCGCCGGGCCGGTCACCGGCGACGGCATGGTCCGCGCCTCGGACGCGCTGGAGGCCGCTGCCGCGACCGGCACGACCCACGAGCACCCGGCGGCACTCGTCCTGCACGCGACGCTCTCGCGCACCGCGCCGGTGACCATCGCCGTCGACACGGCGCACGCCGCCGCGGCCGTGTCCGTCCTGCTCAGCACTGCCGCATCGGCGACGGACGCGCCGACCGTGACTCCTGTCGACGCGCAGGGCCGCCCGCAGTCGAGCACCTGCGGGCGCTGGACGAGCGCGACCGGGAACGCGGCCTGGAGCGCGTGCGACGTCCCGGGTGCCACGACCGTGCACGGCTCGGCAGGCTACGTCGAGGCCGGCCGCGGCCTGTCCTGGGTCGTCGTGCGCACGACGTCGGCGACGCCGCTGGCCGCCACCCTCCTCGTGACCGGCGCGGCGAGCGCCGTCCCGCAGGTCTCGGCGGCCCCCACCGCGACCGCCCGCGAGGGCGGTGCGGCTGGCAGCGTCACCCTCACCCGCACCACCGCGAGCGACGCCGCATCGACGTGGCACGTGGCCGGCGACTCCCGCGTCGCCCCGCACGCCGACGTGATCCTCCCCGCCGGCGCGGCGGGCACCGCGATCACGGTGCCGGTGGCCGTCGTCGACGACTCGGTCGCGCAGGGCCGCAACCCGGTGCGCGTCAGCCTCCTCCCTGCGGACGGCACCGAGGGCGTCGCCACCGTGTCGATGCCCGCAGTCGACACCGACGCCGGGACGCCGCCTCTGGGCCGGCTGCTGATCGACGGCGCCGAGCCGACCACGCCGCTGACGGTCGACGCGGGCTATGTCGTCGGCGGCCAGGTCGTCGGCGTCGCGCGATCGGCGCAGCTGGCCCTGGCGGCCGGCGCCGATCCGACGAGGTACTCGACGCCGTTCACCGCCTCGACCTCCGACGGCACAGCGCGTCTGTGGAACGTCGGTCCTGGCGGAGGCAGCCCCGGTGCGCAGGTCGACGTCCTCGACGTGTCGGCGGACGGCAGCCGTCAGCTGCTCGGCATGTGGCCCCAGGGATCCGGCGTCCTGCCCGGTGACACAGACCTGTCCTACGAGCTCTTCGTCCGCGACACCGCGACCGGCGATGTCACGCGGGTCGACCCCGCTCCGGCGGCTCGCACCGCGATCGTCGCGCTGGGCTTCGAGCCGACCCTCGTGGCGCAGACTGCCGCGCTGTCCGCCGACGGCAGCACGGTCGCCTTCCTCTGGCCGCACAGCGCCGCCGACACGTCCGTCGTCGACCTGCGCCTGGTCGACGTCGCGTCGGGTGCGTCGCGGACGCTCACCACCCTGCGGACGTCGGTGACGCAGAACGGCGTGGCGTACACGACGCGCATCGCGCTCGTGGCCGTCACCGCGGACCACGTCGACCTCGACACCACCGAGCCGGCGATCACCGGCTCGGTCACGGTGCCGGCCGTCGTGAGGCTTCCGGTCGACGGCTCCGCAAGCACGGTCCTGACGCTCGACGGGAACGGCGCGGCCGGCCTGCCGGCCGGGGGGACCACGGCCGAGTCCGCTGACGGGGGCACGATCACCTGGCGCACCTGGACGTCGAGCGCGGTGAACGTGCGCGACCTCGGGGCGGGCACCACGAGGACCGTCGCAGTCGCTTCGGGCAGCGCCGCGTCGCTCGGCTGGCTGCTGCAGGCACCCGATGCCCAGGGTCGCGCGTTCGCAGCCGTCATGGACTCCGACGGGGCGCGCGAGCTCGGTCTGGTGAGCACGGAGACATCGACGCTCCAGAGCGCGTGGGTCGACGCGCAGGTCCTGCGCGACACCGCCGGAGGGGTGGGCGGTCTGCTCACGTCTGACACCACGCTGGCTCCCGGCGACACCGACGGCATGGACGACCTGGTGTGGGGCTCGCTCGACGAGCGCGCACCGCTCGCGTCGCCGGTGAAGGACGGTTCGCCCCTGGCTGCCGACCGCGTCGTCCCGCGCTGGCTCGCCGTCCCCGGAGCCGACCACTACGACGTGGCGTGGACCGACACCGAGGGGAAGCACCGCGCAGCGACGCAGGGCACCTCGCTCGATCTCGGCTCGGTGGCCGTCCGCACCGACCTCTCCGACCTCTCGGTCACGGCCGTGAGCGACGCCGGCGTGCGCAGCGCCGCGCTCGCCGTCCCCGTCCCGCTGGCCGACGGCGTCCAGCTCGACGTCGGTACGACGATGACGGCCGGCTCCCTGCTCGCGGTCACGGCGACGTCCACCTCGCACCGTCCCGTCGGTCTCACCGTCGACGGACCGTGCTCGCTCACGGCGTCGCAGGTCTCGTCGGGCGGCAGCACGTCGATGACGGCCAGCGCCGCAGGAACCTGCACCGTCACGGCGAGCGTGCCCGAGACCGACAGCCGTCTCGCGTCCGCCGTCTCGTCGTCGGTGACGGTCACGGCGTCCACGGAGAGCATCACGATCAGCGCGCCGATCACCATGCAGGTCGCGCAGTCCGGTCAGCTCGCGCTGTCGGCCACCTCGATGTCGGGTCGCGTGATGAACGTGACGGCGTCCGGTGCCTGCAGCCTCGCGGTGTCCTACCTCCCGCCGCGCCTTCCGATGCCGATCGGAACCACCGGCGCACCGGGCCGCTGCACCGTCACGGTCTGGATCCCGGCCGCGCCGGGCCAGTCGGGAGCGCGTGCGACCGCGACGATACTGGTCGTCGACCAGCTGCTCGTGCTCGCCCCGGCGACGCTGGCCTACTCCCTCTCCGGCGTCGTGACCGCGGCGTCGGCGTCCGGTGCCGACGTAGCCCTGTCGACGACGTCCGGCTGCGCCCTCGCCGCACCGGGTGTCGCGTCCGGCGGCCTCACGACCGTCCGTGCCCTGCGCGGCTCGGGAAGCTGCACGGTGACAGCGACGACGGTCACCGACGACGGCGTGACCACCACGCGCGCCACGATGTTCGCGCTGGTCCCCGCGACGCCGTCGTGGCGCGACGTGCCGCGCGCGGCAGGCGCGATCGCGCTGCACCGCGGGCGCAGCCTCGTGCTCGGCCTGGCGGCGCCCCGCACCACGCTCGGCGGCTACGGCACCTGGAGCGTCGCGCGCATCTCCGGCGCCGCCACGGTGTGCCGCGTCGCTGCGGTCTCCGGACGCGTGGTGGTGCGCGGCGTCGCCGCGGGACGGTGCCGCGTGACGCTGGTCGCCCGCGCCCGCGCCGGCTACACCACCGCGCTCGTGCGCACCTGGTACGTCACCGTCCGGTGAGCACGGCACCCAATTCCCGAAAGCGGGTAACCGCCGGGCGCTCTCACCGGGTTGGTCGAGCAGGCCACCACCTCACTCGGGACGTCGTCGGCACGGGACCCAGAACGTAGAGGGGGGTGCCCCAGCGCCCAGCTACGGCGTCCGACCGCTGGTCACGCGCAGGCTGCGGGCGACGTCCTCGTCGAACCTCACCGGACCGCCGCCGAAGTCGACCGCGCGTGCGACCAGCACACCCGCGCCGGGCACGTCGATGAACCACAGCCGGAAGCCATGGTCGCCCTGGAGAAGCAGCAGGTCCCGTGGGGTGCCGGCACGAGGCTGCGCACCTCGGAGGACGGCTGCCATCCGCGGGCAGCCGCAGTCGTCGTGATGCCCGAGGTCCGGCCAGTGCAGCGCGCTGCTCGCATCGAGCGGTCCGACCCTCACGTCGAGCTGCCAGGCGGGGAGCCCGCCGATCCGCGTGGAGCTCAGCGGACCCGCGACGAGGTACGGACGTTGCGCGACCCATCGGGCCAGAGCCTGTGCGGACGGATCCGACGGGCCCGGGACGTCCATCGCCGGATGCGCAGGATCGCTCGCGACGGCTGACGCCAGGACGACCACGCCCGACAACTCGGGGTGGGAGTCCGAGGGCCAAGCTGCAGCGGTGGCCATCGTGGAGGTCTGGTCCGTCGCCGCTCCACGCCGGTGAGCGCCCGTGTTCCATCCGGCCGGGACCGACCAGGTGAAGGCGAAGCTGCCGGCGTCGACCTGGTACGTCGAGCCACCGGGGCAGGGGTCGCCGGTGTCGACCGAGCACACCGTCGGCGGGCTCGGGACGGGCAGCACCGGCGGCGCAGACTGCCGGCGCGGCGTCACCATGTACGCCGCGCCCACAAGGACGAGCACGAGGGCCAGCACAGCACCGGCACGCTGCGAAAGGCGACGACGGGATCGGCTGCGCTGCAGGCGATCCAAGGCTGCCGCGGTGTCGAACGCCCCGTCGGCACGCTGACGCAGCTGCTCGGCCGAGCTCTCGAGCCGGCGATCGATGCTCATCACCGCTCCTCCTCCGCCAGCCGCTCGGCAAGCGTGGCGCGGGCGCGGAAGAGGTGCGTCTTCACGCTGCCGGACGAGCACCCGAGGATCTGCGCGACCTCGTCGACGCTGCGGTCGTACACGTAGAACAACGCGACGGCCTGCGCCTGCCGGCGCGGGAGCCGGCGCACCTCGGCCCAGAGCGTGCTGTCGTGGACGTCGTCGAGCGCGACGGTCGCGCTGACTGTGAGACGCAGGAGGGCGCGTGCCTCCGTCGCCCGACGACGGAACACCGACGTCGCCTTGTTGACGCACACCTGGCGCACCCATGCTCCTGGGAACTCGTAGCGGCTCACCTCGTCCCAGCGCTGGAACGCGGCGAGCATGGCCTCCTGCGCGATCTCCTCCGCGTGGCTCGGACCTGCGAGCGCGGTCGCCACCGCCACCAACCGTGGCATCTCCCGTCGGAAGAACTCCTCGAACGTCGGCGGGCGCGAGGCGACGAGGTCGGCGCTCACGCCGGCCTCGGCGCCTGCCACGGGCCCGGTCACATCGCTCAATCGCCTCGCCACCCCGAACGGTTGACACGCGAGTCGCACCACACGCTGCCACCGGGCGACCGTCGCTCCAAGAGGCCCGGCAGCACCCGCGTGAACGAGGTCCGGCAGCGCGCGCGTGTCAACCGACGTCGCGCGCGCAGCGATGGAGCAGCACACGGCAGGACCACGAGGAGGATCACTCATGAGAACAGCGCACAGCCTCGTCGCATCCGCAGCCCTCGTCTGCCTTGTCGCCTGCTCGGCGGCCGAGGGCGCGTCGGAGGGGCACTCGTCGGCGTCCGCCTCCGGTGCGACGACCATGTCGGGGCCCACCGCGTCTCCGGTCGGCACATCGCCGAGCGCCGCTGCCACCGGTGCCACGCCGAGCGGCGCGCAGCTCCCGGTTCTGCAGGGCTACCGCCTGGCCAGGAGCGTGCGTGCCCCAGGGGACGGCCCGCTCGTCTACACCGACGGCACCCTCTGGGCCGTCGATCGCAAGGACGCCGGGTTCGACGCGCAGGGACGGATGAACGGCGATCTCTGGCTGGTCGACCCCGCGACGGCGCGGATCAGCGGCCACGTCCCGCACGCCCGAGGAGGCTTCCCGACAGCGGGGCTGGGTGCCTTGTGGCTCGTCAACGCCGAGTACGGCGAGACGGTCACGCGCGTCGGGCTGCGCAACCATCGCGTCGTCAGCTTCCGCACCAGCCGTACGCAGGACCCGGTGCCCGAGGCGGTCGTTGTGGCGGCCGGCTCGGTGTGGGTGGGGAACAACCATGACGGCGACGCCGTGAAGGTGGACCCACGCAACCTCGATGTCGTGACCCGGGTGCACATCTCCTCGGGCGGCGTGCGCGGCCACGCGACGACCGACGGTCGCTACGTCTGGATGCCCAGCGGCGACGGGCACTTCGTGGCGCGCATCGACACCAGGAGCGACAGGGTCGTCTCGACGTTCGTGGTCCCCGTCGTCGACCATCCGACGCGCCCGGCGACGAACCCCGACGAGCTCTCTCAGCCCGAGTGGCTCGAGATCGTCGACGGGCGGCTCTGGGTGGCCACATGGGACCACGTGTACGTCGTCGACATCAGCCGAGTCGGCGCAGAGCGGATCGTGGCCGACGTCCGGGCGGACGGCGTCGCCACGAGCCTCGGCGTGGGGCGTGACGCCGTGTGGGCCGCGACGGGCGAGCCATCCGCACTCATCCGCATCGACCGCGCACGGTTCGAGGTGACGGGCGCGATGCCGCTCGACAGCGGACCCATGATGTTCGGCAGTGCGAGCACCGCTGTGCCCGTCGGCCGCGCCGTGTGGATCCGCGTGAAGGGTCGGTTGCTCGAGCTCGTCCCCACCGGTTCGGCAGCCTGAGCCGCCGGAGCCGCTGACCGATGGAGACAGTGCTCATTGCTCGCTCGTCGGCTCGGTGACGTCTTGCGTACGTGCATGCGTCCGACGGCGGGCGAGCGGGCCGAGCGCTGCTCGGGCGTGCGCGTCTCGCGAGCCGGCGGCGAGACCGGCAGGCGACGACGTACGAGGTCACGCTGAAGGTCACCGGCAGGTTGCGGGCGTTCTCACCGGTTGGTCGAGCAGACCTCCACTGACCCGCACCGCCGTCGGCACGCGATCCCACCGACCGGCCGTTACCACGCGTTGGGTAACTGCTTGCCGTACTCACCGTCCGGTGGCCCGCGTTTGCCGCTCGGGGGCAGGGGTACGCGGGATCGTCCATTCCCGGCGTACCGAGGAGGAGCCGTGCCGCAGCGAGGGTGGAGCGCCAAGCGCGAGCGCCAGTACGAGCACATCAAGGACGGCCTCGAGGACCGTGGCTACGACGACGACACCGCCGAGGAGATCGCCGCTCGCACGGTGAACAAGGAGCGCGCGCGGCACGGCGAGTCGCGCACTGCCAGCCGGTCGTCGGTCGACGACATCTCCTCGGGCCGCCGCGGCGGCCTGCGCAGCCACAAGGGGGCTGGCGGCCGCACGAAGGCCCAGCTCTACAACGAGGCGCGCGAGCACAACATCAAGGGCCGGTCCTCGATGTCGAAGGCCGAGCTCGAGAAGGCCCTCGACGCCCGCAGGCGCTGATCACGACCTCCTCCCCGCCGGGTCCTCCTGGCGGGTCGGCGCACGGCCGACACCACTCTGCTGAGAGGGTGTACGGCGGAAGGAGGCCGGGTCGATGCTGTACGAGGTCGCGCACACGGTGATCCCGCCTGTCGCGAAGGCGATCTGGCGGCCGCGCGTCGAGGGTCTCGCCAACATCCCCGCCACCGGCCCGGTGCTCGTCGCCGCGAACCACCTCTCGTTCGTCGACAGCGTCGTGCTTCCCGTCGTCGTGCCGCGGAAGGTGGTCTTCCTCGCCAAGGAGGACTACTTCACCGGCACCGGCCCCAAGGGCTGGCTCACGCGCGCCTGGTTCGAGGGCCTCGGCATGGTGCCGGTCGACCGCGACAACACGACCTCGGCGATCGCGTCCCTTGACATCGCGCTCGAGGTGCTGGGCCGCGGCGAGGCGTTCGGCATCTACCCCGAGGGCGCCCGCTCGCGCGACGGCCGGCTCTACCGCGGACGCACCGGGGTCGCCCAGCTCGCCATCACCTCCGGAGCGCCGATCCTCCCGGTCGGTCTCATCGGCACTGAGGACATCCAGCCCATCGGCTCCTCGATGCCGAAGCTGGCCAAGGTCACGGTCAGGTTCGGTACGCCGATCCGCGTCGGCGACCGGTTCCAGGGGATGCCGCCGGGCAGAGCCCGTCGCGAGCTCACCGACGAGGTGATGGCTGCGATCCACGGCCTCACCGGCCAGGAGCTCGCTGGCATCTACAACGAGCGCACACCGACGCCCGACGCCTGAGGACGAGCTCTTGGTTGCGGGGGAGTAATCGACCACCGCGCTGGCGGGCAGCGGTGCGAGAGGTCCTACCGGGTTGCCGCTCAGCCTGCCATCGTGGCATCGCGCGACGTCGTCGTGAGCAGATCCCCGAGTCCGGGAGGAAGGATCACGAGGTGAACCTCAAGCTGCCGGGCATCGTCCTCGCTGTCACCGGAGTCATCGCTCTGATCGTCTCGCTCACGCGGGGTCCGAACCTGGGCATGTCGCGGCGCACCGGAGTCACGATCGGGGCCGTGCTCCTGGTCGTCGGTCTCGGACTTCTCGCCGCCAGCGCGGTCTCGGGCTAGCAGGTCCGAGCGGAGGGCTTACCGACGGCC
>DASSQW010000117.1:0-2323 GCA_035702165.1 Candidatus Nanopelagicales bacterium
AGCGGGTGTCGCACGAGCGCGTAGAGCCCGCGCGTCGTGAAGCCCGGCGGCACGTAGTCGCGGGCCCCGGCCTGCCTCAGGCCGACGAGGTCGAGGTGGTCGACGAGGAACGTCGACGCGACGGCGAGCGCCCAGCCGGCCAGGTAGAGCGTCCACAGCAGGCCACGCCACGGCTGCGCGCTCACGTCCCACAGCGTGCCGCCGACGGGACGCCACTGCCAGAACACCAGCGCGAGCAGCAGGTCGGCCGACAGGACGTAGGTGCTGCGCTCTGCCGCGGCGGGCACGAACCGGGTCAGGACGCGTTTCGCCGAGGGGCGCGCCATGACGGAGTGGTGCACCGCGAACGCGCCGAGCAGCGCGAGGTCGACCGCGATCGCCGCGCCGGTCGCGACCCTCGGCCCGTGATCGATGCCGACGACGACGCCGACGTCGGCGACGAAGGCGACCGCCCACGCGAGCACGGCCACGAACAAGACGTACGCGAGGGCGGCATACCCAAGCAGGAGAGTGCGTTTCATGCTCCGAGCGTCGTCCTCCCGGCGGCCGCCGTCAGCCGTGGAAACACGGCACGTGGGCGGCCCACCCGCCCCCCCGCGGCCCGTGCTGGGCGCTCAGGGGTAGGTGGTGGCATACCAGGCGGCGACCTGCGCGCGGGAGCGGAAGCCCAGTCGGGCTCGGATGCGGTCCACGTGCGACTCCACCGACCGCTCACTCAGGACGAGCTCCCGGGCGATGGCGCGGTTGCTCAGACCGTCAGCCACCAGGCGCGCGACCTGCAGCTGCCGGGCGGTCAGGACGACGGCCGCGAACGGCGGCGCGGGCGGGAGCGCCGGGAGGTCCAGGCACTCGCGGATGACGGCGAGCAGGCCGTCGACGTCGCCGTCGAAGGGCATGTGCGCGCGACCCGGAAGCAGGGTGAGCTGCGCCCCCGGTATGCCGTCCGCCAGCCGGCGTGCCTCTCGGACGGGTGCGGCCCGGTCCCCCTCGCGGTGGATCACGTACGTCCGGGCACCGATCCCCGCCAGGTCGTCGGCGACACTCATCGAGTAGCACGCACCGAGGAGGCGCTCGGCGTCGCTGGCCGACGCCGAATGCCGCTGGTGCGCGGCCAGCGACGCGCGGAAGGCGGCGTCTGCGTCGGGGGCGAAGAACCCTGTGAGCAGCTCCGAGCCCAGGCCCCAGTGCTCGCGCACCAGGCCCAGCATGTGGGCTCGCACGACAGGGTCCGCGATGCGGTCGCCGTCCACCCAACCGCCATACAGCACAAGGCGATCGACAGTCTCGGGTCTCGATCGGGCCCAGGTGACGGCGAGCGGGACCGACATCGACGTTCCCAGAACGTCGAAGCGCTCGAGTCCCAACCGGGCGGTGACCGCGGCGATCACCTCGAGCTCGAGCCCGACGAGGTCACGGTCCGGCGCCGGGTCGGAGAGGCCGCAGCCCGGGCGGTCATAGCGGACGAGAGTGCGGCCCTGTGAAAGGCCTTCGTAGAAGCGGCGTTCCGGCGCCAGCGCCCACCCGAGCTCCAGGTGGGAGACCCATCCCGGGACGAAGAGCAGCGGCGGACCGCCTCCGCTCGTCGCGTAGGCGACCCGCGTCCCGCCGGCAAGACGGACCGCGCCGATGGCCTGCCCCACGACCGCACTGTAACAACCGCCCGAGACGCCGAGGATGACTCCATGAGCACCACCGACCTCACTGGACGTGGGCGTCGGCGGCACCGACACCGGGTGGGTGCGGGCGGTCTGCCGGACCGAGGTAGCGCCACCGGTTCAACGCTCCTGCAAGAGGTGCTGTGCCACGACCTGCCAGGCGTGGTCCCGCTCGCCGGCCGCCCACCGACTGCCGGAGAGGGCCACCTGTGCGAGCCGACCACCCACGGCGAGGAACGCGACGTCGGCGGGGCCCGTCTGCGTCCCGATCGTCGCGGTGTGCCCCTCCAGGCCGGAGACGACCCGGGCGCCGGCCGGCGCGCAGATGTCGAAGACCCGCCGCTCGAACGCGACCGCGCCGCGCGGGTCGCCCTCCGGCAAGGCGTACTCGGCGTAGGTGAACGAGCGCTTCGACGGCCCGAGGCCCGGGCCGCCTTCCGAGGACTGCGTCCGGGCCGCGGACGCCCCCTCCACGACCTTGACCTGGCGTGCGCCGAACGTGAGGAGGAACTCCGTCGGGTCGGGCTCGGCCCAGGTCGTCGCGTCGCGGCAGCTGAACCTCTCCGGGAGGGTGGCGCCGCAGGCGGGGTCCGACGCGTCGCGCCCGGGTCGGATCACGCGCACGCTCACGGTCCCGGGGAACGCCTGGGGGAACAGCTGCGGGCCGG
>DASSQW010000118.1:0-4652 GCA_035702165.1 Candidatus Nanopelagicales bacterium
CATCGGGTCGCCCGAGCTGGCCGGGCTCTTCACGGTGAGCGCGTCGACCGACGAGGTCGCCGCCGGCAAGCCGGCTCCCGACGTGTACCTCGCGGTCATCGAGCGGCTCGAGGCGCAGCCCGAGCGCTGCCTAGCGGTCGAGGACTCCGGCGCCGGCCTGCGTTCGGCGTCCGCGGCCGGCATGCGCCTGGTCGCCGTCCCGCAGCCGGGCTTCCCGCAACCCCCTGACGCGCTGGCCCTGGCCGACGTCGTGCTCGACTCCCTCGACGCCCTGTCGGTCGACCTCGCGGCCACCCTCATCGGACCCCCCTCGCGTCGCTGAGCCTGCCGGTCCGCCGACGTGGGAAGCCCGCGCCATCCCAGGATCCCGGCGGCCTCTCCGGACATGCGATGACATCTCCGGGATTGCGATGGCACTCGCGGGAGGTGCCACGGCGTCACCGTGACTCGACGTTGTGTCCGGGCTGTCGGCCGCCCGACGGGACGGCGGTGTCAGCGGTGGGTCAGGAGCCGGGTGGGAGGCAGGCGCGGAGGACGGCGCGGCCGACGTCCTCGCCGCCGTGGCCGAGGCGGTCGGCGTACGCCGCGACCACCACGTCCTCGCGCGAGGGCTCGCGCTGCGGCCCGCCCGCGGTGCGGCGTACCTCCTGGATGCGCGCCGACAGCGATCGACGCTGCTCGATCGCCGCGACGATCGCGGCGTCGGCCTCGTCGATCTGCCCGCGCAGCGCCGCGATCTCGCCCTCAGGATCCTGGCCGTGCGTCCGCGCCTGCTGCTGAAGGGGATCGTTCGACGACGATTGCGGACGCGAGGCGGCGGGGTCGGTCACGGGTACGGGAGGACGGAGCCGGTGTAGTTCTCGGCGAGGCCGGTCATCGCCGCCTTCGAGGTCGTCACGTACTTCAGCTGCGTCAGCTGCATCTGCAGGAGGAAGTCGCGGTCGGGGTCGGTGTCGGGCGGCATGTGCAGCATCGAGGTCATCCACCAGGAGAAGTGGGTCGAGAGCCATACGCGCTCGAGCGCGTCGTCGGAGTAGCGGTCGAGCAGGTGGTCGCTGCCCTCGTTGATCTTCGAGACCAGCGCGGTCCCGAGGCGCTTGACGTCGGCGATCGCGAGGTTGAGGCCCTTGGCGCCGGTGGGCGGCACGATGTGCGAGGCGTCGCCGGCGAGGAACAGCCGGCCCCAGCGCATCGGCGCGCTGACGAAGGAGCGCATGGGGGTGATCGACTTCTCCAGCGTCGGTCCGGACCTCAGCTCCCACCCGTCGATCGCCATCCGCGTGGAGAGCGCGGTCCAGATGCGGTCGTCGGACCAGCTCTCGATGACCTCGTCGGGGTGCACCTGCAGGTAGAGCCGGCTGACGTGGTCGGAGCGCATCGAGTGCATCGCGAAGCCGTCGGGGTGCAGCGCGTAGATGAGCTCGTCGGTCGACGGCGCGACCTCGGCGAGGATGCCGAGCCAGGCGTAGGGGTAGAAGCGCTCTCGCACGGTGCGCACGGACTCCGGGATGGTCTTGCGGCTCACGCCGTGGAAGCCGTCGCAGCCGGCGACGTAGTCGGCCTCGATGCTCTGCTGGTTCCCGTCCGCATCGACGAACGTCACCCGCGGGTGGTCGGTGTCGGCGTCGTGGATCGCGGTGTCGGAGACGTCCCAGAACGTCTGCTGCCCGGCGGCCTCGCGGATGTCGATCATGTCCTTGGTGATCTCGGTCTGCCCGTAGACCCAGACCGAGTGGCCGCACGACTCGACGAAGTCGATGCGCCGGCGCTCGCCGGGCCACTGCAGGTAGACACCGTCGTGGCGCATCCCCTCGCGATGCAGGCGGTCGGCGACGCCGTACTCGGTGAGGACGTCGACCGCGCCGTGCTCGATCACCCCGGCCCGGATGCGCGCGAGGACGTAGTCCTTCGAGCGGTTCTCGACGATCACCGACTCGACGCCGTGCTGGGCGAGGATCTGGGACAGCAGCAGTCCGGCGGGGCCGGACCCCACGATGGCGACCTGTGTGCGCATGACACCGATGGTCGAGGTGCGGGCGAGGCGCGCACCATACCGGGCTTCCGCCAGACGGAAACGACGCCGTCAGACGCCCATTCGACGGCTGATCGCCGCCGACGCCACGCGCAGCGCAGGGAGGAACTTCGCCAGATCGCGGCGCCCGGTGCGCGTGACGAGGGCGAGCGACGCGACGACCTCCCCCGCCGCGTCCTGCACGGGGACCGCCAGCGAGCAGGTGCCGTAGCCCATCTCCTCGGTGGTGCGCGCGTAGCCCACTCGCCGCACGGTGGCGAGCTCGCGCAGCATCCGGCCGCGCTCGGTGATGGTGTACCGGGTGATCGGCTTGAGCCCCTCGACCACCTCCTCCACCACCTCGCGCGGCGCCCAGGCGAGCAGCACCTTGCCCACGCCGGTCGCGTGCATGGGCAGCGGTACGCCGGGCCTGCTCAGCACCGGGACCGACGACTTCCCGTGGATCCGTTCGACATACAGCGCCTGGGTGCCCTCGCGCACGGCGAGCTGCACGTTCTCGTGCGTGGCCTCGTAGAGGTCCTGCATGGCCGGCAGCGATGCCTCGCGCAGCTCGCGGGCGACGGGGGCGAGGGTGCCCACCTTCCAGAGGCGTCGGCCGATGACGTAGCGGCCGTCGGTGTCGCGCTCCACGGCGTCCCACGCCTGCAGCTCGCCCAGCAGCCGGTGCGCGGTCGACACCGGCAGCCCCGCGGACTCGGCGATCTCGGAGAGCGTGAGGCGGGGGTGGCGCTCGTCGAACGCTCCCAGGATGGAGAGCACCCGCGAGGTGACCGAGGGTCGTGCCGACGTAGCCACGCGACGACCTCCCGTTTCCGCCTGACGGAAGACGACCGTACCGGGCAGCGCCGAGGCCTGAGAAGGTGAGGGACCATCGGATCGAGGAGATCTCCCGTGCCCGTCGTCGTCCGCAACACCCCGCGCACCGACCTCGCGATCGTCGACGCCCTGGGTGATGCCGGCACGGCGACCGTGCACGAGGCCCAGGGCCGTACCGGCCTGCTGCACCACCGGCTGCGCCCGATCTACCGTCCGGCGCGCATCGCGGGCAACGCCCTCACGGCGACCGTCGCACCTGGCGACAACTGGACGATCCACGTCGCGGTCGAGCAGGCGCAGCCCGGCGACATCCTCGTGGTGACGCCGACGAGCCCGTGCGACGACGGCTACCTCGGCGACCTGCTCGCCGAGAGCCTGCGCGCGCACGGCGTACGCGGTCTGGTGATCGACGCCGGCGTGCGCGACGTGCAGACGCTGACCGAGATGCAGTTCCCGGTGTGGGCCAAGGCGATCTGCGCTCAGGGCACGGTGAAGGAGACTCCTGGCGACTGCCAGGTGCCGATCGTCGTCGCCGGTGTGCACGTGCGTCCGGGCGACGTGATCGTGGCCGACGACGACGGCGTGGTCTGCGTGCGGCGCGAGGACGCCGAGGCGGTGCTCGCGAAGGCGCAGGAGCGCGAGGCGAACGAGGGCGCGAAGCGCGCGCGCCTCGCGGCCGGCGAGCTCGGCCTCGACATCTACTCGATGCGCGAGAGGCTGGCCGAGAAGGGCCTGCGCTACGTCGATTTCGCGGAGCAGCAGTGACGCAGACCGCTGTCGCCTGCGACGCGATGCGCGGCGGGACGTCCAAGGGGCTGGTCTTCCGCCTCGAGGACCTGCCCGCCGACCGCGCCACGCGCGACGCTGTCCTGCTCGCCGCGATGGGATCCCCCGACGAGCGCGAGATCGACGGGATGGGCGGCGCCCACCCGCTCACCTCCAAGGTGGCCGTGGTCTCTCCGTCGAGCCGCGAGGGCGCCGACGTCGACTACCTGTTCCTGCAGGTGTGGCCCGACCGGCCCGAGGTCTCCGACAGCCAGAACTGCGGCAACATGCTCGCCGCGGTCGGGCCGTTCGCCCTCGAGCACGGCATGGTCGCGGCGCAGGACGGGGTGACCGCGGTGCGCATCTGGATGGAGAACACCGACACCCTCGCCACGGCGTACGTCGAGACGCCCGGCGGCTCGGTCCGCTACGACGGCGACGCACGGATCGACGGGGTGCCGGGCTCCCACGCCCCGATCCCGCTGGAGTTCGCGGACACCGCGGGCTCGTCGTGCGGCGCGCTGCTGCCCACGGGCAACGTCGTCGACGAGATCGACGGCGTCCGCGTCACCTGCATCGACAACGGCATGCCGGTCGTGTGCCTCGCCGCCGCGGACCTCGGGCTCACCGGCGCGGAGACGCCGGCCCAGATCGAGGCGATGCCCGAGGTGAAGGCGCGGATCGAAGCGGTCCGCCTCGCTGCGGGACCGCTCATGAACCTCGGTGACGTCACGGACAAGACGGTGCCGAAGATGAGCCTGCTCTCCCCGCCGCGCGAGGGCGGGCACGTCTCCACGCGCACGCTCATCCCGCACCGCGTGCACGAGGCGATCGGCGTCCTCGGCGCCGTCTCGGTCGCCACCGCGTGCCTGCTGCCCGGGTCCGTCGGAGCCGACGTCGCCGAGATCCCGCCGTACGACGGACCGCTCGACGTCGTGGTCGAGCACCCGACCGGCTTCTTCACCGTCAGCCTCGAGGTCGACTCCTCCAGCGGGACGCCGGACGTGCGCCGTGCCGCGCTGCTGCGCACGGCGCGGCT
>DASSQW010000119.1:0-3061 GCA_035702165.1 Candidatus Nanopelagicales bacterium
GTCGACGCCGAGACGCTCCTCGACGAGTACGGCCCCGACATCCTCGTCCCGCCGTCGCAGGTCGCTCCTGGTGACGAGGTCGACCCCGAGGCGCCCGACCCCGAGCCCTACCCCTACGTGCGCGACCAGCAGGAGAAGCGCATGAAGGCGGCCGAGCGCTCGCTCGCACTGCTCGGCAAGGTCAATCCCCTTGCGCTGGAGGAGTTCTCGGCCCTCGAGGAGCGGCACCGCTTCCTCAACGAGCAGCTCGACGACCTCAAGCGCTCGCGCGACGAGCTCCTCGGCATCATCAAGGACGTCGACGAGCGCGTGCAGCAGGTCTTCGCCGAGGCCTACGCCGACACCGAGCGCGAGTTCGAGCGCATCTTCGCCCGGCTCTTCCCCGGCGGCGAGGGCCGCCTCCTGCTCACCAACCCCGGCGACATGCTCACCACCGGCATCGAGGTCGAGGCGCGGCCTCCGGGCAAGAAGGTCAAGCGCCTCTCGCTGCTCTCCGGCGGCGAGCGCTCGCTCACCGCCGTCGCGTTCCTCGTCGCGCTCTTCAAGGCCCGGCCGAGCCCCTTCTACATCATGGACGAGGTCGAGGCCGCCCTCGACGACGTCAACCTGCAGCGCCTGCTGACCGTGATGGAGGAGCTGCGCGAGAACTCCCAGCTGCTCGTCATCACCCACCAGAAGCGCACGATGGAGATCGCCGACGCCCTCTACGGTGTCTCGATGCGCGGTGACGGCGTCACGATGGTGATCGGCCAGCGGCTGCGCGACGGTCACGAGCCCGGCGACGTCGACGTCACCGAGCCCGCGGGCGTGCCCGCCTGACGTAGCACAATCGTCGGACGGAGCGTGCCGGCGCTCCCTAGGGTCGGGCCATGACGCCTCCCGGGGGCTCCCGCTCCGTCCTGCCCATCCCCACCCGTCAGCGTCCGCTGCTGACGACGTACGACGCCAAGGACCCCGACTCGTCGTTCCCACCCCTCGAGCGGCTGCTGCCGCCCGAGGGCGCGCCCAACGTCCTGGTGATCCTGCTCGACGACGTCGGCTTCGCGGCGTCGAGCGCGTTCGGCGGCCCGTGCCCGACCCCGAACGCCGAGCGCCTCGCCGCCCGAGGACTGAAGTTCGACCGGTTCCACACCACCGCGCTGTGCGCCCCGACACGGCAGGCCCTGCTCACCGGACGCAACCACCACGCGGTCGGCATGGGTGCCATCACCGAGATCGCCACCGCTGCACCGGGTTACAGCTCCGTCCGGCCGAACAATGCTGCGCCGCTCGCCGAGACCCTGAAGCTCAACGGCTACAGCACGGCGCAGTTCGGCAAGTGCCACGAGGTCCCGGTCTGGCAGACCAGCCCGATGGGGCCGTTCGAGAACTGGCCGACGGGCAGCGGGTTCGAGTACTTCTACGGCTTTCTCGGGGGCGAGACCAACCAGTACTACCCGGCGCTCTACGAGGGCACCACCCCGGTCGAGCCGCCCACGACCCCGGAGGAGGGCTACCACTTCACCGAGGACATGACCGACAAGGCGATCGGGTGGGTGCGCCAGCAGAAGGCGCTGATGCCGGACAAGCCGTTCTTCGTCTACTACGCGCCGGGTGCCACACATGCGCCGCACCAGGCGCCCGAGGACTGGATCGCGCGTCACCGCGGGCGCTTCTCGGCGGGGTGGGACGCGCTGCGCGAGGAGACCTTCGCCCGTCAGAAGGCGCTCGGCGTCGTGCCCGCAGATGCCGTGCTCACCGCGCGGCCCGCGGAGATCCCGGCGTACGACGACATGCCGGTGGAGCTGCGCCCGGTGCTCGAGCGGCAGATGGAGGTCTACGCCGCGTTCCTCGAGCACACCGATCACCACATCGGACGCCTGCTCGACACCCTCGAGGACCTCGAGATCCTCGACGACACGCTGATCTACCTGATCATCGGCGACAACGGCGCGAGCGCCGAGGGCACGATCAACGGCAGCGTCAACGAGATGTTCCTGTTCAACGGAGCGGCGCACCTCGAGACTCCCGAGTACCTCATCGCCCACGTCGACAGCATCGGCAGCCCCGCGGCGTACAACCACTACGCCGTCGGCTGGGCGCACGCGATGTGCACTCCCTACCAGTGGACCAAGCAGATCGCCTCGCACTGGGGCGGCACGCGCAACGGCACCATCGTGTCCTGGCCGAACGGCTTCGCGGCGCGCGGCGAGATCCGCCACCAGTTCCACCACGTCATCGACGTCGCGACGACGGTGCTCGACGCGGCCGGCCTGCCCGCACCCGACTTCGTCAACGGACTGCAGCAGATGCCGCTGCACGGCGTCAGCATGACCTACTGCTTCGACGACGCGGACGCGCCGGAGGCGCGCGAGACGCAGTACTTCGAGATGGCGGGCAACCGCGGGATCTACCACAAGGGCTGGACGGCGGTCACCAAGCACCGCACCCCGTGGATCGTCACCGGCGAGCTCACCCCCTTCGACGAGGACGTCTGGGAGCTCTACGACACCGGCGCCGACTGGACGCAGTCGCACGACCTCGCGCGCGAGGACCCCGACCGGCTCCGCCACCTGCAGCGGCTCTTCCTGCTCGAGGGTGCGCAGTACGGCGTCTTCCCGCTCGACGACCGCGCGGTCGAGCGGTTCGACGCGGCGATCGCCGGACGCCCCACCCTGATCCACGGGACGTCGCAGAAGCTGTTCCCGGGCATGGGGCGCCTCACCGAGAACTCGGTGCTGAACCTGAAGAACCGCTCGCACCGCATCACCGCGGAGATCGAGGTTCCCGAGGGCGGCGCCGACGGCGTCGTCATCGCGCAGGGCGGCGCCTTCGCGGGCTGGTCGCTCTACCTGCACGAGGGGCGGCTGCGCTACTGCTACAACCTGCTCGGCCTCGCGCGCACGAAGGTCACGTCGAGCGCTGCCGTCCCGCCGGGCACGCACCAGGTGCAGATCGGATTCGCCTACGACGGCGGCGGCCTCGGCAAGGGTGCCGACCTCACGCTCTACGTCGACGGCGACGCTGTCGGCGAGGGCCGGCTCGAGGCGACGGTGCCGCTGATCTTCTCCGCCGACGAGAC
>DASSQW010000120.1:0-13153 GCA_035702165.1 Candidatus Nanopelagicales bacterium
CGTCGAGGTGATGGGCCACCACGTCGGATGGATCGCGGTGGCTGCCGGCATCGCCGGCGGGGCCGACCAGATCCTCATCCCCGAGGACCCGTTCGACATCGACGAGATCGCCGCGCAGCTGCGCCACCGGCACCGGTCCTACGCGTCGTCGTCGATCGTCGTCGTCGCCGAGGGCGCGACGGCGAAGGAGGGGACGCTCGACTTCACCCCGCCCGAGGGGCCGTACGGCGCGATCGTCGCGGGCGCCATCGGCGAGCGGATCAAGTACGAGCTCGCCGAGCGCACCGGCTTCGACACGCGCGTCACGATCCTGGGCCACGTTCAGCGCGGCGGATCGCCGACGGCGACCGACCGCCTGCTCGCCAGTCGCTTCGGCGTCGCAGCCGCGGACGCGGTGCACGACGGCCGGACGTCGGTGATGACGGCGCTCGTGGGGGACCGCATCGAGCTGGTGCCGATCGCCGACGTCGCCGGGAGGGTCAAGCAGGTCCCCGAGGACCTCCGCCGCGTCGCGACGTCGCTGTACTGACCATCCGTACGACGAGACCCGAAGAGACGGTCGGCGGATGCCTCCGGTCCGCCCGCCAGGTCCATTGACGTGCAGCGCGCGGCACCCCTATCGTCCGAACTGACAGGAAACCTTCCAGTCAGAATCGAGGGACGCGTGCCCGGCTCGTCGCCCGCCCGTCCGGCCCTGCTCCGGTCGCTCAACGACCGCACGGTCCTGGCGGTGCTGCTGTCGCGGGGGCCGAGCTCGCGCGCCGACGTCGTGGGGGCCACCGGGCTGTCCAAGCCGACGGTCGCGGAGGTGCTGGCCCGGCTCGAGGAGGCGGGCCTCGTGGTCGAGGCCGGGGAGACGGTCGGGCGCCGGGGTCCCAACGGTCGCCTGCACGACCTCGCCGTCGAGCACCTGCGTGCCGCCGCCGTCTCCGTCACCCCGAGCCGGCTCACCTGCGCGCTGCTCGACGTCCGCGGCGAGGTGCTGGCCCGGGTCGAGCGCCCCCGGGGGTCGCTGCCGCGGGGTGCGGGCGAAGCGACGCGCGCCCTCGTCGTCGCCGCCGCGCAGGAGGCCGGTGCCCGGCCCGCGACGGTGCGCGAGGTCGTCATCAGCGTCCCGGGCTCCTACGACCCGGCCCTCGACCAGGTGCGCTACGCCGACCGCATCCCGGACTGGATCCACCCCGGCATCGCCGCCGCGATCTCGTCGTCCCTCGGTCGCGGCACGGCGGTCACGCTCGACAACGACGTGAACCTCGCGCTGGTGGCGGAGCGCGGCGGCGACGTAGGGGCTCCGGGCAGCGTGACCTCGCTGCTCTGGCTGGGCGCCGGCGTCGGCCTCGCGACCGATCTCGCGGGGACCCTGTACCGCGGCGTCTCGGGCGGGGCGGGGGAGATCGGCTACGTGCTCCTCCCCGGCGCGGGCGGCGGGCACTCCGAGCTGCAGGACCTCGTCGGTGCCGCCGCCGTCCGACGCCTCGCGCGCGAGCACGGCGTACCGGGCCGCAGCGCCGAGGAGGTCGTCCAGCGCGCGGCCGCGACGCGGCACGACGTACCCGGGTCGGCGGCACTGCTCGACGAGCTGGCCCGACGCCTCGCGCTCGGTCTCTCCGTGATCGTCGCGGTCCTCGACCCCGGCGCGGTCGTGCTCGGCGGCGCCGTCGGCCGTGCCGGGGGCGACGCGCTCGCGGGCCGCACCGCCAGGGCGCTCCGCGCCACGAGCCGGCTGCGCTGCGCGGTCGTCGCGTCGACCGTCGAGGGCGATCCCGCGTTCGAGGGCGCCCAGCGGGTCGCTGTCGACCGGCTCGCAGAGCGCCTGCTCTCGGCGAGCACCGTCACCGCCATGGACACCACCAGCCGCATCCCCGCTCCCCGCTCGCACCAGGAGGTCCACGCACGATGAACACCACCCGAGGACGTCGTCGCGCGCTCGCCCTGACCGCTGCGGCCGTCGGCCTGACCCTGCTCGCCACCGGTTGCTCGAGCCCGGGCAGCACGACGACGCCGCCCTCGTCGAGCGCTCCGGCCAAGCTCACCGGCACCGTCACGTTCTGGCACTTCTTCACCGATCGCGAGGCCAAGGCGATCCAGACGGCTGTCGACGCCTTCGAGGCGGCCAACCCCGGCGTGAAGGTCGACGTGAAGTCGGGCCAGGACGATGAGAAGACGATCCAGGCGATCGCTGCGGGGCAGCCGATCGACGTCGTGCTCTCCTACTCCACCGACCAGATCGGCAAGTTCTGCTCGACCGGCGCGTGGCAGGACCTCACGCCCTACGTCGCGCGCGACAAGATCGATGTGGGCCAGATCCCGGCGGTGCCTCGCGACTACACGCAGTTCGACGGGAAGCGCTGCTCGATGCCGGCCCTCTCGGACGCGTACGGCCTCTACTACAACAAGAAGATGCTCGCCGACGCCGGCTACTCCGAACCCCCGAAGACCCTCTCCGAGCTGACCGCGATGGCGGAGAAGATCACCCAGCGCGACGGCGCCGGAGCCATCAAGGTCGCCGGCTTCGTGCCGTCCTTCGGCTTCTACGAGAACGCCGCCGCGCACTTCGCGCCGAGCTTCGGGGCCACCTGGTTCAAGGCCGATGGCACCTCGAACATCGGGAGCGACCCCGGCTGGGCGTCGATGCTCACCTGGCAGAAGCAGCTGGTCGACTTCTACGGCTACGACAAGCTGCAGCGGTTCACCGCGGGGCTGGGCCAGGAGTTCTCCGCGGACAACGCCTTCGAGAAGGGCAAGGTCGCGATGATCATCGACGGCGAGTACCGCAACGCCTTCATCAAGGCCGAGGCTCCGTCGCTCGACTACGGCACCGCGCCCTTCCCGACCGCCGACGACAAGACCGACCTCTACGGGGGCGGCTACGTGACCGGCAACGTGATCGGCATCGGCCGCGGTTCGCAGAACCCGGAGGCAGCGTGGGCGCTCATCAAGTTCCTGAGCACCGACACCGCCACCGTGGTCGCGCTGTCCAACGGCATCAAGAACATCCCGACGTGGACGCCGGCGCTGCAGTCGCCCGACCTGGACAAGGACCCGACGTACTCGCCGTTCCTCGACATCTTCGCGAACGCGCACAGCGCCACCACGCCGACCACCGCCAGCGGCAAGGCCTACCAGGACACGCTCGGCGCGTTCGCCGAGAAGTGGCAGGCGGGCAAGGTGGCCGACCTGCAGGCCGGTCTCGCGCAGGTCGACCAGCAGATCGACGACCAGCTGTCGCTCGGTGCCGCCCCGTGACGATCGCGCTCGCGACGCGCAGCGCCGGGGACCGATCCTCGGCGCTGCGCGCCCGGCAGCGTCGACGCCGGCTCACGGTGCTCGCGTTCCTGACGCCGTGGATCCTCGGCGTCCTGATCTTCTTCGTCTACCCGCTCGTGGACACCGTCTACCTCAGCTTCACCCGCTACGACCTGCTCTCGCCGCCGCAGTGGATCGGGCTGCGCAACTACGAGTTCGCCTTCACCAAGGACCCGCAGGTCCGGCAGGCGGCCTGGAACACCCTGTGGCTCGTGGTGATCCTGGTGCCGGCCCGGATGCTCTTCGGTCTCGCGGTGGCCACGCTGGTCGTGCGGCTCAAGGCCGGGCTCGGCGTCTTCCGCACGGTGTTCTACCTGCCGGCTCTCGTGCCCCCGGTGGCCGGGGTGCTCGCGTTCGTCTTCCTCTTCAACCCCGCCACCGGGCCGGTCAACCAGATCCTCGGCGCGCTCGGGCTGCCGCAACCGCTGTGGTTCAACGACCCGGCGCTGTCGAAGCCCTCGCTGGTCCTGCTCGGGCTGTGGGGCGTCGGCGACCTGATGATCATCTTCCTCGCCAGCCTCCTCGACGTCCCGCGAGAGCAGTACGAGGCGGCGGCCCTCGACGGCGTCAACCCGTGGCAGCGGCTGCGCTACGTCACGCTGCCCAGCATCTCGCCGGTGCTCATGTTCGCCGCGATCACGGGGGTCATCGCCGCGCTGCAGTACTTCACGGAGGCCGTCGTCGCCGCGTCGGTCGCGTCGGGCCAAGCCACCACCGGCGGTGGCAACGCCGCGCTCCTCGGCTATCCCGAAGGCTCCACGCTGACCTACGCCCAGTGGCTGTACGTCATGGGCTTCAAGAACTACTACCTCGGCTACGCCTCGGCGCTCGCCGTGGTCATGTTCGTCGTGTCGCTCGGCGTCACGCTCGTGCTGCTGCGCCGCTCGCGCAGCCTGGTGCAGGGCGCGGAGGGCACGAGATGACCACGTTGACCGCTCCGCCGAGCAGCGCGCCCGCGCGTGCCGCGGCCGACCGGCGCGACAACCTGCGCGCCCGCCGTCGGCGACGGCTGGGCTGGATCGCCGACCATGCCGTCGGGATCGCGCTCGCGATCGTGTTCCTGTCACCGTTCGTCTTCATCGTCCTGCAGTCGCTGATGACGAGCGCGCAGGCGCTGACCGGCGACCTCTGGCCCCGTTCGTGGCACCCCGAGAACTACGTCGAGGTCTTCACCAGGGCGCCGATGCTGACGTACCTGCGCAACACGCTGCTCTACGCCGGGCTCGCCACCCTGCTCATGCTCGTGTCGAGCATCCCCGCGGCGTACGCGCTGTCGCGGCTCCAGTGGCGGGGACGCACCGCGGCGCTCGTCGTCGTGCTCATGATGATGATGCTGCCGCCGCAGGTGACCCAGGTACCGATCTACGTGATGTGGACGAACCTGCACCTCACCGGCACGCTCTGGCCGCTCATCCTGCCCAACCTGCTCGGCGACGCGTTCAGCATCTTCCTGCTGCGGCAGTTCTTCCTGACGATCCCGCAGGAGTACGCCGACGCCGCGCGCGTGGACGGCTGCTCGGAGTGGCGCGTCATGACGCGGGTGGTGCTGCCGATGGCGAAGTCCGGCATCGCAGCGACCGCGATGTTCCTGTTCTTCTACTGCTGGAACGACTTCTACGGCCCCCTGCTCTACACCAGCGAGAACCCGGACAACTGGACGATCTCGCTGGGGCTCGCGTCGTTCCGGAACCTCTACCAGGTCCAGTGGAACCTCACGATGGCGGCGACCATCCTCGCGATGATCCCGGTGCTGGTCGTGTTCTTCCTCGCGCAGAAGGTGTTCGTCGAGGGGATCACCCTCACCGGTGTGAAGGGATGAGCGGCATGAAGCTCGCCGTGGTCGGAGGCGGTTCGACGTACACGCCGGAGCTCGTCGATGGCCTGGCACGCCTCGGCGACGTGCTCCCGGTCGACGAGCTCGTACTGCTCGATCCCGACAGCGACCGGCTCGACGTCGTCGGAGGTTTCGCGCAGCGCATCCTGACCGCGCGCGGCGCCACCACCCGCCTCACCCTCACGACCGACCGCGACGCCGCGATCGACTCCGCCTCCGCCGTCCTGCTCCAGCTGCGTGTCGGCGGACAGCAGGCACGGGCAGGGGACGAGACGTTCCCGCTCGCCTGCGGCTGCGTGGGTCAGGAGACGACGGGTGCGGGCGGCCTGGCCAAGGCGCTGCGCACCGTGCCCGTCGTCCTCAACATCGCCGAGACGGTCCGTCGGCGCGCGGCGGCCGACGCGTGGATTGTCGACTTCACCAACCCCGTCGGCATCGTGACGCGCGCGCTCCTGCAGGAGGGCCACCGCGCCGTCGGTCTGTGCAACGTGGCGATCGGCTTCCAGCGGATGTTCGCGAGCTGGCTCGGTGTCGCGCCGGATGCGGTCGGTCTCGACCACGTGGGTCTCAACCACCTCACCTGGATCCGGCGGGTCGACGTCGACGGCCACGACGTGCTGCCGCAGCTGCTCGCCGCGCACGGCGACGAGCTCGCCGAGCGCCTGGAACTGCCGCGCTCGATCCTCGACCGGCTGGGGGCGGTGCCGTCGTACTACCTGCGTTACTACTACGCGCACGACGAGGTGGTGCGCGAGCTGCTGGCAAGAGGCACGCGCGCCGAGGAGGTGCAGCGGATCGAGGCCGAGCTCCTCGAGATGTACCGCGATCCCGCGCTGGTGGCGAAGCCCGCGCTGCTCGAGCAGCGCGGCGGGGCGTACTACTCCGAGGCGGCAGTCGCGCTGATCGCTTCCCTGCTCGGCGGCGAGGACCACGCCGCCGTGCACGTGGCGAACGTGCGCAACGACGGACACCTGCCCTTCCTGGCCGACGACGCCGTCGTCGAGGTGCCGTGCCATGTCTCGCCCGGGGGCATCCACGCGAGACCGACCGACCCGGTGGAACCGCTGTACGCCGGTCTCATCGCGCACGTCTCGGCGTACGAGGATCTCGCTCTGCGCGCGGCGGTCCACGGCGGCCGCGACCGGGTCGCCGACGCGCTGCTCGCGCACCCGCTCGTGGGACAGTACGACGTGGCCGAGACGCTGACCGACGCGCTCATCGCGGGGAACCGCCAGCACCTGCCGTGGGCCCGATGAGCGACGTCGTCGTGGCGGTCGACGGCGGAGGCAGCAAGACCGACGCCGTGGTCCTGGACCCGGTTTCCGGCGACGTCCTCGGCTCGGCACGCGGAGGCGGCTGCTCTCACCACCAGCTCGGCATCGCCGCCGCCGTCGCGGTGGTCGATGCCACGGTCCGCGACGCGCTCGCCGCTGCCGGCCGCGCGGCTGCCGACGTGATGCACGCCGGCTGCTACCTCACCGCCATCGACACTGCGGCGGAGCAGGCCGACGTCACCGGTGCGATCGCGGCACTGCCCTGGGGCGCGCGCTCGGTCCGCGTCGACAACGACGTGTTCGCGCTGCTGCGCACCGGCACGAGCTCGCCCGATGCCGTGGTGGTCATCTGCGGCACCGGCATCAACGGCGTCGCCGTGCGCTCCGACGGCGCGACCGCCCGGGTGCTCGCGCTGGGCGACATCTCCGGCGACTGGGGCGGGTCGAGCGGTCTCGCGGAACAGGTGCTCTGGTACGCCGCGCGCGCCGAGGACCGGCGCGGCGAGCCGACGGCGCTGCGCGACGCGCTGCTGCGCTGGACCGGCCTGCCCACCGTCCGCGACGTCACCCTCGCCGTGCACACCGGGCAGCTGCGGGTCGCGTCGTGGTGGGACCGGGCCCCCGAGATCGTGGCGCTGGCCCACGAGGGCGACGCCGTCGCCGGACTGCTCGTCGACCGGCAGGGTGAGGAGATCGGTCTGCTCGCTGCGTCGCTGCTCGCCCGGCTCGATCTCGAGACGGCCGAGGTGCCGGTCGTCGTCGGCGGCGGCATCGGTGCCACCGGCGACCCGCTGCTGCTGGCCGGCATCACCCGGGTGCTCGCGGCCCGCGTGCCCAAGGCCGAGCTCGTGATCGTGACCGACCGCCCCATCGTCGGCGCCGCCCACCTCGCTCTGGCGTCTGCGCGCGGCCCGCGCTCCTGAGCCGCCCGCGGACAACGACGCTCGCCGCGTGCGCGGGGAACGCGCGAGGGTGGGTCACCGCCTGCGCACGGGAGGTGGTGCTCGACGGAGAGGGAGCCGAGACCCGCGCTACGTCGGGGAACCCAGGAGGTCGGCGACACCGACGACACCGGCGGAGTTGCCCAACCGGGCGACGAGGACGGCGGGCTTCGCCTCGGGAGCCCAGTCGGCGAGCTCCCGCTCCAGCGTGCGCCGAGCGGGACCGAGCAGATGGCCGCCCGCCTCCGAGACGCCTCCGCCGATGACGAAGGCCTGAGGATCCAGCGCTTCGGCCAGGTCGGCCAGGCCGCGACCGAGGGCGATGCCCACGCGGTCGAAGGCTGCGAGCGCAGCCGCGTTCCCGCCCTCGGCCGCGGACAGCACATCGCGCCCGAGGACCGCGTCGTCGCCGCTCGCGACCGGCCGCGGAGGATCCTCAGAGGCGAGCAGTCCCAGCGCGACCGCCTCGCGAACCAGCGCGCGCCCGCTCGCGTACTGCTCCCAGCAGCCGTGCCGGCCGCAGCCGCAGGGACGTCCGTCCACCTCGAACGTCATGTGCCCCACCTCGCCGGCACCGCCCCGGAACCCCCGACGCAGGGCACCCCCGAGCACCAGCCCACCGCCGATGCCGGTTCCCACGGTGATCATCACGACATCCTCGAAGCCTGCCGCCGCGCCGAACCGGAACTCCCCCCAGGCCGCAGCGTTCGCGTCGTTCTCGACGACCGTGTCCAACCCGGTGGCAGCCTCGACCGCGTGCGCCACGTCCTGCCCCTGCCAGCCGATGTTGGCCGCGGTCAGAACCCGTCGACGATCCGGGTCGACCCGTCCCGCGACGCCGATGCCCACACCCCGGACCTCGTGCACGGCCGCCAGCGACGCCACCAGGGCTGCGATCTCCCGGATCGCTGCCTCGCCGGCCCCCGGCGCATCCTGACGGGGGGTCGGGCGCTGCTGCCGGGCGAGCACGGTGCCGCGCTCGTCGACGACGGCCGCCAGGATCTTCGTGCCGCCGACGTCGACCCCGATCGCGGGCATCATGGACGGACCTGCGGCCGCGACAGGTGCGCGACGAGCTTGTAGCGGTCGCCGCGGTAGACCGAGCGCACCCACTCCAGCGGCCTCCCCTCGGTGTCCCACGTGTGGCGGAACATCAGCAGCGCGGGGAGCGTCGGGTCGGTGGTCAGCAGCGCCGCCTCCTCCGGGGTCGCGAACGCGGTCTCGATCGACTGCTCCGCCGAACCCGGCTCCGCGCCGTACTCGCTCTGCAGCGCGGAGTAGAGCGAGCCGTGCTTGTCGAGCGCACGCCGGAAGCCCGGGAACCGGGCCGCGTCGAGATGGGTGGTCTCGAGTCCCATCGGCTCGTCGTCGGAGAGGCGGAGCCGCTCGAGGACGAGCATCTTCGCGCCGGCCGCGATGCCGAGCTTCTCCGCGACGATCGGTCCCGCCTTCACCGTCTCGAGCCGCAGGGTCCGCGAGGCTGGGCGGAACCCCTGCGCCTGCATGTCCTCGGTGTACGACGTGAGCCGTAGCGGCTGCACCAGCTTGGGGAAGGCGACGAACGTGCCCTTGCCGTGGGCGCGCTCGAGCCGGCCCTCCACCACGAGCTCGGTGATGGCCTGGCGCACGGTGGTGCGCGAGGTCTCGAAGTCGACGGCCAGCGCGCGCTCGGTCGGGACGGCGGTGCCGGGCGGCATCGAGTCCGCGAACGCGGACAGGTGCTGCTTGAGCCGGTAGTGCTTGGGCTCCTTGGCCGTGCGCGCCACGTCGGTCATCGGGCGTGCCCTCCCTCTCGAGCGCTGCGGTCACGATCCGGTCACGTGCGGCGCGGGACCATCATGCCCCCTTGACACCCCAGTGGTCTAGGCCAATCCTAGGCAGTGGTCTAAACCAATCTGCCACTCATCCGGGTGGCACGTCGGGCCGCCGGAGACGGTCGGCTGGGATCCCTGGAGGGACCGTGAAGTTCCGCAAGCTCCTCATCGCGAGCGCGGCGGCCGGTGCGCTGGCCCTGTCGGCCTGCGCGTCCGGCGACGCGAACGGAGGCTCGTCGAGCCCCGCCACCGACGCGGCCGGCACGCTCACCGTGTGGCTGCAGACCGACGCCCAGCAGGGCTGGCCCGAGCTGGTCGACGCAGCGAGTGCCGCGGTCAAGAAGCAGTACCCGAACGTGACGGTGAACGTCGAGTACCAGACGTGGCCCGACCACCTCACCAAGCTCGACGCAGCGCTCGCCGGCAGCACTCCGCCCGACGTCGTCGAGCTCGGCAACACCGAGATGACCAAGTACATGGCCGCTGGTGCGCTGGCCGACCTCACCTCGCAGAAGGGGAACTTCGACAACTCGGCGACGTGGCTCAACGCGCTCACCGAGTCGGCGACGTTCGACGGCGCGCTCTACGGCGTCCCCTACTACGCGGGCTCGCGCGCGGTCATCTACAACACCGCGCTCTACACCAAGGCCGGCATCGCCTCCGCTCCTGCGACGTACGACGAGTTCATCTCCGACAACGACAAGCTGATGGCTGCCAACGCGTCGGACAAGAACTTCTCCGCCTACTACTTCCCGGGCAAGAACTGGTACGGCGCGATGCCGTGGGTCTACGACCAGGGCGGGGCCATCGCCGTGCAGGACGGGGGCCAGTGGAAGGGGTCGCTGGACAGCGCCGAGGCGCAGAAGGGCCTCGAGGCGCTCAAGCAGGTCGTGCTCAAGTACAGCAAGGCCGACAAGACCGGCGACGAGTCCAAGCAGGACCAGGCCTTCGCGCAGGGCAGCATCGCGGCGATCTACGGCAACGGCTGGGAGCGCGGCGTGATCATCGACCCCAAGACCGGCAATCCCGACCTCAAGGACAGCCTCGGCGCCTACCCGCTGCCGTCGCTGGCCAAGCCCGGCACCACGATGCCGGCGTTCCTCGGCGGCTCGGACCTCGCGGTGACGTCGAAGTCGGCGAACCAGGCGTGGGCGGCCGCATGGATCAAGGCGTTCACCTCGACCGAGAGCATGACCGCCATGGTGAAGAAGGGCGTGCTGCCCAACACCACCTCGCTGCTGGACCTGGTGGCCCCCGCAGACCAGCCCTTCGCCAAGTCCGCGGCGAACTCCTGGTTCGTGCCGACCTCGCCGAACTGGGCGAATGTCGAGAAGGCGAACGTTCTTCCGAACATGCTGGTCGACATCTTCACCGAGAAGAAGACGGTGGCCCAGGCGACCGCCGACGCCAGCGCGGAGATCACGAAGATCCTCAACGGCTCCTGACGGCCTGAGAGGACGGGAGGGACCGGACGATGACCAGCACCGCGATGTCGCCCCGGGCGACGACGCAGCAGGAGCCGTCCGGTCCCTCCCTCCGTCCCCGCCGTCGGCGGGGCGACCGGATGCCGTACTGGCTGGTGCTGCCGAGCGTCGTGGTCATCGCGGCAGTGCTCGCCTACCCGCTCTTCCAGCTGCTCTCCTTGAGCCTGCAGCAGTACCGGCTCAAGGAGCTGCTCAAGGGCAAGGGCGAGTTCATCGGCCTGAAGAACTACCAGGCGATCCTCACCGACCCGTTCTTCTGGCAGGTCGTGCTCCGCTCCGTCCTGTTCACGGCCGTCGCCGTGACGGCCACGATCGGGATCGGCACCGGCATCGCCCTGCTCATGCGCCGGATGAACCGCGCCATGCGGATCGCGCTCAACGTCGTGCTCATCCTGGTGTGGGCCATCCCCGGCCTGGTGTCGATCGTCGTGTTCCAGTGGATGGTCGACTTCGAGTTCGGCGTCGTGAACTACCTGCTCACCAAGCTCGGGCTCGACTTCGACAAGCACAACTGGTTCGAGAACCCGGTCCAGGGCTTCGCCGTGATCGCGGCCCTCGTCGTGTGGGGCGCGCTGCCCTTCGTCGTCATCACGCTCTACGCCGGGCTCACGCAGGTGCCTCGCGAGCTCGAGGAGGCGGCGATGGTGGACGGCGCCACCGGGCGCCAGGTGTTCTGGAACGTCACGATGCCGGTGCTGCGCCCGGTGTACGTCATCCTCACGAGCCTGTCGGTGATCTGGGACTTCATGGTGTTCCAGCAGATCTGGGTGATGCTCAACGGTCGTCCGACGCCGGACTACTACACGATCGGCGTCTACTCGTTCGTCCAGTCCTTCGGCGTGAACGACTACGGCAAGGGATCCGCGATCGCCGTGATCATGGTGCTGATGCTGCTCTCCGTCACCTGGATCTACATCCGGCAGATGGTGAAGATCGGAGAGGTGAAGTGAGCGCCTCGCTCCCGATGCAGACCGCGCAGGTCTCCGAGGCCGACCACCAGGTCGTCCGGGTGCCGCGCCGCCGGTTCCGTCCGCGCCACCTCGCCGGGCGCGTGGCGGTGAACGTCACCGGGCTGATCGTCATCGTGGTGATGGCGTTCCCGGTCTACTGGCTGGTGATCTCGTCGTTCAAGCCGGGCAAGGACCTGCTCACGCGCACGCCGCAGTTCCTCCCGACCCATCCCACGCTCGCGAACTACGCCGACGCCCTGTCGCGCCCGTACTTCTGGACGAGCGTCCGCAACTCGCTCATCGTCACGCTCGTGACGGTGGCGCTCTCGCTCGTCATCGCGTTCCTCGCCGCGCTTGCCGTGTCGCGCATGCGGTTCCACGGGCGCACGGCGTACATCGTCATGATCATCATGGTCCAGATGGTGCCGCTCACCGCGCTCATCATCTCGCTGTACCTGATGCTGAATGCGGTGCACCTGACCGATCAGCTGGTCGGAGTGATCTTCACCTACCTCGCGTTCGTCCTGCCCTTCACGATCTGGACCCTCCGCGGGTTCGTGGGCAACATCCCGCCCGAGCTCGAGGAGGCGGCGCTCGTCGACGGATGCACGCGCATGCAGGCGTTCCGGCGCATCGTCTTCCCCCTCGTCGCACCCGGTCTCGTGGCCACCAGCGTGTTCGCCTTCATCCAGGCGTGGAACGAGTACGTGCTCGCCTACGTGCTCCTGAGCTCGCAGGGCAAGCAGACCCTGACGGTGTGGCTGGCGGCGTTCACGACGCAGAAGGGCACGGAGTGGGGTCCGCTCATGGCCGCGTCGGTCCTCACCGCCATCCCGGTCGTCGTCTTCTTCCTCCTCGTCCAGAACCGCATGGCCTCCGGCCTCACCGCAGGGGCGGTCAAGGGATGACGGCGTCCGAGCTCGATCGACGTGCGCACCGGGTCCTGCTGCCCGGGTTCGTCGGCACGACCGCGCCCGACTGGTTGCTGCGGCGCGCGGAGCGCGGTCTGGGCGGAGTGGTCCTCTTCGCGCGCAACGTCACGGATCCCGATCAGGTGTCGGCGCTCGCCGCGTCGCTGCGCGGCGTGCGCCCCGAGCTGCTCGTCGCGGTGGACGAGGAGGGCGGCGACGTCACGCGCCTCGAGGCCCGGAGCGGATCGTCGTACGCCGGTGCCGCGGCGCTCGGTGCGGCCGACGACGTGGACCTCACCCGGGCCGTGTCGGCGGGGATCGGCGCGATGCTCGCCGGCTGCGGTGTCGACTGGACGCTCGCTCCGGTCGCCGACGTGAACTCCAACCCGCACAACCCGGTGATCGGCGTGCGCTCGTTCGGAGCCGACCCCGAGCTGGTCGCCCGGCACGTCGCCGCTGCCGTCCGCGGCCTGCAGGACGACGCCGGGATCCTCGCTTGTGCCAAGCACTTCCCAGGGCACGGCGACACGGCGGTCGACTCCCACCTCGGCTTGCCGGTCGTCGCTGCCTCGCCGACGGAGTTGAGGACGACACACCTCGCGCCGTTCCGCGCGGCGATCGACGCGGGGGTGGCCACGA
>DASSQW010000121.1:0-5511 GCA_035702165.1 Candidatus Nanopelagicales bacterium
CGCCTTCGAGGGCCCGCTGCTCACCGCGCTGTTCCGCATCCGCACCCGCGAGGCTGACCCGGCCGTGCGCTCCGCCGTGTTCACCACCGCCGCCAGCCTCCGCACCACGGCGTACGCCGGGATGACCGCGGCCTTCGGTGCGCTGCTCGGCCTCGGCACCACACGGCTACTGATGCTCGGCGTCGCGATGCAGGTGCTCGCGTTCCTCGCCGCCTGGTGGAGCTATCGCACCGGCGCTCGTCGACTCAGCGCACGCCCCACGTGAACCGGTGGGTGTGGATCCCGTAGTAGGGGAACGTCTCCGCGCGCGCGACGCCGGGCACCGGGCGGATCCGGTCGTTCACGATCACGAGCAACGCGTCGGAATCGGTGGCGACCACCTCGACCATGAGGTCGAACGACCCCGCCGTGAGCACGACGTAGATGACCTCGTCGATCGCGGCCATCGCGTCGGCGACCGCCCGCACGTCCGAGTCGACCACGATCCCGATCTGCGCCATCTGTCCGTAGCCGAGCGCGAGCGGGTCGGTGACGGCGACGATCTGCAGCACGCCGCGCTCCTGCAGGCGCAGAACGCGCAGCCGGGCGCCGGCGGGCGAGAGGCCGACCGCCTCCCCGAGGTCGGCGTACGACGCCCGGCCGTCGGCCTGCAGCAAGGCGACCAGCCGACGGTCGAGGTCGTCGAGATCGTCGACGCGCACCCGAGGGGAGGCACTGCTGCTGCCCGCGGCTATCGATCCGTGAGTGCTCACCCTTGGATTCTAGCGGTTCGATAGTCGGCCCGCTATGATGACGCTCGATCGCCACCGAATGCCAGGAGCTCGCATGACCGCGCACGACCCGGCCGCCGCGTCCGCCGCCGCCCACCTCGACGTCGCCCCGCGCCCGGGCGTCGACGTCGGCCGCGCCGCGGAGCTGGCCAGCACGCTCTTCGGCGCCGAGGGCGAGGTGCGCGAGCTCGGGAGCCACCAGGACCGCAACTTCCGCGTCGACACCGCGGCCGGTCGGCGCGTGCTCAAGGTGGCCAACCGAGGGTGGGGCCGCGCCGCGCTCGAGGCGCAGAACGCGGCTCTGCTGCACATCGCCGAGCAGGCCCCCGGGTTCGCTGCGCCGGTGCCGGTGCCCGCGCTCGACGGCTCGATGCTCGTCGAGGTGGCCGACGGCGACGCGTCGATCCCGGTCCGGCTGCTGACCTACGTCGAGGGCACGCCGCTGACCGGTCGTCAGCACCTCTCGCCGCAGGTCGTCTCCGACCTCGGCCGCCTCTCCGCGCAGGCCTCGGCCGCGCTCGCCGGATTCGAGCACCCGGGGCTCGACCGCGTCGTGCAGTGGGACCTGCGGCAGGCCGGTCCGGTTCTCGCGTCGCTGCTCGGCTCGATCGCCGACCCCGATCGTCGCGCCCTCGTCGCGGACTGCGCCGCTGGCGCGGCCGAGCGGCTGGAGCTCGTGGCGGATCGCTTACGGGTGCAGGCGATCCACGGCGACGTCACCGACGACAACGTCGTGGGCCACCGCGACGAGGCAGGCCGGCTGCGCCCCGACGGCATCATCGACTTCGGCGATCTCACCCGCTCGTGGCTCGTGTCCGACATCGCCGTCACCGTGTCCTCGATCCTGCGCCACGAGCCCGACGAGCCCTTCGTCGCGCTCGAGGCTGTGCGCGCGTTCCACGACGTCGTCCCGCTCGACGACGCCGACGTCGCGGCGCTCTGGCCGCTCGTGGTCCTGCGCGGCGCCACCCTCGTCGCCAGCGGCGAGCACCAGGCGACGCTCGACCCCGACAACGAGCTCGTGATCGAGCCGCTCGAAGGCGAGTGGCGCATCTTCCACACCGCGCGCACGGTCGACCTCGATCTCGCCGAGGCTGCGATCCGCGCCGCCCTCGGCATGGGACAGGCTCCCCGCCATGCCGACGCCCTGGCGGCCGTCACCGGCTCCGGCCCGCTGTTCCCGTCCGTCTCCGACTGGTCGGTGGTCGACCTGTCGGCGACGAGCCCGTCGCTGCACTCGGGCCGCTTCCTCGACCCGGGTGCCGAGCGTGCGGTGCTGGCCGAGGCCGGCGCGCCGAGCGCGACCCGCTGGGCCGAGGCGCGGCTCACGCGCACGGTCCTCGACTCCCCGGTCGCGCCGGCGACCTACGCGCTCGGCGTCGACCTGCTGCTGCCCGCCGGCACCGACGCCGCATCGCCGTGGGACGGCGTCGTCGCCGAGGTCGACGGGTCCACGGTCCGCGTCGACGGCGCCGGCGGCCGCCTCACCGTCACCGGACTGCGCCCCGCCGTCGCCACCGGCGACGTGGTGGTGCGCGGTGGCACCCTCGGCACCGTCGGTGGCGGCGACGTGCATGTCGGGCTCTGCGTCGACCCCGGCCTCGCGACGCCCTCCTTCGCGACGCCCCACACCGCGGGAGGCTGGCTCGCGCTGTGCCCCGATCCGTCGCCGCTCCTCGGCGTCGACGTCGCGGCCGCCCACGACGACGTCGACGGCCTGCTCGCCCGCCGTGTCGATGCCCTCGCCACGGTGCAGGAGCACTACTACGCCGCCCCGATGCGCATCGAGCGCGGCTGGAAGCAGTACCTCGTCGACACGACGGGCCGGACCTACCTCGACATGGTGAACAACGTGGCGGCGATCGGCCACGGCCACCCGCGCCTCGCCGACGCCGTCGAGCAGCAGCTGCGCACGTTCAACTCCAACTCGCGGTTCCACTACGCCGCGATCACCGAGTTCTCCGAACGGCTCGCCGACCTCGCGCCCGAGGGCCTCGACACGGTGTTCCTCGTGAACTCCGGCTCCGAGGCGGTCGACCTCGCGCTGCGCATCGCGCAGGTGGTCACCCACCGGATGGACGTCATGGCCGTGCGCGAGGCCTACCACGGCTGGACGCTGCTCTCCGACGCCGTCACGACGTCGCTGTACGACAACCCGACCGCGCTCGAGAGCCGACCCGAGTGGGCTCATTTCTCCAGCGCCCCCAACACCTTCCGGGGCCGCTTCCGCGGCGCCGGCTCGGGCGACGACTACGCCGCCGAGGTGCGCGAGCTCGTGACCCAGCTGGCGTCGGAGGGCCGGCCGCCGGCGGCGTTCATCTGCGAGCCCGTCTCCGGCAACGCTGGCGGCGTCATGCTGCCGGAGGGCTACCTCGCGCAAGTCTACGACGCCGTCCGCGAGGTCGGCGGCCTGTGCATCGCCGACGAGGTGCAGGTGGGCTACGGCCGGCTCGGCCACCACTGGTGGGCCTTCGACATGCACGGCGTGACCCCTGACGTCATCACCGTCGCGAAGGCGATGGGCAACGGCCACCCGCTCGGGGCAGTCATCACCACGCGCGAGATCGCCGACGCGTTCGCGCACCAGGGCAGCTTCTTCTCCTCCGCCGGTGGCTCCCCCGTCTCGTGCATCACAGGCATCACCGTGCTCGACGTCATCCGCGACGAGGGCCTGCAGGAGAACGCCGCCGTGGTCGGCGACCGGTTGATCGCCAAGGCCGAGGAGCTGCAGGAGCGCTACCCGATCATCGGTGCCATCCACGGCATGGGCCTCTATCTCGGCATCGAGCTCGTGCAGGACCGGGAGACCCTCGAGCCCGCCACCGCGGAGTGCTACGCGATCTGCGACCGGCTGCGCGACCTCGGCGTCATCGTGCAGCCCACCGGGGAGCGCGCGAACGTCCTGAAGATGAAGCCCCCGATGTGCCTGACGGTCGCCAGCGCCGACTTCTACATCGAGATGCTGGAGACCGTCCTGCGCGAAGGCTGGTGACCTGCGCCCCACCCGGTCAGCGGGTGGGGAGGGGCTGGGCAGGGCAGCGGGAGAGCACGCGCGCCATCGCCTCGCGCTCGGCGGCTGTCACGGAGACGCCGTACGTCGCCTTCACCGCGATCTGGCGCGCGACGTAGGCGCAGCGGTACGCCGTGCGCGGCGGCAGCCAGGTGGCGGCGTCGCCGTCGCCCTTGGCCTGGTTCACCGCGCCGCCCACGGCGAGCAGGTTGAGCGGGTCGTTGGCGAAGCGCACCCGCTTGTCGGGGGTCCAGCGCGCGGCGCCCTTCTGCCAGGCGTCGCCGAGCGCGACCACGTGGTCGATCTGCACCTCGGAGCTGGTGGCCGCGCCGCGCACGAAGTCGATGACGTCGCCGGTGTAGGGATCGAGCAGCCGGCCGCTCGCGACGACGCAGTCGCTCGAGCCGCGGAACCGGATCGCGGTGAGGTCGCGGCGCAGGACGTCGTTGCGGGTGTCGCAGCCGTTGCGGTCGACGTCGGGCCAGCGGCCGCCGAACTGCGCGCGCGAGTATCCGGTCATCGGGGCGCGGCCCTTGACGGTGAGCGTGGACAGCGCGGCGAGCGCCGATCCTGGCCGCGCCGACGGGCGCGTGGGCGATGGCTGCCGCGTCGACGGCGATGAGACCGACGGCGCCGGAGCCGAGCCGTCCGACGAGCTCTGGTCCGACGGCGCCGACGCCGTCGGCGTCGACACGAAGCCGGGAGCATCGGTGGTCGGCACCTCGACCGAGCACGCGGCGCACGCCGCCGCCACGAGCACCGCGACGAGGGCGCGCTCGACGGCGCTCCCCCGTGCTCGCTGGTCGCTCATCCGCTCAGTGTCCCCCGCAGGTAGGACCGCGCCTCGGCACCCGGCCCGGCGTCGCGCTCGACCGCACCAGGTAGCGCACCACGACCCGCGCCGGCGGGCCGGTCAGGAGCGCTTCTCGACGACGTAGCGCTGCGGCACGAACGTCTGGCTGTCCATCGGCGGTCGCACGTAGGCGCGGTGCTGGCGCGGCGGCAGCACGACCTCGTCGTGCTGGATCGGCTGGTAGGGCACGAGCGAGAGGAGGTGGCTCATGAGGTTGAGCCGGGCGGTCTTCTTGTCCTCGGCATCGACGACGTACCAGGGGTTCTCCTTGGTGTCGGTGTAGGCGAACATCTGGTCCTTCGCCTCGGCGTAGTCGACCCAGCGGGCCTGCGCCTCGACGTCCATCGGCGAGAGCTTCCAGCGCCGGGCCGGGTCGTCGATGCGCGACTGGAAGCGGCGGCGCTGCTCCTCGTCGGAGATCGAGAGCCAGTACTTCACCAGCGTGATGCCGTCACGGACGAGCGCGCGCTCGAGGATCGGGCACACGCGCATGAAGTACTCGTACTCTTCGTCGGTGCAGAACCCCATCACCCGCTCGACCCCGGCGCGGTTGTACCAGGACCGGTCGAAGATGACGATCTCGCCCGCGGCCGGGAGCTCGGCGACGTAGCGCTGGAAGTACCACTGCGTGCGCTGGCGCTCGGTGGGTGCCGGCAGCGCCACGACCCGGGCGTAGCGCGGGTTCATCAGGTAGGTCATCCGGCGGATGATCCCGCCCTTGCCCGCGGTGTCGCGGCCCTCCATGATCACGACGAGTCGCTGACCGGTCGCGCGGATCCACTCCTGCATCGCGACCATCTCGGTCTGCAGGCGCGCGAGCTCGACCTCGTACTCCTTCTTGTTCAGCCGCTCCGGACCGTCGCTGTCGAACTGCTTCT
>DASSQW010000122.1:0-5441 GCA_035702165.1 Candidatus Nanopelagicales bacterium
GGCGACAACGCTCCTCCAGCTGGTCCGCGACCACCTGGCGCTGACCGGCGCCAAGGAGGGCTGCGACGACTCCGAGTGCGGCGCCTGCATGATGCTCCTGGACGGCCGGCCGGTGAACTCGTGCTCGTACCTGGCGCTGCAGGCGCACGTAGGCGCTCCCCGACCGCCCGGCGACGGGTTCGAGCTCCACGGCCACGAGCAGCTCGTCAGGAGCGGCCGACGTGCGGCCGGGGCCGGTCCAGAGGTCGGAGAGTGCGACCCGACGCTCCCCGGCGGGACCCACGAGGACGGCGACGCCGCCGTGGCACAGGAGCGGAGCCCCGGTGTCCATCGCGGGCGACGCGTTCATCACGTTGCCGCCGAGCGTGCCGTTGGCGCGGGTCGCGTGCGACCCCACGATGGCCGAGGCGTCGGCGAGACCGGCGTACGACGCGAGCACGCCGGCGTCGGCGGCGAGCGTCGCGTGGGTCACGAGCGCACCGATGCGCAGACCGCCGTCGGACGTGCGCGAGAGCGACGTCAGCTCGCCGATGCGGTGGATGCCGACGAGCGACTCGGGGAGCGGCGCCTTGCCGTGGCGTGCGCCGACCACGAGGTCGGTGCCGCCGGCGACCGGCCTGGCGCCGGACGCCATGGCCGCGACGGCAGCGGCGACGTCGGCCGCCTCGACGTAGACCCGGTTCACGGCCTCGGGTGCGACGGGCGCCGTGTTGGGGGCGGCGGTCACTGGTCCTCCTCGGGGGCGTGCGCGGTGAGCCACACGCGCTCGGCGGTCATCGGCAATAGGTCGACGTGGCGGCCGAGGACCTGGGCGATCGCGTTGCCGACCGCGCCCGGCGTGGGCACGCTCGGCGGCTCGCCGACGCCCTTGCTGCCCTTGGGGCCGGCGTTCGGGGTGTCGATCTCGACCCACGCGATCTGGATGCGCGGCGCGTCGGACGCGGTCTGCAGCTTGTAGTCGAGCAGGCCGGGATTGCGCTGGCGACCCTCCTCGTCGAACCAGGTCGCCTCGGTGAGCGCCATGCCGATGCCCATCATCACGCCGCCGTAGACCTGGCCGTCGGCGCCCATCCGGTTCACGATCACGCCGGAGTCGTGCACGGCGGCGAAGTCGAGGACCCGCACCGCGCCGGTCTCGCGGTCGACCTTCACGCGCGCGGCATGCGTGAACAGCTGCGGGGCGAGCCACGACTCGGCGCCGGTCATCCCGACGCACTTGGAGAGGTCGCCGGCGGGCGGCGCCTCGGGAACGACGCCCGCCCCCTTTCCGATGAGCTGCTCGCCGGTGCCGGCGAGCGTCGCGATGGTGACGAACGCGTCGGGCGAGCCCTTGACCCGCACGGCGCCGTCGACGAGCTCGAGGTCGTTCACGTTCGCCTCGAGCTCCTGAGCCGCGAGGTCGAGCAGCTGCTGCTTGATCTCCTGCGCCGCGGCCATGACGGCGCGGCCGTTGTTGAACGTCGTCTGCGAGCCCGACGAGCCCATGTCCCACGGGCCGGCGGCGGTGTCCTGGTAGGTGATCGAGAAGTCCTCGGGACGCATGCCCAGGACCTCGGCCGCGAGGATCGGCAGCCCCATGACCGAGCCGGCGCCGTTCTCCTGCGCACCGGTGATGATCACGCCGGTGCCGTCGCCGTTGAGCTTGACGTAGGCGCCGGACGGGGCGCCGAACGAGGGCCACCAGCCGCTCGCGACGCCGATCGCCTCGTCGTCGGGCAGGTTGCCGGCGAGGTAGTCGTCGTAGCCGATGAGCCGCAGCGCCTCCTCGAGGCACTCCTGCGCGCCGATCCGGTCGAAGACCTGGCCGGTCGGTCCGTGGTCGCCCTCCGCGACCAGGGTGCGGCGGCGCAGCTCGGCGGGGTCCATCCCGATCGCCGCTGCGACCTCGTCCATGTGCTGCTCGAGCGCCCAGTTGGCCTGCGGCGCCGTTGGCGCGCGCACCGACGACGAGGGCTGGCTGGTGGAGTAGTTGAGGAACGCGTCGACGTTGATGTTGTCGAGCTTGTAGGGGCCGCACGCGTGGTAGGTGGCCATCTGCGCGAAGAAGCCGCCCTCGCCGCAGTAGGCGCCGCTGTCGAGCACGAGCGTGCCGCGACGCGCGACGAGAGTGCCGTCGCGGCGCACGCCGGTCTCGAGCTCGATCGTCATGCCCTCACGGCGGTGGTCGGGCGCGAAGAACTCCTCCTTGCGCGTGAACACCAGGCGCACCGGGCGCTTCGTGACGCGCGCGAGGATCGCGACGTGCGCCTCGTAGTGGAAGTCGCACTTCGAGCCGAACCCGCCGCCGAGCAGCGGTACGACGATGCGCACCTGCGACTCCGGGATCTGCAGGGTGTGCGCGACGCCGGACCGAGCCGCGAAGGGCACCTGGGTCGAGGACCAGACGGTGACGGAGTCGCCCGACCACTGCGCGACGAGCGCGCGGGGCTCGATCGGCGCGCCCTGGCTCGCCTCGGCGACGTACCGGCCCTTCACCACGATGACGTCGTCGGCCTGCAGCGCGGCGTCGGCGTCGCCCTTGACGATCGACGAGTGGCCCAGCACGTTGCCGCTGCCGCCGAAGCTCTCGTCGATCTCGTACGACGTCCAGTCCTCGTGCACCAGCGGTGCGTCCGGCGCGCCGTTCGCGACGTAGTCGGGCAGCGCCGGGAGGACCTCGTACTCGACCTCGACGAGGGCCGCGGCGCGGCGGGCGATCTCGACGCTGGTCGCGGCGACGGCGGCGACGACGTCGCCCTCGAAGCGGACCTTCTCCTTGGCGAACAGCCGCCGGTCCTGCGAGACGCCGCCGTACAGCGTGTCGGGGACGTCCTCGTGGGTCACCACAGCGTGAACCCCCGGCAGCGCCCGGGCGGCGGAGGTGTCGATGCGCACGATGCGCGCGTGCGGGTGGTCGGCGTACCGGAACGCCGCGTGCAGCTGCCCGGTGAACGTGAGGTCGGCCGAGTAGCGGCCGAGGCCGGTCACCTTCTCCTTGCCGTCGGAGCGGACGTAGGGGCGGGCGGGGACGTCGATCGACATGGCGCTGCACCTCGTGCGGGGGTCGTGCTCGGGTCGGGACGCCCGACCGTATCCGGGAAGCCCCGCCCGGCGCACGATCCTGGGCCACTGTTCCGAGTGGTGAGACCGCGGCCGGCGCCCGTCGGCCCCGGCCCCCGGCGGACCGGCGGCCGCCGCGACGAGCGGGCATGATGTCGGGGACCGGTCCGCAGCGAGGACCGCCCTCGAGCTGGAGCCCGACATGCGCGAAGTGCTGACCGCACTCCTGGCGTCCTACGAGCGCGGGGAGCCCGCCGCCATGGCCACGGTCGTGCGCACCTGGCGCTCGGCGCCGCGTCCCGCCGGCGCCTCCATGCTGGTGACCGCCGGCGGCGAGGCCGTCGGCTCGGTCAGCGGCGGCTGCGTCGAGGGCGCGCTGTACGACGTGGGTCAGGAGGTCCTGGCCACCGGCGAGCACACGTTCGAGACCTACGGCATCAGCGACGACGACGCCTTCGCGGTCGGCCTCACGTGCGGCGGCATCCTCGAGGTGTTCGTCGAGCAGGTCTCGGCCGAGACCTGGCCCGAGCTCCCCGGCATCGCGGCGAGCGTCGCGGCCGAGGAGCCCGTGGCCGTCGCCACCATCGTGCGCGGCCCGCACTCGATCGGCCGCCACCTCGTCGTACGGGAGTCGGGGGTCGAGGGCTCGCTCGGTACGTCGAGGCTCGACGACACCGTCGGCGCCGACGTCCTGGGCCTGCTGGAGTCCGGCACCACCGGGTTCCTGCACTACGGCGCCGAGGGCGAGCGGCTCGGCGACGAGCTCGAGGTGTTCGTGACCTCGTTCTCCCCCGCGCCGCGGATGTACGTGTTCGGCGCCATCGACTTCTCCGCCGCGCTCTGCCGCGCGGGCAAGCTGCTCGGCTTCCACGTCACGGTGGTCGACGCGCGCGAGATCTTCGCGACCCGCAAGCGCTTCCCCGAGGCCGACGAGATCGTCGTCGACTGGCCGCACCGCTGGCTCGCGTCGCAGCCGGTCGACGCCCGCACGGTCATCTGCGTGCTCACCCACGACCCGAAGTTCGACGTACCCGCCCTCAAGGCGGCGGTGGCCACGAAGGCGGCCTACATCGGCGCGATGGGGTCGCGGCGCACGCACGAGGATCGCGTGGTGCGCCTCAAGGAGGCCGGTCTCACCGACGAGGAGATCGCGCGCATCCACTCGCCGATCGGTCTGGACCTCGGCGCCCGTACGCCGGAGGAGACCGCGATCTCCATCGCGGCGGAGATCGTGCAGGACCGCTGGGGCGGCTCCGGCACGCGCCTGACGAACTCCGACGGACCGATCCACGCCGGGGCCCCGCGCTGAGCACCGCGGGCCTCGTCCTCGCCGCCGGGGAGGGTCGCCGCTTCGGCGGCCCCAAGGCGCCCTTCGTCCTGGGTGGCGAGCGGCTCGTCGACCGTGCCGTGCGGTTGCTGCACGAGGCCGGCTGCTCGCCGGTCGTCGTGGTGCTCGGTGCCTGGGTGGGCGAGGTGCCGGACGCCCGCGTCGTCGTGAACGACCGCTGGGTCGAGGGCATGGGCTCGTCGCTGCGCGTCGGTCTGGCGGCGCTCGAGGAGGAGCCCGACGTCGACCGCGCCCTCGTGACCCTCGTCGACCTCGTCGGGCTGACATCGCCTGCGGTGCACCGGGTCCTGGCCTCGAGCGCGGACCTCGCCGCTGCGGCGTACGGCGGCGAGAGGCGCCATCCCGTGCTGCTCGCGCGGTCGCGCTGGGCTGATGCCGCTGCCGTCGCCCACGGCGACCGCGGCGCGCGCGACCTGCTCTCCGCCGCCGACGTCGACCTCGTCGAGGTGGGCGACCTCGCCACTCCGGACGACCTCGACATCCGCCCCTGACTGGGGCACGGTCGTTCTGGACGAGCGCGCGTCCGTCGGGCGCAGGCAACCGGACCGGAGGTAGTCGTGACGACCCTGGCAGGGCGACCGAACACAGCACTGGTCGTGATCGACGTGCAGAACGGCGTGGTGGGCGAGGCTCACGAGCGCGACCGCGTGGTGGCCAACGTCGCGTCGCTCGTGACCAAGGCGCGCGCGGCGCACGTGCCGGTCGTGTGGGTCGCGCACTCCGACGACGCCGGCATGCCGATCGGCTCCGCGTCGTGGGACTACGTCGACGAGCTGAAGCGCGACAGTGCGGAACCCCTGGTGCACAAGCGGTTCGCCGATTCGTTCGAGGACACCGATCTCGAGGACGTGCTGGCGGGGCTGAAGGTCGGCGCGCTCGTCGTCGCCGGGGCCCAGACCGACGAGTGCATCCGCTCCACCCTGCACGGCGCCATCGCGCGCGGCTACGACGCGACGCTGGTCTCCGACGCCCACACGACCGAGGACCTCTCGGAGTGGGGCGCGCCGTCGCCCGACCTCGTGATCGCGCACACCAACCTCTACTGGTCCGGGCA
>DASSQW010000123.1:0-2803 GCA_035702165.1 Candidatus Nanopelagicales bacterium
CGCTACGTCACCGACGGCTCGGAGATCGAGGCGCTCGCGGCCGAGGAGGACGACCTCGACTCGCTGCTCGGCGACCCGCGCACCGGCGTCCACGGCCCCACCTGGCGCCGCGCCGCCAACGGCTGATCGCTGCCGCCTCCCGGTTCGCACGAGCGCTGCGGCCAGCGGGGGCCCACGTCCATCGAACGCCAGAATCGGTGAGACCCTCGACCCGACGAGCGTGGGTCGAGGGTCTCACCGATGCGTGGAGCTGAGGGGACTCGAACCCCTGACCCCCTCGATGCGAACGAGGTGCGCTACCAGCTGCGCTACAGCCCCTTGGTACAGGTCGCCAGGGTAGCAAGGCGGGCGCGAGCGCCCAAAACGGGGAGGCTGGGGGTCAGCCGTTGGCGGCGCGACGCCAGGTGGGGCCGTGGACGCCGGTGCGCGGGTCGCCGAGCAGCGAGTCGAGGTCGTCCTCCTCGGCCGCGAGCGCCTCGATCTCCGAGCCGTCGGTGACGTAGCGGTCGGCGTAGCTCGAGTCGCGGTATCGGGAGTCGCGCGAGGCGGCCGGGCGGGCGGCGGGAGCGGCGGGCTCCTCGTAGACGCCGGCGCGCACCTGCGGGTCGCGCGGGACGGCGATCTCGAAGGACTCCACGCGCATCGCGCCCTCGGCCACGGGCTCCGCGGCGAGGGTCTCGCGCGCCTTCTCGACCATCGCGGCGCCCGACCAGGAGCCGGGCGTTGTGAGGTCGATGACCCGCGGCACGCGGGTGGCGGGCGGCGCGGTGACGTAGGTCGGCAGCGTGGTCGGGACCGCGCTCCACGAGCCCTCGGCCGCGACCGGCTCGGCTGCGCGGGCGGCGGGCACGGAGACCGGATCTGCGGTGCGCACCGGGGCCGGGTCGACGACGCGTCCGCCGCGACGGGCGGCAGAGCCACCGGCGTAGCGGGACTCGGCCTCGCGCGCTGCGTCGGCGAGGGTCGCGCGGCGCTGCTGGCGCCGGCGGATGTCGGCGGCGAGCGCCACCTGGCGACGGGCCACGACGAGGAAGCCGACGACGAGGGCGGTCGGGACGACCAGCGACCAGGTCGGGGCCCTGTGCAGCACGACGACGACGGTCCAGACGACGAGCAGACCGACGAGGACGGCGAGCACGCGGCGGCGGCGGGCGGCTGCGTCGGCCGCAGGGGACGCGGCCGGGGCGGACCCCTTCACGACGACCTCGGTGTCGTGGACGCCGGAGGGCCGACGGGGCATGAGGACCTCGCGGACGGGGAGGGAGGAGCGGGTGCCGTCGGACGAGCCGCGGCGCAAGGTGCCCATCGCGCGGGCGAACCGGTCGGCCGACTTCGACTCCTGCGCCTCGTCGTGCCGGCGCAGCCACATCGGGACGAGGACGAGAGCCCACATGCCGATGATCACGGCGTAGATCAGTCCGGCTCCTCCGACCACGCCCCGAGGCTACGGGGCGCGATCGCTCGCACCGTGGATCACAGGCGTCACACGCCGTGGGCGTGTCGCGACTCACGAGAACCGTGAGCCCCTTCGGGTTACGACATCGACGACGACTGCAGCTCGTGCCAGCGCCGCAGCAGGCCGCCCGGCACCTCGTCGACGGTCAGCGCGAAGGAGAGGTGGTCGCGCCAGTCGCCGTCGATGTGCAGGTAGTGCGGCCGCAGGCCCTCGGGACGGAAGCCGAGCTTCTCGACGACGCGCCGCGAGGCCACGTTCTCCGGGCGGATGTTGATCTCGACCCGGTGCAGCCCGATCGAGAAGCAGTGGTCGGTCGCCATCGCGACGGCGGTGGGCATGATGCCGCGGCCCGCGACCCGCTGGTCGATCCAGTAGCCGATGTACGCCGACCGCAGCGACCCCCACGCGATGCCGCCGACGGTGAGCTGGCCGACGAGCGCACCCGAGTAGGTCACCACGAACGGCATCGTGCGCCCCTCGCGGCCCTCCGCCCGCAGCCGCCGCACCATGGCGGCGTAGGTCGGCGCCGCCTCGTGCTCGGGGTCGGGGCTGGTGGCCTCCCACTGCCGCAGCCAGTCAACGTTGCGCGCGCGGACGGTGCGCCAGGCCTGCGCGTCGCGCTGCCGCAGCGGGCGCAGCCCGATCGGGCCGTCCGCGAGGACCGTCGGCCAGCCCGGGCTCATGGCTCGCGGCGCCAGACGCCGGTCTTGCCGCCGAGCTTCTCCTCGACCCGCACGTCGGTGATGACCGCGGCCGGATCGACCGCCTTCACCATGTCGACGAGCGCGAGCGCCGCGACCGAGACGCAGGTCAACGCCTCCATCTCGACCCCGGTGCGGTCGGCGGTGCGCACCGTCGCTGTGATGGCGACCCGGTCGTCGAGCACCTCGAGATCGACGGTGACGCCATGGATCGCGATCGGGTGGCACAGCGGCACGAGGTCGGGCGTGCGCTTGGCCGCCTGGATGCCGGCGATGCGTGCCACTGCCAGGGCGTCGCCCTTCGGTACGCCGGCCCCGCGCAGCAGCCCGACCACCTCGGCGGACACGAGCACCGCGCCCGTCGCGGTCGCCTCGCGGACCGAGACGTCCTTGCCCGAGACGTCGACCATGCGCGCGGCGCCGCGGGAGTCGACGTGCGTGAACTCCTTCTCGCTCATGACGTTCAGCCCTCGTCCAGCCGCAGCACGGCGACCGCCTCGCCGGGCTTCACCTCGGTGGTGTCCTCGGGCACGACCACGAGCGCGTTCGCCCGTGACAGCCCGCCGAGCATGTGCGAGCCCTGCCCGCCGGCCGGACGCACGACGTACCGCCCGTCCTCCACCGACAGCACGCCGCGCGCGAACTG
>DASSQW010000124.1:0-10451 GCA_035702165.1 Candidatus Nanopelagicales bacterium
CATCCCGCGCATGTGGCGGCCCTGCGGCGCCGTGGTCCGGCGCAGCCATCGGGGCAGTCGTAGGCGCACGAGGAGCTCCTAGGCGTGGGCCGCCTCGGCCTCGATCTCGTCGAGGACCGAGTACAGCAGGGCCAGGAGCACCGACTTCACCGAGTCCTTGTCGGTCGCCTCGCACGGCACGACCGGGACGTGCGCGGCGAGGCCGAGGCTGTCGCGCACCTCCTGCTCCCCCAGCGACCCGTCGCCGCTGCGGTTGAGCGCGACGACGAACGGCACGTGGGCCATCCGACGGAAGGCGGCGAGGATGCTCTCGGCCTCCGCGAGGGTCTCGGGGCGCGAGGCGTCGACGAGCAGCACGTAGCCGAGCATCCCCTCGCCGAGGATCTCCCACATGAAGTCGAACCGCTCCTGGCCGGGCGTGCCGAACAGGTAGAGCACCAGGTCGCGGTCGATCGTGATGCGACCGAAGTCCATGGCGACGGTGGTCTCCGCCTTGCGGGACCGGGTCTCGTCGGTGATCCCGCGCTCGGTCGAGAGCACTGTGATCTCGGAGATGGTGCGGATCAGCGTCGTCTTGCCGGCAGCGAACGGGCCGGTCACGACGATCTTCACGGCCTGGCCGCACTGGCGGCGCGCCCTCCTGGTCGCCACTAGAGCCCCCTCACACCGGCGATGAGTCGCAGCAGCAGGCTGCGGTTGACATGCGGGTCGCGCTCGATCGCCGCGTCGGCGTCGACGTGCTCCGCGAGAGCGCGGGCCGTCGCGCCGTCGACGACGGCCGAGGTGCCCAGACCGCCGACCGCCATGCTCGACGCGGGCGCGCTCGGCGCGGCTGCAGCGGGACGGGCGGGTACGGCCGGCCGCGGTGCGGGCGCGGCGGCGACGTGCTCGGCGTACGCGGGCTCCGGGTGCTCGGGACGGCGGCCGGGCAGGAAGGGCTCGGGCCGCGGGGGGACGACGTCCTGGCGCGGCCGACCGGGCTGCTGCGTGCCGGCACCGAGGCCCTGCGCGGCGCGTGCGGCCGCCAGGGCGGCGGCGGCCGTCATGCCCGCAGCCCCTGGGCCCGTGGGGATCTCGACGATCTCGGGCTCCTCGGCAGGCGCCGCCGGCGAGGGCTACTCGACGCCGGCGAGCAGGGCGAGGCGGCGCTCGACGACGGTCACGTGGTCCTGCACGCCGCCGTCGACCGAGACGTGCACGAGGCCGCGCGAGACGAGCTGAGCGAGGGTCGTCGTCACGGCGAACTGCCCGCAGCCGGTGAGCTCGACGAGGTCGCGAACGCGACGACGCCCGTCGACCAGGGCGAGCAGCGCCCACTCGTCGCGCGTGACCTGGGGGTCGGTGTCGAGGACGACGGGGAGGGAGAGCACGGAGTCCGGGCTCGGCACGACGGCCTCGAGGCGGGCCCAGGCGTCCGACCGGGCGCGCGCCTCGGCCAGCACCTCGGCGGGGTCCAGGCTGATACCGACGTCGTCGGCGTCGGAGAGCGAGGCGTCGAAGCCGAAGTCGCCGCGCGACCAGCGCAGCAGATCGAAGACGGCGTCCACAGCCTGCTCGGACGCGGCCAGGCGCAGCAGGTCGGGATCCACGGCGCCGGCGTCGAGCAGCGCGCGCGCCACCCCGACCCCGCCGCCGGTGGCCCGCTGCACGGCGTGGCGCAGCGCGGCATCGTCGACCGCCCCCGACCCCACGACACGGCGGACGAGGGACGCGCGCGACCGGTCCGACGAGGCGCCGCTGATGCGGCCCTCGCGGAACCAGACCACGCCCGACACGGCGCTCAGGGCCTGCCCCGCCTCGCGACGCAGCTGCAGGCCACCGGTCTTGCCGGTGCCCGCCAGCAGCGCGACGACGTCGGGGAGCCCGAACGAGTCGAGCGTTCCCTCGAGGTTCACGGTCTCGCCCCCTCGCTCAGGCGCTCACGACGGACGGCTGCCACTCCGCCGGTGCGGGCGCCGGCTCGGGCTCCGCCTCCGGGTAGGCCGCATGCGGGTAGTAGGTGGCGGGCGCCTCGGCGGCCGCCTGCGCGGCCCGGTGCGCCTGGTAGGCCGCCTCGGCGTCGGCCAGGGCGGCGTCGTCGATCGCGGACGCGACGGCGGCAGGGGCGTCCTCGCGGAGCACGGCCCCGATCGCGGCCGAGGCGCGGCGCACCTCGAAGAGCATGAGGCCCGCCTTGGCGCCCGCGGCGGCCACCGCCACGAGCACGGCCTCGTCGTCGCACGAGACCAGGAAGACGGTGCCCGTCTCGCCCTCGACATAGACCTGCGAGAGGTCGCCGCGTCCCAGGCCCTGGGCTGCCTTCTCGCCCAGGCTGAGCAGGGCGGCGCTCATCGCGGCCATCCGGTCCTCGTCCATGCCCCGGGGCAGCCTCGCGGCCATGGCCAGGCCGTCGAAGGACACCACGGCCGCGGCCTCGAGCTCGGGGGCCTGCGCGAGCAGGTCGCCGAGAGCGCGGTCGAGCCGGGCGGCACGGCCCGTGGGCTGGTCGGACATGGGGCACCTCGGACGCATCGCGGGCGGGGTGGGGTCGGGCGACCCGCACGCTGTCCCATCGACCGCCCGCCAGCCCGGCTTGAGCGTCCACGGAGACTCGCCGGTCCCCCGGCCCGGCGTACGGCGTCGTCGCAGGTCAGCGGCGCGCGGCTGCTGCGTCGAGCGCCTCGCGCATGGCGTCGACCGACGGCTCGCGACCGGTCATGAGCCGGACCTGGCCGACCGCCTGGTGCAGCAGCATCCCGAGCCCCGAGGCGACCCTCCCGCCGCGAGCGCTCCAAGCAGCCGCGATGGCGGTCGGCCACGGGTCGTAGACGACGTCGAGCAGGACGCCCGGAGCGGACGGGACGGCTGCCGCGAGGGAATCGGCGGTCCCGCGAGGCACGGTGGTCACGACGACGGAAGCCGCGAGCCCGCCCTCGGCGCGGGACCAGGGCAGCGCCACGACAGGGATGCCGACCGCCGCGCCGGTGGCGACGAGCTCCTCCCCCGCCTCGGGACGCCGGACATAGGCGGTGACCTCGGTCGCGCCGTACCGCGCGAGCGCGGCGACGGCGGAGCGGGCGGTGGCGCCGCCCCCGAGCAGGGCGGCCGCCGTGCCGTGGGGTGCCTGCTGCTCCGCGAGCACCGCCTCGATGCCCTCGACGTCGGTGTTCGCCCCGCGTCGACGACCACCGTCGAGCAGCAGGGTGTTCGCGGCCCCGGTCGCGGTCACGAGGTCGTCGGCCTCGTCGAGCAGCGGCAGCACCGCCTGCTTGAGCGGCATGGTGAGCGAGAGACCGACCCAGGACGCGTCCCGCGACGCGACGTACGCCGCGAGGTCGGCCTCGGTGCAGTCGACGACGGAGTACTCCCACGGCAGGCCGAGGCCGGCCCAGGCGGCGCGGTGCAGGACGGGCGAGAGAGTGTGCGCGATCGGGTGCCCCAGCACGGCGGCGCGGCGGACCGGGCCTGCCGGTCCGCCGTCAGCCGGCATTGGCCTGGAACTTCTTCTTCAGGACGAGGAACTGGTCGTAGGTCGTCGCGAACTCGGTGGTGCGCTTGTCGAGGTCGGTCGTGACCCAGTAGAGCCAGCCGCCGTCCTCGGGGTTGAGCGCCGCCTGCAGCGCGGCCTCGCCGGGCGCGCTGATCGGGGTGGGCGGCAGGCCCTTCACCTTGTAGGTGTTGTACGGCGAGTCCGTCGCGAGGTCGGCCGCGGTGAGCTTGAGGTCGGACTTGCCCAGGGCGTAGTTGACCGTGGAGTCCAGCTGCAGCCGCATGCCCTTGTCGAGGCGGTTGTAGAGGACGCGTGCCGCCTTCGCGTAGTCGGCCGGGGCGACCTCGACCTCGAGGATGCTGGCGACGGTGACGACCTCGAGCGGCGTGAGCCCGCGCTGCGCGGCCGCGGCCTGCAGGTCGACGTCGGTGGCCGCCTGGTCGAAGCGCTCGAGCATCGCCTTCACGACGTCGTCGGCCGAGGCGTCGGGCTGGAACTCGTACGTGGCCGGGAACAGGAACCCCTCGGGATTGCCCTCGGCGTAGTCGGGGAGGCCGAGCGAGCCGGCCTTCGCGGCTGCGGTCGTGAGGGCGTCGAGCGGTATGCCGGTGGCCTTCGACGCGATCGCGAGCGTCTTGTCGAGCCGCAGCCCCTCCGGCACGACGACCTTGGCCATCCTGCGCGAGGCCGGGTCGAGCATGAGGTCGAGGGCCGCCTGGCCGCTCATCCCGCTGCGCAGCACGTAGGTGCCCGGCGAGATGCCCTGGGCGCGCGGGTCCGAGCTCGCCGCGTCGACGAAGGCGCCCTCGTCGGCGACGACGCCCGCGCCGGCCAGCGTGCGGCCGATCGCGCTGAGGCTGTCGCCCTTCTTGACCACGACGGTGACCGAGCCGGAGCCCTCGCCCTGGAAGTCCGTGGCGCCGCTCGCGAGGGACCGGAGGCCGAGGAACGCGCCGAGCCCGACGACGACGAGCGCCACGATGGCCAGGAGCGCCGCCAGAGGTCCGCGCGAGCGCCGGCGACGCACGGGGGCGTCGTCGGGCGCCATGCCCAGGCCGAGCTGGCTCATGCGGGTCCTTCCGGGGTCGGGCCGAGGTCGGCCAGGAGCGTGCCGGGCGGGGTCCCGGTGGAGCGTTCGGCGTCCAGAGCGTGCTGCACGATGATGACAGCCGCCGCCTGATCGACGACGGACCGGCCCTCCCGCGAGTTCCGCCCGGCCGCCGCCAGGCCCCGGCTCGCCTGCGCCGTGGTGAGCCGCTCGTCGAGCAGGCGGATCGGGACCGGAGTACCGCGGTCGCGGAGCGCCGCAGCGAGGTCGCCGGCGTAGGTGCGGGCCGCTGCCGCGGCGGCACCCTCGGTGCCGTCGAGGCTCAGCGGCAGCCCCACGACGACCTCGAGGGCCTCGTAGTCCGTGACCATCGCCACGAGTGCGTCGAGGTCGGTGCGCGCGGCACGGCCCTTCGGCCGCGCCAGGGTCTCGACGGGTACGGCGAGGACCCCGTCGACGTCGCTGCGCGCGACGCCGACCCGCACGGAGCCGACGTCGACCCCCAGCCGGACGCCGCGGCGCAGCGTCACGCGCCGACCGCGGCCCGGACCGACTCGCGGGCGGCGCCGAACGCGGCCTGGACGCCTGCGACGTCGGTGCCGCCGCCCTGCGCCATGTCGTCCTTGCCGCCGCCGCGGCCGCCCACGTGCGGCAGGGCCGCCTGCAGGACCTTGTTCGCGGACTGGCCGGCGCTGCGCGCCAGGTCGTTGGTCGCGGCCACGAGGCTGACCTTGCCGTCGGCCACGGCCGCGCCGAGCACGACTCCCGCGAGCTCGCGACGGACCTGGTCGCGTCCGCGTGTGACCATCTCGCGCAGTCCGCCGGCGTCGGTGCCCTCGGGAGCGGTGAAGGTCCACACGCGCACGCCACCGATGTCCTCGCCCGTGCCGAGGATGCCGTCGAGGTTCACCAGCATCTGGGCCGAGCGCATCTTGGCGATCTCGCGCTCGGCGTCCTTGAGCCGGGAGAGCAGGCCGTCGACGCGCTCGGGCAGCTCCTCTGGCCGGGCCTTCACGATGTCGGCCAGCTGCGAGACGAGCAGGTGCTCGCGGGCCAGGAAGCGGTAGGCGTCGGCGCCCACGAGCGCCTCGACCCGGCGCACGCCGGCGCCGATCGACCCCTCGGAGAGGAACTTCACGAGGCCGACCTGGCCGGAGCGCTGGGCGTGCGTGCCGCCGCAGAGCTCGCGGGTCCAGTCGCCGACCGACACCACGCGCACGCGGTCGCCGTACTTCTCGCCGAAGAGAGCCATCGCGCCAGCGGCACGTGCCTCGTCCTGGGACATGTACTCGGCGTGGACGGCGAGGTCCTCCTCCAGCACGGCGTTGACGCGCGCCTCGACGTCGGCCATCACCGACGCCGGGACGGCGCTCGACCACGGGAAGTCGAAGCGGAACCGGCCGGGCGAGTTCTCCGAGCCCATCTGGGTGGCCGTCTCGCCGAGCGCCTCGCGGAACCCCTTGTGGACCAGGTGCGTGGCGGTGTGCGCGCGGGAGATGGCGCGACGGCGCTCGAGGTCGACGCTGCCGACGACCTCGGAGCCGACGACGGCCTCGCCGCTGGCCACGCGGCCGCGGTGCACGTAGAGACCGGGCACCGGCTGCTGGACGTCGTCGATCACGAGGACGGTGCCGTCGGCGAGGCTGATCGTGCCGGCGTCGGCGAGCTGTCCGCCGCCCTCGGCGTAGAACGGCGTGCGGTCCAGGACGACCTCGATGCTGTCGCCCTCGCGCGCGCTGGGCACGGACTCGCCGTCGACGAGCAGGCCGCGCAGCGTCGCCTCGGACGCGACCTCGTCGTAGCCGGTGAAGCGCGTGACGCCGGAGGCGTCCATGATCTCGCGGTACGCCGTCTGGTTGCTGAGCCCTGCCTTGCGAGCCCGCTCGGCCTGCTTGGCGCGGTCGCGCTGCTCGGTCATGAGGCGGCGGAAGCCGTCCTCGTCGACCTGCAGGCCCTTCTCGGCCGCCATCTCGAGGGTCAGGTCGATCGGGAAGCCGTAGGTGTCGTGCAGCGCGAAGGCCTGGTCTCCGGGCAGCACGGTGCCACCGCCCTTCTGCAGGTCGGCGACGGCGCTGTCGAAGATGGTGGTCCCGGTGCGCAGGGTCTGCGCGAACGCCGCCTCCTCGCCCTCGCAGACGCTGCGCAGGCGACCGGCATCGGTGAGCAGCTCGGGGTACTGAGGGCCCATCGCAGCCACGGTGGAGTCGATGAGCTCGCCCATCACCGGGTCGCCGGCGCCGAGCAGGCGCATGTTGCGGATGACGCGCCGCATGATGCGGCGCAGGACGTAACCGCGGCCCTCGTTGCCCGGGAGCACACCGTCCTGCACGAGGAACGCGCAGGTGCGCGCGTGGTCGGCGACCACGCGCAGCCGCACGTCGTCGGTGTGGTCGGCGCCGTAGCGCGCGCCCGAGAGCTCGGTGGCGCGGTCGAGGATGTGCTTGGTGGTGTCGATCTCGTAGATGTTGTCGACGCCCTGCAGAAGTGCGGCCATCCGCTCGAGGCCCATGCCGGTGTCGATGTTCTTCGCGGGCAGCGAGCCCTTGATGTCGAAGTCGGTCTTGGAGCGGACGGCCGAGAGCTCGTCCTGCATGAACACGAGGTTCCACACCTCGAGGTAGCGGTCCTCGTCGGCGACCGGGCCGCCCTCGCGTCCGTGCTCGGGGCCGCGGTCGAAGTAGATCTCCGAGCAGGGTCCGCCTGGCCCGGGGACGCCCATCGACCAGTAGTTGTCCTTGGCGTCGCGCCGCTGGATCCGGTCGAGGGGCAGCCCGACGACCTTGTGCCAGATCTCGAGGGCCTCGTCGTCGCTCTCGTAGACGGTGGCCCACAGGTGCTCCTCGGCGAAGCCGTAGCCGCCGTCGGCCTGGGAGGAGGTGAGCAGCTCCCACGCGAACGGGATGGCGCCCTCCTTGAAGTAGTCGCCGAAGGAGAAGTTGCCGGCCATCTGGAAGAACGAGGCGTGGCGCGTGGTCTTGCCGACCTCGTCGATGTCGAGCGTGCGCACGACCTTCTGCACCGAGGCGGCCCGGTCGTAGGGCGCCGGAGCCTCGCCCAGGAAGTAGGGCTTGAAGGGCACCATGCCCGCGTTGACGAAGAGCAGCGTCGGGTCGTCGAGCAGCAGCGACGCGGACGGGACCACGGTGTGGCCGCGCTCGTTGAAGTACCGCAGGAATCGGCTGCGGATCTCGGCGGAGTCCATCAGGGCTGGCCCTCTCGGCTGCTGGTGTCGCTGTCGGGTGCTGAGGTGCTCGTGCTGGTGTCGGCTCCGGAGCCTAGCGGCGGCGGTGCGTCGTCCTCGGGTGCGGCGTCGCGGCCGAGGGCGACGCGGACCCGCTCGTAGACCTCGGCGTACCTCGCCTCGACCCCGTGCCGCGTCGGCTCGTAGTAGCGCCTGGTCCCGAGCTGGTCGGGGCCGTACTGCTGCGCCGCGACGCCGCCCGGGAGACCGTGCGGATAGACGTAGCCGACGCCGTGCCCGAGGTCCCCGGCGCGCGCGTAGTGCGCGTCCCGCAGGTGCGCCGGTACGGCGCCGATGAGACCTCGGCGTACGTCGGCCTCCGCGGCGCCGATCGCGGAGATGACGGCGTTGGACTTGGGCGCCAGCGCGATCGCGATCGTGGCCTGGGCCAGCGTGAGGCGGCCCTCGGGCAGGCCGATGAGCTGAACGGCCTGAGCCGCCGCGACGGCGGTCTGCAGCGCTGTCGGGTCGGCGAGGCCGACGTCCTCGCTCGCGAGGATGATCAGGCGCCGCGCGATGAAGCGCGGGTCCTCCCCCGCCTCGAGCATGCGGGCGAGGTAGTGCAGCGCGGCGTCGACGTCGGAGCCGCGGCAGGACTTGATGAACGCGCTGATGACGTCGTAGTGCTGGTCGCCGTCGCGGTCGTAGCGCGGCGCGGCCTTGTCGACCGCGCGCTCGACCGCGGTCAGGTCGATGACGTGGCTGCCGGTGTCGAGCGCGGCGCCGGCCGACGCCTCGAGGCTGGTGAGCGCCCGCCGCGCGTCTCCGCCGGCGATGCGGAGCAGGTGGTCCTCGGCCTCGGCGGAGAGCTCGAACGCGCCGTCGAGGCCGCGCGGGTCGGTGAGCGCGCGGTGGAGTAGGGCCCGCACGTCGTCGTCGGTGAGCGACGCCAGCGTGAGGACCAAGGAGCGGCTCAGCAGCGGCGAGATCACCGAGAACGACGGGTTCTCCGTGGTCGCGGCCACCAGGGTGACCCAGCCGTTCTCGACCGCCGGGAGCAGCGCGTCCTGCTGGGTCTTGGAGAAGCGGTGCACCTCGTCGACGAAGAGCACCGTCCCGGTGTCGTGCATGCCGAGCGCGTCGCGCGCACGCTCGACGACCTCGCGGACGTCCTTGACGCCGGCCGTCACGGCGGAGAGCTCGACGAAGCGCCGGCCGGTGGAGGTGCTCACGAGGCTGGCGAGCGTGGTCTTGCCCGTGCCGGGCGGGCCCCACAGGATCACGCTGGTCGGGCCGGGACCGCCGTCGGCGGCGCTGGCCACCAGCCGCCGCAGCGGGCTCCCGGGCTCGAGCAGGTGCTTCTGCCCGACCAGCTCGTCGAGGGTGCGGGGGCGCATCCGCACGGCGAGCGGGGCTGTGGCGCGCGAGGACGACACCCCCTCGTCGAACAGGCTCGCGGTCACCCGCCAAGCCTAGGCGGGCACGTTGCCCCGGCTCGCCCGGGTTGTCCCACGTCCCGCGTCCGCATCGCCTGCGGAGCACGCGGCTCGACAGCAGGTGCGGACGCGCGGAACCGCGCCGCGGGTGGGTCGGGACCGGTGCGGCGGCCGTGGCAGGGTTGCCGGGTGAGCCCGGCCGCCGACGACCACCAGCTGTCCCTGCACCGCACCCTGCTCGAGGCGCTCGACGACGACCCGTTCGTCCGCTTCGAGCTCGACCCCGGCAACCTGGCGGAGATCGCGGCCGTGCCCGGCACCGCCGTGGCCTGGGTCGGTCAGCACCGCACCGGCCTGCGCTGGGCCACCGGGCTCGCCGCGGACCCGGCGTCCGCGCGCGACCTCAAGGTCGCCGCCGAGCTGCTGGTCGACGTCGCCGCCCGGTCCGCCGACGCCGGCACCCCTGTCGCCGGCGTCACGATCAGCCGAGGCGGTCGCGACCTGCTCCCCGCCCACCTGCGCCAGCCCGAGGCCTGGGAGTGGGACCTCTGGTGGACCGACCGCGCGCCCGACCCGGCGGCGTACGCCGTCCCCGGTGCGACCGTGGTGGATCTCGACCCGGCGGACCATCGGATCGCTGCCCTGCTCGAGCTCGCCTCGCCGACGGCGTCGATCCCTGCCGGCGACCCGCGCGTCGCACGCTGGGCGGGTCTCGGGGATCCCGAGGGAGTCGATGCCCCGGACACGCAGGACTCCGGCGGGCTCGTCGGCCTGGTGGCGATCACGCACCACCGGTCCGGCGCGCACCACCTCAACGACGTCGCGACCCATCCCGCGCGCCGGGGTCGACGGCTCGCGCGCGTCGTGTGCGGCACCGTGACCGCGCAGAGCCTCGAGTCAGGCGCTCCTGCCGTGACCCTCGGCATGTACGCCGACAACGACGCCGCACGCGCCCTCTACGCCGCCCTGGGCTTCACCTGCGTGCGCGGCCAGACCTCCGGCCGCCTCCGCCCCTGACGCTCCCGATGCAACAGGCGTTGTTGGGGTGGTCCGTGCGGGAACACCCCAACAAGAGCTGTTACATGCGGGATCGCGGGTCAGGACTCGTCGGCGGCGCGGGTCGCGGCGGCGACGGGCTGGGGCAGCTCGGGCAGGCCCGGCCGGCGCTCGTGGTCGACCTTGTGCGCCTCGACGGCCCGCTGGTGGTAGGCCTCGAGGTCGGCGACGAAGTCGGGCTCGACGTAGCCGCGGCCGTCGACGAGCGGGCCCTCGATGCCCTCGATCACGGCGACGACGTCCTCGCCCGAGAGCGTCTTG
>DASSQW010000125.1:0-3716 GCA_035702165.1 Candidatus Nanopelagicales bacterium
CCTCGAGACCCGCACCCAGCGCGAGATCCACGACCAGTTCGAGGCGCTCGGCCCCTGGGGCGGAGCCCGCGCGACGATCGCCTCCGAGGGCCACCGCGCCGCCGGGGCGCCGGCCGGCACCGGCTCCTTCACGCTCTCGACGTGGCCCACCCTGCTTGACGCGGGCCGGATGCAGGACGGCGAGCCCTTCCTCGCCGGCACCGCTCCCCGGGCGGTCGCCCGGCTGTCCGTCGCGGCCGCCGCTGCGCTCGACGTGCTCGACGGTGACCCCGTCACCGTGACCGGTCCCGCCGGCTCCGTCACCGTGCCGGCGCTCGTCACGGCCGACATGGTCGACGGCGTCGTCTGGCTCCCGACCAACTCCAAGGACTGCTCCGTGCGCACGGGTCTCGGCACCGATGCCGGTGGACGTGTCGCCGTCACGAAGGGTGGTGTGGCATGAGCCTCGCCCTCACGGCATACGGCATGGTCGGCGGGCTGCCGGCGCTCGCGCCGGCCGAGAACCCCACGGCCGACTTCAGCGACACCCCGCTGTGGCTCGCGCTCATCAAGGCCGTCGGCGTGTTCGTCTACCTGCTTCTCTCGACGCTGCTCGTCATCTGGTTCGAGCGGCGCGTCATCGGGCGCATGCAGCAGCGACCCGGGCCCAACCGCAACGGCCCGTTCGGCCTGCTGCAGACCCTCGCCGACGGCATGAAGTCGATGCTCAAGGAGGACATCACCCCGGCGCGCGCCGAGCGGCTGATCTACACCCTCGCTCCGCTCATCGCCGCGACGATGGCCTTCGTCTCGTTCGCGATCATCCCGCTGGGCGGCTCGGTCTCGATGTTCGGCCACGAGACACCGCTGCAGATCACCGATGTGCCCGTCGCCGTGCTCCTCGTGCTTGCGGTCGCCTCGGTCGGCGTCTACGGCATCATCCTCGCCGGGTGGAGCTCGGGCTCGACCTACCCGCTGCTCGGTGGCCTGCGCTCGACCGCCCAGGTCATCAGCTACGAGATCGCCATGGGCCTCTCGCTCGTCGCGATCTTCCTCTACAGCGGCTCGATGTCGACCTCGGCGATCGTCACGGCCCAGAGCTCGCTCTGGTACATCCTCCCGGCCTTCTTCAGCTTCGCCGTCTACGTCATCACGATGGTCGGCGAGACGAACCGCCTGCCCTTCGACCTCGCCGAGGGCGAGGGCGAGCTGACCGGTGGTTTCCACACCGAGTACTCCTCGATGCGCTTCGCGATGTTCTACCTCGGTGAGTACGTCAACATGTTCACCGTCTCGGCGCTCGCGACGACGCTCTTCCTCGGTGGCTGGCAGGCACCGCCCTTCATCTCCGCGATCAACGACAACATGTTCGGTGGTGGCTGGTGGGGCCTGCTGTGGTTCACCGTCAAGCTGTGGCTCTTCATGTTCCTCTTCGTCTGGCTGCGCGGGTCGCTCCCGCGCGTGCGCTACGACCAGTTCATGCGCTTCGGCTGGAAGGTCCTCATCCCGATCACCCTCGCCTGGGTCGTGGCCGTCGCCTTCATCCGCGGCGCCCAGCTCGGCTTCCTCGGTGACAGCAAGCTGACCTTCGCGGGCCGCGAGCTGTCGGTGGCGACCGTCGTCATCGTGAGCATCGTCGCCGTCATCGCCCTCGCCGCCGCCTGGATCTGGGACGACCGGCGCGCCCAGCGCGCGGCCGCCGAGGACGAGGCCCCGCCGGAGGAGATCGACCCGTTCGAGGGCGGCTACCCCGTGCCGCCCCTGCCCGGCCAGCGCCTCGTCGAGCCCCGCCCCCGCCTCGCCGGCGAGCCGGTCCTGTCGACCGCCTCGACGAGCGGCGCGGGCGCCACCGGCGGCTCGACCACCCTCAAGGAGGAGACCCATGGCTGACGACACCAGCAGCACCTCGAGCGGCAAGCCCGGCAAGCCCGGTCAGGACGACCGCGGTGGCGGCTTCTTCTCCGACCTCTTCGCGCCGGTCGCCGGCTTCGGGGTGTCGTTCTCGACGATGTTCCGCAAGGTCGCCACGGAGGAGTACCCCGAGAAGCCGCGCCCGACCGCGCCGCGCTTCCACGGCCGCCACCAGCTGAACCGCCACCCCGACGGCCTCGAGAAGTGCGTCGGTTGCGAGCTCTGCGCCTGGGCCTGCCCCGCCGACGCGATCCTCGTCGAGGGCGCCGACAACGACGACACCCCGGGCGGCACCGGCCGGTTCAGCCCGGGTGAGCGCTACGGCCGCGTCTACCAGATCAACTACCTGCGCTGCATCTTCTGCGGCCTCTGCATCGAGGCCTGCCCGACGCGGGCCCTCACGATGACGAACTTCTACGAGCTCGCCGACAACGACCGCGGCAAGCTGATCTTCACCAAGGACCAGCTGCTCGCCCCGCTCCAGACCGGCATGCTCCCGCCGCCCTTCCCCATGGTCGACGGCATGGAGGAGCGCGACTACTACCAGGGCAAGGTCACGACCTCGACCGACGCCCAGCGTGCGTACGTCTCCGCGCGGGACGCCGCGGCCGACGACGAGAGCGCCTACGCGCAGGGCCCGGGCAACCCGGGCGCCGCGCTGCCCGGTGAGCACGACGTCGCCCACGCAGCCGACTTCACGGCTGCCCAGACCCGGGAAGGGGCCAACCCGTGACCTCCAGCGCTGAAGCCGCCGGCTTCTGGATCCTGGCCCCGATCGCGGTCATCGCCGCGCTCGGGCTGCTCTTCGCGCGCAAGGCGGTGCACGCCGCGCTCGGGGTGGCCCTCGTCATGGTCATCCTCGGCATCTTCTACATCATGCAGAACGCCGACTTCCTCGGCGTCGTGCAGGTGTTCGTCTACACCGGCGCCGTGATGATGCTCTTCCTCTTCGTGCTCATGCTCGTCGGCGTCGACTCCTCGGACTCGATCGTCGAGACGATCAAGGGCCAGCGCTGGGCCTCTCTGCTGCTCGTCGTCGGCCTCGCCGGCCTGCTCTTCTTCACGATCGGCGCGACGGTCGTCGACCAGAACACCGTGCAGACCGGCATGGACAAGCTCGTCGCGACCAACCAGGACCCCGGCAACATCACCGGCGTCGCCGAGCTGATCTTCGGACAGTACGTCTGGATCTTCGAGGTGACCTCGGCCCTGCTCATCACCGCGGCCCTCGGGGCGATGGTGCTCGCGCACCGCGAGCGCCTCACGCCGCGCATCACCCAGGCCGAGTGGGCCGCCAAGCGCGTCCGCGACAACCGCGACGTCGCCGGCCTGCCGGCCCCGGGTGTCTACGCCCGGCACAACGCGGTCGACACCCCGGCGCTGCTGCCCGACGGCACTCCGAGCAGCAAGTCCGTCTCGCGCGTCCTCGTGGCCCGTGACCAGGTCGCGACGACCGACTCCCTGCGTGAGGTCGAGCGCCACATGGAGCGCGAGATCGAGGAAGGCGGCACCAAGTGAGCCCGATGTACTACGTCTACCTGTCGGTGATCCTCTTCGCCATCGGCACCGCCACGGTGCTGACGAGGCGCAACGCGATCATCGTCTTCATGGGCGTCGAGCTCATGCTCAACGCGACCAACCTCTCTCTCGTCACGTTCTCGCGGATGCACGGCGCCCTCGACGGCCAGGTCATGGCCCTGTTCGTCATGGTCGTCGCCGCCGCCGAGGTCGTGGTCGGCCTCGCCATCATCATGGCGATCTTCCGTGCCCGACGGTCGGCCTCGGTCGACGACGCCAACCTGCTGAAGCTGTAAGGAGCGCCGGCC
>DASSQW010000126.1:0-5301 GCA_035702165.1 Candidatus Nanopelagicales bacterium
GTCGACGGCGTCGTCACCGGGATCCACGTCGCCGTCGGCCAGTCCGTCGACGCCCACACCCTCGTCGTCAACCTGAGCAGCTGATTCCAGGTGAAGGTGCCCGAGATGCCTCTGACGCAGTCCAGGTCCACCCCTCGTCGCCGGGGCGCCCGCTGGGGATCCGGTGGGGAGCCCCCGCCGCCGCTGAGGCTGCGTGGGGCACGGTCGCCCGGGACGGGGGTGGCGGAGTGAGCGGGCATGCCGGCGTCAGGGGACCGGTGCGGGTCGCGAACTGCTCGGGGTTCTTCGGGGACCGGCTCTCCTCGGCGCGCGAGATGGTCGAGGGCGGACCGATCGACGTGCTCACCGGCGACTGGCTTGCCGAGCTCACCATGCTGATCCTCGCGCGGCAGCGGATGAAGCACGGCCCGGGCAGCGGCTACGCGCGCACGTTCCTCACGCAGATGGAGCAGGTGCTCGGCACCTGCCTCGACCGTGGGATCAAGGTCGTGAGCAACGCCGGCGGCCTCGACCCGGCCGGGGCCGCGAAAGCCTTGCGGGAGAAGGCGGACGAGCTCGGCCTGGCGCAGGTGCGGATCGCCTACGTCGAGGGCGACGACCTGCTCCCCCGCCTCGACGACCTCCGCGCCGCGGGCGAGACGTTCACCAACCTCGACACCGGAGAGTCCCTCGAGTCCTTCGGGCTGCCGCCGCTCACGGCCAACGCCTACCTCGGCGGTCGCGGCATCACCGCCGCGCTCGCCGCGGGCGCCGACGTCGTCATCACCGGCCGGGTCGCCGACGCCGCGCTCGTCGTCGGACCCGCGGCGTGGTGGCACGGCTGGTCCTACGACGACGATCTCGACGCCCTCGCCGGCGCGGTCGTGGCGGGGCACGTCATCGAGTGCGGCGCGCAGGCGACCGGCGGCAACTACGCGTTCTTCCACGAGGTGCCCGGCCTCGAGCACGTCGGCTTCCCGTGGGCGGAGGTCGCCGCCGACGGCAGCAGCGTCATCGGCAAGCACGACGGCACCGGCGGCCTCGTGTCGGTGGGCACGGTCACCGCTCAGCTGCTCTACGAGATCGGCGGACCGGCGTACGCGAACCCCGACGTCACTGCGCGGTTCGACACGATCGCGGTCGCGCAGGTTGGCCCCGATCGCGTGAGCATCGGCGGCGCCCGCGGCACGTCCGCACCGGTGCGCGCGAAGGTCGCGATGAACACGCTCGGCGGCTTCCGCAACACGGCATCGCTCGTGCTCACCGGCCTCGACATCGAGGCGAAGGCGGACCTCGCGCTACGGACGATCGCAGGAATCCCTCTGGCGCAAGCGATCTCGAGCACACCGCAGGAGAACGCCGCGGCGTCGGGCTTCTCGGTGCGCGAAGTGCACGTCGCGCTGCTGCGCCACGATCGGATAGATCCGGCGACGACCGCCGAGGCCCAGGCCGAGCTCCGGCTGACGGTGAAGGCCGCCGACCCGCAGGCCGTCGGCAAGCCGTTCACGGCGCCGATCGTCGAGAGCGCGCTCGCTGGCTACCCCGGCATGTTCCCCACCGCTCCCCCGTCCGAGGGAACGCCGTACGGCGTCTACTGGCCGACCACGGTCGATGCCGCGGCCGTGACCCAGACCGTGCACCTGGAGGGGCACGACCCGATCGGACCCCTGCCGTCCGGAGCGAGCCGCCCCGCATCCTTCGTCGACTACTCGGCCGTCCCCGGCACCGGTACCGACTGGCTCACGGCACCGACCACGCGACTGCCGCTGGGCACCTTCCTCGGCGCGCGCTCGGGCGACAAGGGAGGAAGCGCCAACGTCGGTCTCTGGGTGCGTGACAGCGGCGACGAGGCGCTCGACGTCGCGAGGTTCGGGTGGCTCGTGCGCTACCTGGACGCGGCGCGCCTGCACGCCCTGCTCCCCGAGACCGAGGGACTCCGCGTCGACGTGCACCTGCTCCCGAACCTGCGCGCGGTCAACGTCGTCGTCCACGGTCTGCTCGGGCGCGGGGTGGCCGACTCCACCAGCCTCGACCCGCAGGCCAAGGGCCTCGGCGAGCACCTGCGCGCGCGGTACGCCGATGTGCCGGTGGCGCTCGTGCCCGGCACCCCGCACGGCGAGGCTTCACCATGACGGCCGAGACCGTGAAGGCTCCCCCGCTCACCGAGCGCGGACGGCGGACCCGCGAGAACCTGCTGCTCGCCGCGCGCGGTGTGTTCGAGCAGCGCGGGTACGCCGGCACGCGGATGGGCGACATCGCCCGAGCGGCCGGGGTCTCCCACGGCACGACCTACACCTGGTTCTCCGACAAGGAGGCGGTGCTGCGCGCGCTCGTCGACACGATGATCGACGAGGTCTACGCCGCCCTCGCCATCGGCGACGAGATCGCCGACCCGCAGGAGCGGATGCTCGAGGCCAACCGCCGCTACCTCGCGGCCTACCGCCGCCACGGGCGGATGCTCGAGGTGGTCGAGGAGGCGGCGATGGCCGACTCCCGCTACCGCGACGCGCTGTCCGGAGTGCGCCGCGACCACGTGGGCCGGGTGAGCCACGACATCGCACGCCTGCAGAAGGCGGGCGTGGCCGACAGCGACGTGGACGCTCACGTCGCCGCTGCCGCCCTCTGCGCGATGGTCGAGGGCTTCGGCCGGCACTGGTACGGCCGCGGTGAGGGCGTCGGGTCCGACGACGAGCGCGCGGTCGAGACGCTGACCACGCTCTGGGCCCGCGGGCTCGGCATCCGCAGCACGGCACCGGGACGCACGACCCGCCGCACGACCGACAAGGGGGCTCGATGACCGCCATGACCGTGCCGACATCGCTCACGGGATCGCCCGAGCACGAAGCGTTCCGGGCCGCAGTCCGGGCGTTCGTCGAGAACGAGATCAATCCGAACGCCGACGCCTGGGAGGAGGCGGGCACCTGGCCCGCGCACGAGGTGCTGCCCAAGCTGGCCGCGCTCGGAGCGCTCGGTCTCGAGTACGACGAGGCCGACGGCGGGCAGGGCGCCGATCATTCCTACACCGTCGTGCTCGCCGAGGAGCTCGGGCGCGCCGACTGCGCCGGCGTACCGATGGGGATCGCGGTCCAGGCGGCGATGGCGACGCCTGCGCTGGCTCGGCACGGCTCCCCCGAGCTCAAGGCGCGCTACCTCGCGCCGGCGCTGCGGGGCGAGCTCGTGTGCAGCATCGCGGTGAGCGAGCCCGACGCCGGGAGCGACGTCGGCGGAATCCGCACCCGCGCCCGTCGCGACGGCGACGACTGGGTGATCGACGGCCGGAAGATGTGGATCACCAACGGATCCCAGGCCGACTGGGTCTGCCTGCTCGCGCGCACGAGCGACGTACCCGGTTACGGCGGGATGTCGCTCATCGTCGTACCCACGAGCACCGCCGGCTTCTCCGTGGGCCGGCTCATCAAGAAGATGGGCAACCACTCCAGCGACACCGCCGAGCTCGTGCTCGACGGCGTGCGCGTGCCCGTGAGCAACACCGTGGGCGAGCCCGGCCAGGGCTTCTACCTGCAGATGCAGCAGTTCCAGGACGAGCGGCTCATCGGCGCCTACATGGCGGTGTCCGGCGCGCGCCGCGCGATCGACCGGACCATCGACTACCTCCAGCAGCGCGAAGCGTTCGGGAAGCCGCTCATGGCCAACCAGCACCTGCAGTACCGCCTCGCGGAGCTCGTGGCCGACGTCGACGTCGTGCACGAGTACTGCCTCGCGGCCGCGGCCCGCAAGGTGGCCGGCGAGGATGTCACGCGGATGGCCACGATCGCCAAGCTCAAGGCCGGGCGCCTCGCGCGCGACGTCGCCGACACCGCCGTGCAGTTCCACGGCGGGATGGGCTACGCCGAGGACCTCTGGGTCGCGCGGTACTTCCGCGACACCCGCCTGATCTCCATCGGCGGCGGCGCCGACGAGGTCATGCTGCGCGTGCTGGCCCTCCTCGAGGGCATGGGCCGCCGCTAGGACCACCGGGCTCGCTCACCTCGCGGTCAGAGGCCGGTCAGAACCGACGGTCAGGTGAGCGACCTCGACAGAGAGGGAACGGGATGACGGTCAGGTACGAGGTCTCGGAGGGCGTCGCGACGATCACGCTCGCGAGCCCGGAGACGCGCAACGTGCTGAACCCCGCGACGATGACGGCGCTCGCCGAGCACCTCGCCGCAGCGGCCGACGACGACGCAGCGCGCGTCGTCGTGCTCACGGGCGACGGCACGGTGTTCTGCGCCGGCGCCGACCTCGCAGGAGCGACGGCGTCCGACGACGGGTCGTTCGCGGGCACCGGACCGCAAGCGCTCGTCGCCGTCCTCGAGGCGATGCTCGACCATCCCAAGCCGCTGATCGCGCGGGTGCAGGGACACGTCGCGGGCGGCGGCAACGGGCTGGTGGCCGCAGCCGACCTGGCGGTCGCGGCGGAGTCCGCGCGGTTCGCGTTCAGCGAGGTCCGCGTCGGCGTCTCCCCCGCAGTCATCTCGGTCGTCTGCCTCGCGAAGCTGCACCCCGCCGACGCACGCGAGCTGCTGCTCACCGGCGAGCGAGTGTCGGCCCAGCGGATGCTCGACGCCGGCATGCTCAACGCCGTCGTGCCCGACGATGCGCTCGACGCCGCCGTCGCGGCGTACGTCGGGGCGCTGCGGCAGGGCGGCCCGATCGCGGTCGCGCGCACCAAGGAGCTGCTGCGCCGGGTGCCGGCGATGCCGCGCGACGACGCGTTCGCGTTCGCCGCCGAGCTCTCCGGCAGCCTGTTCGCGAGCGACGAGGCGCGCGAGGGCATGACCGCCTTCCTCGAGCGCCGCCGCCCGAGCTGGGCTCCCCGGGCGTAACCCCGGCGGCCCCGCATCCGTCCCTGCTGGGAGGGACGGCTGTGCGACAGGTGCGGACGCGAGGCGGCGGCGTCAGGGGAGGTCGGCGGGGACGTCGACGTCGCGGCTGTGCCGGCCACGGTCCTCGACCGTGACGACGTGCAGGCCGTCGAGCAGGTCGTACGCCGCGCGGTGGTAGGCATCGACGCCGGCGAGGCCTCCGACCAGGGCCTCGACGCGGTACGCCGCGAGCAGGGGCTGACGCCGAGCCTCGGAGTCGATCGCGACCGCGGCCTCGACGGTGTGGCCCTTGTCGTCGGTGCCCTCGAGAGCTGCGAGCAGGCGGGGGAGCAGCGGTGCGGGATCGAGCAGGTCCCCGGCGAGCACCACCACCGCGGTCGCCGACTCGTCGAGCGCGTCGAGGCCCGCGACGACCGCTGCGTACGGACCGCCGAAGGGCGGCTCCTCGCGGGTGACGACGACGTCGGCGGGCAGTCCCTCGGGTGCCGGGCCGACC
>DASSQW010000127.1:0-4774 GCA_035702165.1 Candidatus Nanopelagicales bacterium
GCGGCGCGCACGGCGGACGGGGGCATGGCTCCTCCGGGTCGGTCCTGGTCTGCGGTCAGTCCCTGTCTGCTCCGAGCGAGTCGAGCAGGTCGTGCAGCGGGCGGAACAGGTGCGGCCCGGCCGCGAGGATGAGCTCGTCGCCGGCGAGCGCACCGTGCAGGCCCTCGACGCGTGCCCCCGCCTCCTGGGCGACGAGCCCGCCGGCGGCGAGGTCCCACGCCTGGGGACCCCGCTCGTAGTAGGCGTCGACCCGGCCTGCGGCCACGTGGCAGAGGTCGATGCTGCAGGCGCCGAGCCGGCGCACGTCGCGCACCTGCGGGATCACGCCCGCGACGACGCGTGCCTGCGACGTACGCCGTTCCTTGGTGTAGCCGAAGCCGGTGGCGACCAGAGCGGTCGGGAGCTCCACCGGGTCGTTGACGCGCAGCGTGCGCACGCCGTCGGCGTCGTGCAGGCGGGCGCCGCGTCCCGCGACGGCGACGTACGTCTCCTCGAGCACCGGTGCGACGACGACGCCGACGACGACCTGGCCGTCGATCTCGGCGGCGATCGACACCGCCCACGACGGCTGGTCGTAGAGGTAGTTCACCGTGCCGTCGATGGGGTCCAGGATCCAACGCACGCCGGTCTCGCCGACGTGGTCGGAACCCTCCTCGCCGACGACGCCGTCGTCCGGCCGCTGCGACAGGATCCGGTCGACGAGCAGGGCCTCGGTGCGGCGGTCCATCTCGGTCACGATGTCGGTCGCGCTGGACTTGGTGGCGGCCACGGTGACGCCCTCGCGCTGCCCGGCGAGCGCCGTCCGCCCCGCCTCGCGCCCGGCGGCGATGGCGATGTCGTGCAGCTCGTCGAGGAGCTCGGGATCGTAGGACAGCCTCACGGCCTCGATCCTGCCCTACTCCCCCGTCGAGATGTGCTGCGGCGTCGGTGGAGCGGAGCGTGGACACATCTCATCGGGGAGCCTCGCAGAGGGCGGGGCGCTCGCCGCGCGGGTTCGGGCAGCACGTGCCCGGGCACACGTCGTGCGACGGTCCGAGCGGCGACAGCGCCCGGGCGGGCGCGAGACCGACGCGCTCGAGCAGGAGGTCGCGCACGACCGCGACGAAACGCGGATCGGTCCCTACCGTGCCTGCGCGGGAGGCGGGCAGCCCGATCGCTCGCGCGTGATCGAGGGCGACGGTGTCGAGGTCCCACAGGACCTCCATGTGGTCGCTCACGAAACCGAGCGGCACGATCACGACTCCCTCGGTGCTCGTGCCGCGGACAGCAGTCAGGTGGTCGCTGATGTCGGGCTCGAGCCACGGGACCTGGGGCGGTCCGGATCGCGACTGGTACACGAGGTCCCACTCCGGCTCGACGTCGACCCGCGCGGACACCGCCTCGTGCACGAGCCGCGCCACCTCGCGGTGCTGGGCGACGTACGCGTCGCCGTCCGGTCCGCTCGCCGCTGCCGACGACAGCGGGATCGAGTGCGTCGTGAACACCAGGCGCGGACGATCGACACCCACGCGCACGGCGGCGTCGACGACGTGGTCGACCATCGTGCCCACGAAGCCCGGGTGGTCGAAGTAGTGGCGCAGCTTGTCCAGCCGCGGAGCCGCCCCGCGGCCGTCGGCCTCGACCTGGGCGACGGCGTCGAAGAGGTTCTCGCGGTACTGCCGGCAGCCGGAGTACGACGAGTACGCCGACGTCACGAAGCACGCGGCGCTGGTGATGCCGTCGTCGCGCATCGCGCGCAACGTCTCGGCGAGGTAGGGGTGCCAGTTGCGGTTGCCCCAGTACACGGGGACGTCGGCACCGTGGTCGGCGAGGTCGGCCCGGATGGCGTCGAGCAGAGCGCGTGTCTGCGCATTGATCGGCGAGACGCCGCCGAAGAACGTGTAGTGCGCGCCGACCTCGACCAGCCGTTCGCGCGGGATGCCGCGGCCGCGGGTCACGTTCTCCAGGTAGGGCACGACGTCGTCGGGACCCTCGGGACCGCCGAAGGAGACGAGCAGAACCGCGTCGTAGGAGCCCCGCGGGCCGGTCACCGTCATCCCGCCATCCTGTCGGCGGATTCGTCCGATCGCACCACGGGTGAGTAGCGTCGTCGCGTGCTCGCGCCGTACCTCGACCTCCTGCGGCGACCGGGCACGCTGCGCTTCAGCGCCGCGGGCTTCGTGCAGCGCTTCCCGATGTCCATGCTCGGGCTCGGCGTCATCCTGTTCCTCACCCTGCGCGGCGAGTCCTACGGCCTTGCCGGTGCCGTCTCCGCCACCGGCGCGCTGGCGACCGCCGCGTTCGGCCCGTTCCTGTCGCGCTGGATCGACCGCTACACCCAGCACCGCGTCTTCCCGTGGGCCGTCGCCTTCGCCGTCGTCATGCTGGTGCTGCTCGTCGTGGTCGTGCTCGCCGGAGCTCCGCTGTGGACCTGGTTCGTGGCGATGGCGCTCGGCGAGGGCAGCATCCCGCACGTCGGCTCGGCGATCCGGGCGCGCTGGGCCTACGTGCTCGACGGCGCGACCGAGGTCCGCACGGCCTTCGCGCTCGAGGGTGTGCTCGACGAGGTCGTGTTCGTCGCCGGTCCGCCGGTGGCAACCCTTCTCGCCGTCTCGTGGCAGTCGTGGGGCGCGATCGCCGCGAGCATCGTCCTGCTGATCGTCGGCACGGTGCTCCTGGTCCCGCAGCGGCGCACCGAGCCGCCGGCCGCCGGCGCCGAGCACCGCGAGGGCCGCGCGGCCATCCGGTACGCCGGCGTACCCCTCGTGTTCTCGGTGTTCATCCTCGTGGGCGGGGTGTTCGGCTCCTCCGAGGTGTCGACGGTGGCCTTCGCCGCGGAGCACGGCGCGCGTTCCTGGGCCGGTCTGCTCCTGGCGCTCTACGCCACGGGCTCGGCCATCGCGGGCCTGGTCCTCGGCAGCGTCCACCCCCGGATGCCGCTGCACCAGCAGTGGCGCGCGGCGCTCGTCGCCCTCGCGGTGGTCGGCCTGCCCTTCCCCCTGGTGGGGTCGCTCGTCCTGCTCGGTGCCCTGTCGCTCGTGGCCGGGCTGGCTGTCGCGCCGTCGCTCATCACCGGCCTCGCTCTCATCGAGCGGCTGGTTCCCGCGCAGCGGCTCACCGAGGGGCTGACCGTCGGCATGGCCGGGCTCACCGTCGGCTTCGCAGCCGGGACCACCGTCTCGGGACTGGTCATCGACGCCCGCGGCGCCTCCGCGGGCTACGTCATGCTCACCGTCTGCGCGCTGCTCGCCGCCGCGCTGGCCGTGCTCGGCACCCACCGGCTCGGACGATCGCTGGCGCAGTCCGACCACGAGGGCGATCCGCACCCGGTCGGCTGAGTCGCTTCCCTCGGTGGCAATCCCTGCGTGGCGGTCCTCGACCCGGCCCGCTCGGCGGGTGAGACTGACGGGCAGCGGGGGTTCCCGCTCCCCAGGCGAGGAGGACCGATGCGCGAGCTGGCGTTCGTCGGGCTGGCCGACGACGGCGTGTCGCTGGTGCTGAGCAGCAGCGACGGCACGCGGTACACCGTCCCCTGCGACGAGCGCCTCGAGGCCGCCGTGCGCCGCGACCGCAGCCGGCTCGGCCAGCTCGAGATCGCCCTCGACGGCACCAGCCCCCGCGACATCCAGCTCCGCGTGCGCCACGGGCAGAGCCCCGACGACATCGCTGCGAGCTCGGGCCTGCCTGTCGAGCGGGTCCTGCGCTTCGCCGGGCCCGTCCTCGCCGAGCGCGAGCACATGGCGGCCCAGGCACGCGAGACCGAGCTGCGCGAGGGCGGGTCGGCCCGCACCGTCGCGGCCACGGTGGCCGAGGTCCTGTCCGCCGGCGGCGTCGACACCGAGCTGCTCGAGTGGGACGCGTGGCGCCGGGACGACGGCCGCTGGTCCCTGCTCGCGTCGTGGGAGCCGGTCGACTCCGTGGCGCTCGGTGCCACCGCGGCGCTCTGGATCTACGACCCCGCCGGGCGCACCGTCGTCGCCGACGACCCTGCGAGCGCGTGGCTGTTCGGCGAGCAGAGCACCGTGGCTCTCGAGACCGAGGCGCGCCCCTACCTCGTCGGCCTGCCCGGCGGCGAGGTCTCCGACGGCGAGGAGTCGTGGGAGGACGACATCGAGGACCCCGACGCCGCGTTCACCGCGATCGTCGAGAGGTCCTCCGGCGCCGAGGTGGTCGAGCTCCTCGACCGCCCGCCGGCCGAGCCCGACGACGCCGCGCCCCTCGACGACCTCTACGACACCCTGCCGGGCCTGGCCCGTCCCGAGGCGCCCGCGCCCCCGCGGCGTACCCGTCGCAAGGCCAAGGGCGAGCCCGCCGCGGCCAAGCCCGCCGCCAAGCAGCGCGCCTCCGTGCCGAGCTGGGACGAGATCCTCTTCGGCACCCGCCCGCCCGAGGGCTGACCCGCACCGGCACGTACCAGGCGTTGGTGGAGTTAACCGTGCCGGTAGCACCACCGACGCCTGGTGCATCGGTGCGGTCAGCCGGGGAGGGAGCCGGTCGCCACCGGACGGTCGGGGTCGGTGACCCACTCCGACCAGGAGCCGGCGTAGAGGGCTGCCTCGACACCGATCGCGTGCATCGCGAGCACGAGGTGCGTCGCGGTGACGCCGGAGCCGCAGTAGGCGCCGACCGGCGCACCGGGTACGGCGCCGACCCGCGCGAACCTGCGCGCCAGCTCCTCGCGGTCGACGACGAGACCGCCCTCGCCGAGCACGGCGGCGGGCACCGGCATCGACAGCGCCCCGGGGATGTGGCCCGCGACCGGGTCGACCGGCTCGACCTCCCCGGCGTAGCGCGC
>DASSQW010000128.1:0-6390 GCA_035702165.1 Candidatus Nanopelagicales bacterium
GTCGACATCGACGCCCACCACGGCAACGGCACGCAGGCCCTCTTCTACGACCGTGCCGACGTGCTCTACGCCTCGCTGCACATCGATCCTGCCGCCGGCTGGTTCCCGCACTACGCCGGTTTCTCCGATGAGATCGGGCGCGGCAGCGGACGCGGCGCGAACCTCAACCTGCCGCTGCCCGAGGGCACGGGCGACGACGCCTGGCTCATCGCGCTCGACCGGATCGCGAACGCCGTCGAGACGCACGGAGCCAGCGCGCTGGTCGTCAGCCTCGGGGTCGACGCGGCGCTCGCCGACCCCGAGTCCCCTCTGCGCGTGAGCCACGAGGCCTACGAGACCGGCGGCCGGCGCCTCGCGGCTCTGCGCCTGCCCACCGTCGCGGTGCAGGAGGGCGGCTACCACCTCGACACGCTCGGAGACCTCGTCGCCGTCACCCTGCGCGGCCTCGCCACCGCCTGATAGGACTGCCGGACCGCCCCGAGCCCGGAGGACCGCAGTGGAGCTCACCACCGCCCAGACGCACGACCCCGACGGCCGTCCGCGCGCCCGGGCGCTCGGGATCCCGCTGCCGGGAGCGCCGGGGCCCCTCAACGCGATCACCGACGTACCTGGGGTCGCCGTCGGCATGACGACGCTGGTCGAGGGCGAGGGGGCGTTGCGCGTGGGCGATGGCCCGGTGCGTACCGGCGTCACCGCGATCCTCCCGCGCGGCAAGGACGGGGTCGGCGTCCCGTGCGCCGCGGGGTGGTACTCCCTCAACGGCAACGGCGAGATGACCGGCACGACGTGGATCGAGGAGTCGGGAGCGCTGTCGATGCCGATCGGCATCACCAACACGCACTCGATCGGCGCGGTGCACGAGGGGCTGCTGGCGTGGACCTTCGACCATCACCCGCGCGTGGGCGTGCAGTGGATGCTGCCGGTCGTCGCGGAGACGTGGGACGGCTACCTCAACGACATCAACGGCCGCCACGTCCGGCCCGAGCACGCCGTCGCCGCACTCGACGACGCCATGGCCGGACCCGTGCGCAACGGCTCGGTCGGCGGCGGCACCGGCATGAACTGCTACAGCTTCAAGGGCGGGACGGGTACGTCGTCGCGCGTCGTGCGGCACGGCACGCGCGACTACACCGTCGGCGTCCTGCTGCAGGCGAACTTCGGCGAGCGGGCCGAGCTGCGCGTCGCCGGCGTACCGCTGGGCGACGAGCTCGCCGACGACAACCCGATGGGCGAGGGCTCGTGGTTCGCGCGCGACCTCGCCTCCGGCGGGGTCGAGGGCGCCGGCTCGGTGATCGTGGTGGTCGCGACCGACGCGCCGTTGCTGCCCGGGCAGTGCAAGGCCCTCGCGCGGCGCGTGCCTCTCGGGCTCGCCCGCACCGGCACCGCGGGCGGGCACTTCAGCGGCGACATCTTCCTGGCGTTCTCGACCGCCAACGAGGGCGCGCTGCGCAGCGAGATCCCGCTGTCAGCCGCCACCGACGACGACATCGACACCATGACCTTCGTGCCGTGGGGCCGCATCGACCCGCTCTACACGGCGGTCGTCGAGTGCGTGGAGGAGGCGGTGCTCAACGCTCTCGTCGTCAACCAGGACATGGTCGGCCGCGACGGCAACCGCAGCCCCGCCCTCCCGGTCGCCCGCGTCCAGGACGCCCTGCGCCGCCACCGCCGCCTCACCGACCGAACCCCTACCCCTCGCGAGTAACAGCCTGAAAGTGCGCATCCGCGCGTTGGAAGTGCACTTTCAGGCTGTTACTCGCGGAGGAGCGCCCGGGCTACTCGGCGGCGGGAGCCTCGGGAACGGGCGCGGCAGGGACCTCGCCGGTCTCGAGGACGGCGGCGAGGCGGTCGAGGAAGGCCCGCTCGCCCTCGGAGACCTTGTCCGAGCCGCTGCCCCAGAACCCGGAGCCGAGGCGTTCGACGACCGCCGTCGCGGTGCCCTCGAGGGTCGTGCGGACGGCAGCGACCTCGTCGGGCGTCGCCGTGGCCGACAGGATCGCGAACGCCTCCTGGATCCTGCCGGTCATGAGCGTCACGGCGTCCTCGGTCGAGGCGGGCTTCGCGTCGCCGAGGTCGGGCTTGCTCTGCGCGGCGCCGGCGAAGATGTCGCGGACGACGCTGCCCTCCGGCTGGCCGTTCGCCGCGGCCGTGAGCACCTCGCCCCCGGCCACGAGCTCGCGCATCGCAGGCATCATCTTGCCGTCCGCCCAGGCCGCTCCCGCGAGCACGAGACCGGGGAGCGCGGCGACCTTCTCCCAGTCCTCGGCGGTGAAGTCGTCCTTGGTCGTCATCGCAGTCCTCCAGGTCGTGTGCGAGCGGACCCCCGAGTCTGCCCGACCTCCGGGGTCAGGGACGGGTCAGGGAGAGATCAGGGTCTCCTCCCGGCGATCCCGATGGTGCCGAGCTCCCCCGGCGCGGCAGGCTGGGACCATGACCACCACAGCCCCGACCCCCGGCCTCGCCGCCGGCGGTCCGCGAGGTGCGGCCGTCGAGGTCGCCTCGCTCACCAAGAGGTTCGGCGACGTCCTGGCCGTCGACGACCTGTCCTTCACCGTCGAGCCCGGCCGGGTCACCGGCTTCCTCGGCCCCAACGGCGCTGGGAAGACGACGACGCTGCGCTGCCTGCTCGGCCTGGTCGCGCCCACCTCCGGCACGGCCACCATCGGCGGCCGCGCCTACGACGACATCGCGCACCCGACCCGCGTCGTCGGCTCGGCCCTGGAGGCCACCGGCTTCCACCCCGGTCGCAGCGCTCGCAACCATCTGCGGGTGCTGGCACGGGCCGGCGGCATCGACGAGCGCCGCGCCGACTCCACCCTCGAGCTCGTGGGCCTGTCCGAGGCCGCGAAGCGGTCGGTGGGCGGCTTCAGCCTCGGCATGCGCCAGCGGCTGCAGCTCGCGGCCGCGCTGCTCGGCGACCCCGGCGTCCTCGTCCTCGACGAGCCCGCGAACGGCCTCGACCCCGAGGGCATCGCGTGGCTGCGGTCCTTCCTGCGCTACCTCGCGTCGGAGGGCCGCACCGTCCTGGTCTCGAGCCATGTGCTGTCCGAGGTCGAGCAGACCGTCGACGACGTCGTGATCATCGCGAACGGCCGGCTCGTTCGCGCGTGCGCGCTCGAGGAGCTCACCGCCGACCACAGCCATGTCGTCGTCCGTACGCCGGACCCGCAACGGCTCGCGGACGCGATCGCCGCGCACGCGCCGCATGCCCGGGTCACCACCGACGAGGGCGCGCTGCACGTCGTCGACGCCGATGCCGCCACGATCGGACACATCGCCTTCGGCGCACACGTCGAGCTGCACGAGCTGCGCCCGGCCGCCTCCGACCTCGAGCAGGTCTTCCTCTCCCTCACCGGTGGAGCCGCATCATGAGCACCGTCACCGCCCCCGCGTCCGCGGTCCCCGTCGAGGCGCGCCAGCGCCTGGTCTCGGCAGAGCTGCTCAAGGTCACCAGCACCAAGATGTGGCTGGGCATGCTCGTCGGCGTCGTGCTGTTCATCGGCATCGGCGTCGCGGCGACGATCCTGGCCCCCGAGCAGCCGGGTGTGCCCGTACCGCGACTGACCACGCCCGAAGGCATGCGCAACGTGTTCGCGCAGGCCGGCGGCGCCTACCTGTTCGCGATCGTCATCGGCACGCTGGGCATGACCCAGGAGCTGCGCCACCAGACGCTCACCTCGACCCTGCTCGCCGAGCCGCACCGCAACAAGGTGATGGTGGCCAAGATGGCGGCGTACGCCGTGATCGGCGCCATCTACGGCGCGGTCGGCATCGCGTTCGGCTACGTCCTGGCGCTGGCGCTGCTGCCTCTGAAGGACCACGCGGACCTCCCGCTCACCGCGATGTGGCAGATCGCTGCGGGTGCGGTGCTCGGCTGCGCTCTCTTCGCCGTGCTGGGCGTCGCGCTGGGAACGCTGATCCGCAACCAGATCGCCGCGATCCTCGGCGTCCTGGTGTGGGTGCTCATCGTCGAGGCGCTCGTGGTGTCGTTCCTGCCCAAGATCGGCAAGTGGTTGCCGGGCGGCGCCCTCAACGGGATCCTTCAGGCCACCGGTCCGAACAACACGTCGTATCTTCCGGTGTGGGGGGCAACGCTCGTCCTGGTCGGCTGGACAGCGGTGTTCGCGCTGGCCGCGGCGGCCACGACCCAGCGCCGCGACGTCACCTGAGGAGGACCAGATGGGCGCGACCGCGTCGTTCGAGACCACGCTGCGGGCTACCGGCAACAACACCGGCATCGAGGTGCCCGACGACGTGATCGCGGCGCTGGCCGCGGGCAAGCGCCCGGCGGTGCAGGTCGAGGTCAACGGCTACACCTTCCGGACCACGGTCGGCGTCATGGGCGGCAGGAGCCTGGTCCCGGTGAGCGCCGCCATCCGCAAGGAGGCCGGGCTCGCCGCTGGCGACGAGCTGCACGTCACCCTCACGGTCGCCGACGCACCGCGCGAGGTCGTCGTGCCCGACGACCTCGCGGCGGCGCTGGCCGCCGAGCCGGTCTGCGCGGACTTCTTCGCGCAGCTGTCCAACAGCCTGCAGCGCTACCACGTCGACCAGGTCAACGACGCGAAGACGCCCGAGACCCGGCAGCGCCGGATCGAGAAGTCGCTGGCCCTGTTCCGCGAGGGCAAGAAGCGCTGAGGCCTTCTCGTCAGGCGGAACCGGCCCCGGCGGGCTCCGTGACGGCGGCGTAGGCTTGCCTGGCCCGCTCGGACGGGCTGCCACGCCGCGCCACGAAGGGTCCTCGATGTCGACGTCGGAAACGACCGACCAGCCTGAGCTCAGCAGCCGTCTCGCCGCCTTCGGGCCCAACGAGTGGCTCGTCGACGAGATCTACCAGCAGTACCTCACCGACAAGTCCGCGGTGGACCCGGCGTGGTGGGACTTCTTCGCCGACTACGTGCCCACCGAGCACGCCGGCGCGGAGCTCGTGGCGGCGTCCGCCGCCGCTCGGGCTGCCGCGAAGGCCGCGTCCGAGGCTGCCGAGCTGGCGTCCGACGCCGAGATCGCGTCGCACGAGGCGCCGCAGGCCCTGCAGCCGGTCGTCGTCCCGCCGCCTCCCGCTCCCCCGGCGCCTGCGCCGGCACCGGTCGCCGCGCCCGCGCCGGTGGCCGCGAAGGTCGAGCCCACGATCCTGCGCGGACCGGCAGCGCGCGTCGTCACCAACATGGAGGCGAGCCTCGCGGTCCCGACCGCGACGAGCGTCCGCGCCGTCCCGGTGAAGCTGCTCGTCGACAACCGCATCGTCATCAACAACCATCTCGCCCGCGGCCGCGGCGGCAAGGTGTCGTTCACCCACCTCATCGGCTGGGCGATCATCCGGGCGCTCCGGTCGATGCCCGAGATGAACTACGGCTTCGCCCACGTCGATGGCAAGCCCGCGCTGCTCGCCAACGAGCACATCAACTTCGGTCTCGCGATCGACCTCGCGAAGCCCGACGGCACCCGCCAGCTGCTCGTGCCGAACATCAAGAACGCCGAGCAGCTCGACTTCGCGACGTTCTGGTCGTCGTACGAGGAGCTCGTCCGCAAGGCGCGCACGAACAAGCTCGGTCCCGACGACTTCGCCGGCACCACCGTCAGCCTCACCAACCCCGGCGGCATCGGCACCGTGCACTCCGTGCCCCGCCTGATGGAGGGACAGGGCGCGATCATCGGCGTCGGGGCGATCGAGTACCCGGCCGAGTGGCAGGGCGCGTCGGAGGAGACGCTCACGACGCACGCCATCAGCAAGGTGACGACTCTGACGTCGACGTACGACCACCGGATCATCCAGGGCGCGCAGTCCGGCGAGTTCCTCCGCCGCGTGCACCAGCTCCTCATCGGCGAGGACGGCTTCTACGACGAGATCTTCTCGGCGCTGCGGATCCCCTACGAGCCGATCCGCTGGGCGCACGACATCGCGACCGCGCACGACGACGACCTGGACAAGACCTCGCGCGTGCACGAGCTCATCCACGCGTTCCGCGTGCGCGGCCACCTCATGGCCGACACCGACCCGCTCGAGTACAGCCAGCGCAGCCACATCGACCTCGACGTCGCCAGCCACGGCCTCACGCTGTGGGACCTCGACCGCGAGTTCGCGACCGGCGGCTTCGGCGGCAAGCGGTTCATGAAGCTGCGCGACATCCTCGGCGTTCTGCGCGACGCCTACTGCCGCAGCGTGGGCATCGAGTACATGCACATCCAGGACCCCGAGCAGCGGGCCTGGATCCAGCAGCGGGTCGAGCGCAAGTACGACAAGCCGCACCGCGAGGAGCAGCTGCGGATCCTGCGCCGCCTCAACGCCGCCGAGGCGTTCGAGACCTTCCTGCAGACCAAGTACGTCGGCCAGAAGAGGTTCTCCCTCGAGGGCGCCGAGTCGGTCATCCCGTTGATGGACGCCGTCATCAC
>DASSQW010000129.1:0-17210 GCA_035702165.1 Candidatus Nanopelagicales bacterium
CGGTGGTCGAGCGTGACGCCGCGCGGCCGCGACCGCTGCCTCGTGACGATGGACGCCGACATCCTGGACTGGCCCGCCCTCGCGATGGGCATGGTGGGCGCTCCGTTCACGGTGCTGTCCCCCGACGCCTTCAAGGCCCACCTCGCCGACTGGGCCACCCGCTTCTCCGCCGCCACCTAGCCACCCCCAGACCCGAGCAACAGCCTGTAAGTGCGCCCCACGGGCACGCAGATGCACTGTCGGGCTGTTACTCGCGGGATCGGGAGGGGTCGGGGGGCTCAGACCTCCGCGCCGGCGGGGGCGAGGGCGGTCGTCAGGGACTCGATCGCGTCGAGGTCGAGGTAGCGGCCGATCTGGCGGTTGTCCTCGAAGACCTGCTCCCCGGCGACAGCGCGTACGCCGTCGGCGATGGCCGCCATCACCGGACGCAGCCCGGGCCACGGCACGATCCCGGCCCGGTCGCGAAGCCCGTTCGAGGCGCCGACGAGCTGCGCAGCGATGTCGGGCGACTCGTTGCGGGCCAGCAGCACGGCGGCGAGACCGTCGCAGGCGAAGGAGAGCGTCTCGGGGTTGCCGGCGAGATGGCCGTAGTGGGCGCCGGCGGCGAGGTCGCGCGCCGCGTCGTCGAGCGATCCCTGCCCGAGCCGCGCGAAGCCGCGCGCCACCAGCGACTGACCGCGCAGCATCGAGGAGTCGATCTCCTCGGCCTCGCGCAGGCCGCGGTCGAGGTGCTCGGCGGCCTCGTCGAAGCGACCGATCTGGGCGAGGATCATGCCCGCGGTGCTCGAACACACCGACGCCACGAACACGTTGCCCAGGGCGACCAGCTGCTGCTCGGTGCGCAGGAACACCTCGACGGAGCGCTCGAAGTCCTCGTCGAGCGGCGCGAGCGAGGCCTCGAGGAAACCGCACAGCGCCAGGCCCTCTGCGTCGTCGAGATCGGTGAAGCGCGCCGTGGCCTCGGCGAGGTGGCTCAGCGCTGTGTCGTTGTCGCCCTGCTCGACGCCGGCTCCCGCGAGCGTCCAGACGAGGCGTGCGTGCGCGAGCGGCGACAGCAGCTCGGGCCGGTCGAGGGCACGCTCGAGCCACAGCCGTGCCTCGCGGGTGTGGTGGCGCGCCCACAGCCACAGCCACAGGTTGTAGCCGATGTGCACGAGCGTGTCGGGGTCGCCGTCGGCCCAGGCGCGCAGGCCGGCGATGCGGATGTTCGCCGACTCGAGCTCGAGCCGCTCGAGCCACCCGCCGTGGCCGCCGGTCGGCAGGTCGAGGCGCGCGCGGTCGGCGAGGTCGCGCACCCACTCCCGGTGCGCGAGGTCGATCTCCTGCGCCCGCCCTGACGCCTCGAGCTGCTCGCGCGCGTAGTCGCGCACGGTCTCCAGCATCGTGAACCGCGGCGCATCGATCACGGACGCATCGACGCCGAGCAGGCTGTGGTCGGCGAGGACGGCGAGCGACTCCAGGACGTCGCCCTCGATCCGCACCACGGTCTCGACCGCGTTGAGCGACATGCCGCCCACGAAGGTCGACAGCTGCGCGAGCAGCTCGCGCTCCGGCGCCCGAAGCAGCTCGTGGCTCCAGGCCAGCGTGGCGCGCATCGTGCGCTGCCGCTCGGGCAGGTCGGCGAAGCGCCCCGCGGGTACGTCGAGACGCCGGTCGAGCCGGTCGAGCAGCGCCGACGGCGGCAGCAGCCGGACCCGTGCCGCTGCGAGCTCGATCGCCAGCGGTACGCCGTCGAGCCGTCGGCACAGCTCGACGACGGCGTCCATCTCCGTCGGCGTCACCTCGAGGTCGGGTCGCGCGGCACGCGCGCGGTCGAGGAACAGCCGCACCGCGCACGACTCGCGCGCTTCCTGCTCGATGCGCTGCGGGTCGTGGTTCGGCGAGCCGAACCCGTCGTCCATCATCGGCCCGAGGTCGAGCGGACCGAGCGGGTAGTCGTACTCCGACACCAGGCGGATCCTGCTGCGGCTCGTCACCAGCACCGTGAGCCCGGGGCAGGTGCCCACGAGCGCGGCGAGGTCGTCGGCGGCGTCGGTCACCTGCTCGGCGTTGTCGAGCAGGAGCAGCAGCTCGCCGCGGTCCGCGAGCGCCTCGGCCACGGCGTCGATGGAGGGCCGCACCGTGTCGAGCCGGATCCCCAGCCGGCTCGCGATGCTCGTCACCACGAGACCCGGCTCGGGCACCTCCGACAGCGCCACGAGCACCACGCCGCCGGGGAAGTCGGGCTCGAGCTGGTGCGCCACCTCGAGCGCGAGGCGCGACTTCCCGATGCCGCCCATCCCCGTGATGGTCACGAGGCGGACGTCGTCGCGACGGCAGAGGGCGACGACGGCGGCGACGTCGGTCTCGCGCCCGATGAGCGAGGTCGTCGGCACCGGCAGGGAGGTGATCGCGGCGGTGTCGCCCGGTGACGTGCGCAGCGGGCCGCTCGGCGTACCGCTCTCGACCGTCGTGCTCTCGGCACCGAACGACTCGGCGAGCAGCGCGGCGAGGTCGTCGGCTACGAGGTGGCCGAGCTGCTCCGCGTCGGAGAACAGCCGCAGCCGGACCTGGGGGTCGGCCGCGACATCGTCGAGCAGCGCCGTGAGCTGCGGATCGCGGTCGGGCGCGGGGTCGAGGACGTAGACCAGCTTGGGCCGGTCGCCGCTGAGCCGGAACTCGTCCTCCAGGCCGGAGATCTCCATGTCGGGAGCCGTCCAGCCATAGCGGTCGGCGTAGATCGCGACGAAGACGTGCGACTGCTCGAGGTAGGCGCGGTAGAGCGCCCGCGGCGGGTGCGGCCGCGCACCCATCTCGAACATCACCGGTGCGAGCCGCAGCGACTCGATCGCCTGCTTGACGACCGCGCGCTCCTCGGCGAGCTCGCCGAGGGTCGAGCTGACGAACACGCGCAGCCGCTGGTCCGGGGTGAGGATCATCCTTGCCCCGCATGGCTTCTCGCCCGCTCGACGATCTGGTCCAGCGATGCGCAGCAGCCCGCCGAGTAGCCGCTCGTGAACGCCGACTCGTCGATCGCGCGCACCTGCGCGAGGGTCGCCCGGTGCGCCCGCTCCTCGGTGACAGGGCGGCGTACGTCGAGCGCGGCACGCAGGCCGGCAGCGCCGCCGTAGAGCCACCCGGCCTCCCCTGCGTCGCCCGCGAGGCCCAGGGCCGACGCGAGGACGTCGACCGCGTCGACGAGGTCCCACGTGTCGTCGAGCGTGGCGTAGCCCTCGACAGCGTCGCGCGCGACACGGGCCGCACGGTCGAGCTGGCCCTGGCCCAGCAGCGCGGTGGCGGTGTTCATGCGAGCCCGGGCGAGCAGCTCGACCGAGCCCATCTGCTGCGCCAGCTCCTGCACCTGGTCGTACAGCGCGATCGCCTCGTCGTCGGCCCCGCGGTGGTGAGCGGCCACGCCGAGGTTGTTGAGCACCGACGCGCGACGCACGATGTCGTCGACGCCGTCGAGCGCGCGCAGGCTCCGGCGCCACCAGTCCTCCGCGCCGGCGACGTCGCCGCGGTCGAACGCGACGTTGCCGAGGAAGCGCAGCGACGCCGAGATGGCCGCCTGGTCGCCGGCGGCCTCGCGGATCTCCAGCGACTCGCGGTACTGCGACTCGGCCACGTCGTAGTCGCCGCGGGCGCGCGAGAGGTAGGCCGCCCCGTTGAGCAGGTCGCTGCGCAGGTCGGTGCGCTGGCCCGAGGAGAGCGCGAGAGCGCGGTCCAGCCAGCGGCGGCCCTCGCTGAAGTGGCAGTGCGCTCGCCAGAACGGGCCGAGAGCGGCAGCGAGTCGCAGCAGGGTGTCGACGTCGCGATTGCGGTCGGTCCAGTCCAGCGCCGTCCGGATGTCGTCGTGGTGGTGCTCGAGCAGGCCGAGCCATCCCTCGAGCTCGGCCGGCCCGTTCCTGGCCGCGCGCTCGACGACCCGCAGCACCCCGTGGGCGTGGCGCGCGTGCACCTCCGCGGCCTCCCCGGCCGCCTCGAGGTGCTCGTGCGCGTACTCGCGGATCGTCGACAGCATCACGAACGCGGGCTGGCCGGTGCCGGGCTCGGGGGCCGTCGTACGAACGAGGCTCTTGCCCACCAGGCTGTCGAGGAGGTCGAGCACGTCGAGCGCCGGTTCGTCGATCGCCGCCTCGGCACCCCAGAGCGTGAAGTCGCGCGGGAACACCGAGAGGCGTCGGAAGACCACCTGCTCCTCCTCGCTGAGCAGCTGGTGGTCCCAGTCCAGCGTGGTGCGCAGCGCGCGCTGGCGCTCGGGCAGGTCGAGCGGTCCGTCGCCGAGCAGGTCGAGCGCGTGCGCGAGCCGGCCCAGCAGCGCCGTAGGCGGCAGCAGCCGGGTGCGCGCAGCGGCGAGCTCGAGGCTCAACGGCACGCCGTCGAGGCGCCGGCAGATCTCCGCAGCCGCGACACGGTCGGCGTCGGACATCGCGCGGTGCGGGTTGGCCGCGGCGGCACGCTCCAGGAAGAGCTCGAGCGCCGGGCTGTGCGCGGGGTCGGTGTCGCCGGCGTCCGGCGTGCGCAGCGGCGGCAGGGGGTACTCCTGCTCGCCACGCACCCGCAGGACGCTGCGGCTGGTGACGAAGAAGCGCACGCCCGGTGCGCTCGCGAGCAGGTCGAGGACGAGAGGCGCTGCGGTGGTGACGTTCTCGAAGCTGTCGAGCAGGATCAGCGCCTCCATGCTCGCGAGGTAGGACTTCAGGCTCTGCACCGGCAGCGCGCCAGCGGACTCGCGCACTCCGAGCGCGTGCGCGACCGTCGGTGCGACCAGAGCCGGATCGCGTACGCCGGCGAGGTCCACGAACCATGCGCCGTCGCGGAACCGCTCCTCGCACCGGGTCGCGACCTCGATCGCCAGTCGCGACTTCCCGATGCCGCCCGGCCCGGTGAGGCTGACCAGCCGTGCCTCGTGCGTGATCAGTCGGCAGACCTCGTCGGCCTCCCGGTCGCGTCCGACGAGCCGGTGCCAGGGCGCGGGGATCCGCGAGCGCGGGCTCTTGGCCGGGGCGTCCTCCACCGCCGGGGCCTGCGCGGGGATCGTCGGCGACACGCTCTGCGCCTTGCCGGTGAACGCCTCCATGAGCACCATCGAGACGTCGTCCGCGACGAGGCGCGCGAGCTCGTCGGCGTCGCGCACCCTGCGGTAGGACGTGGTGTCGTCCGCCTGGATGCGTTTGAGCAGCAGCGCGAGGTGGTCGTCGCGGGCAGCCGTGCCCGGCATCACGTAGACCAGGCGGGGCTTGCGCCCCGCGGCCAGGTAGTCGGCCTCCAGGCGGCTCACGCCCTGATCGACGTCGATGTCGCCGTACCGGTCGCCGTAGACGCCGACGAAGACGTCGGCTCCGCGCACGTCGGGCACGCCGAGATCCGCGCGCAGGGTCGTCAGGGCCCGGCGTACGGCGTCGGCCTCGTGCGCGAGCTCGACGTCGTCGATCGACAGGTGCACGCGCACGGTGCGCACCGCTGTCGCTCCGGCCACCGCGGCCCCTCCACCGACACCCCCGCGCGGCCCGAGCGCCACGCATGATCAAACAGACTGGCACAGGACGCGGTGCCGCAACACAGGGTTACCGCACCCGACCACGCTCCCACCGACCGCTCTGGATGGGTGAGAGGCACCTTCCCGTGCCTCTCACCCATCCAGAGCGGTGGCTCAGGCCGTCGTGAAGAGCGCGGTCGGGCTGGCGGCGTAGGCCAGCATCCAGCGGGGCTGGATGCGCAGGTAGGCGATGTCGGGCGCCCAGGTCGAGGGCGAGGCTCCGTAGTGGGCGGTGAGGTGGGCGTCGATCCCGGCGAAGTCCGGGTGGCCCGGGGTCAGCCGCTCGGCGACGCCGTGCACGAAGATCCCGAGCTCCTCGCCACGTGCGTGCGTGGCGCTCACCGCCGGCCGGGCCGCGAGGTGGCGCGCCTTGGTCGCGCTCGCGTCGGTCGTGAACACCCAGCGACCGTGGATGAAGTGCCCGTCGACGCAGGAGGTGAGCGGCCGGCCGTCGGCTGTCGACGTCGCGACCACCAGCACCTGCATCCCGACGAGCAGCTCGGTCGTCTGCTGCGCGGTGAGACGCCGCTCGGGGGTCATGATCACGAGCAGGTGCTCGTTGTCGGTGTCGATCGAGGCGTCGAGCAGCTCCTGCAGAGCCGCGATCTCCTCAGCCGTCTCGAGCACGGTGGCCTCCCCTGGTCGACCTCCCGACCCTCCGCCACGCGCGCACCCCGGTCAACCCACCCGCTCTGGAGGTCTGAGAGTGCGATTCGGGCGACTCACACACCTCCAGAGCGGGAGGGGTCAGTCGTTCGCGAGGAGTGCGAGGAAGCGCTCTCCGTACTTGTCGGCCTTCACGGGGCCGATGCCGTTGACGGCCAGGAGAGCCTCGCGGGTCTGGGGCTTCGCGGCGACGAGCTCCCAGAGCGTGCGGTCGGGGAAGACGACGTACGGCGGGACGCCATCGGCATCGGCCACGGCGCGGCGCTCGGTGCGCAGGAGCTCGAACAGCGCGCGATCGTCGTCGGTGAGGTCGGCCGGCGCTCCCCCGGGCGCGGCGGACCGCGACCTCTTCACCCGCGCGGGCGACGCTGCGAGCCGCCGCAGCGACACCGTCTCGTGCCCCTCGAGCACGGGACGGGCCCGCTCGGTGACCGTCAGCGCGCCCATCCGCGACGGGTCGGGCGAGAGGAGGCCGCGCGCAACGAGCTGGCGGATCACCGAGCGCCACTCCTGGTCGGAGAGCTCCGCGCCGACCCCGAAGGTCGGCAGGTCGGCGTGGTTCCAGCTCTCGATCTTCGCCGTCCGCTTCCCCCGGAGGACGTCGATGATGTGGCCCGCGCCGAACCGCTGCCCGGTACGGATGACGGCCGAGAGCGCCTTCTGCGTGTCGACGGTCGCGTCGTAGAGCTCCGGCGGCGACAGGCACGTGTCGCAGTTGCCGCAGTCGCCCGACTCCTCGCCGAAGTACGCCAGCAGCACCCGCCTCCGGCAGGTCGCTGCCTCGGCGTACCCGAGCATGGCGTCGAGCTTCATCTGCTCCACGCGCTGCTGCTCGGCGGACGCGCCCCCGCCGGAGATGAACGAGGCCTGCGCGACGACGTCGGCGAGCCCGTAGGCCATCCACGCCACCGACGGCTCGCCGTCACGGCCCGCGCGACCGGTCTCCTGGTAGTAGCCCTCGAGGCTCTTGGGGAGGTCGACGTGCGCCACGAACCGCACGTCGGGCTTGTCGATGCCCATGCCGAACGCGATGGTCGCGCAGACCACCACACCGTCCTCGCGGCGGAACCGCTGCTGCATCGCCGTGCGCTCGTCGCCGTGCATGCCCGCGTGGTAGGCGACGGCGTCGTACCCGTTGTCGCGCAAGAGCTCTGCGAACTCCTCGGTGCGCTTGCGCGACTGGCAGTAGACGATGCCGGTGCTGCCCTTGAAGCTGTCGCCGTCGTCCCCCTGCGCGAGGAAGCGCAGCAGCTGCGCGCGCACGTCGTTCTTCTCCTCGACGACGTAGCGGATGTTGGGACGGTCGAAGCTCGTGACGAACTCGCGCGCCTCGGTGAGCCCGAGACGCTGATGGATCTCGCGGCGCGTGATGGCGTCGGCCGTCGCGGTCAGGGCGATGCGCGGTACGCCGGGGAAGCGCGACGTGATCTCCGCGATGCGGAGGTATTCGGGCCGGAAGTCGTGCCCCCAGGCGGAGACGCAGTGCGCCTCGTCGATGGCGAACAGCGCGATCTCGAGGTCCTCGAGGGTCGAGACGAACGACGGCGTGAGCAGGCGCTCGGGGGCGACGTACAGCAGGTCGAGCTCGCCGGCCCGGAGCGCCTGCCGGACGCGGAAGAGCTCCTCGTCCGACGACGTCGAGTTCCAGTACGCCGCCTTCACGCCGAGCAGCCGCAGCGCCTCGACCTGGTCGTGCATGAGCGCGATCAGCGGCGAGACGACGACCCCGACGCCCGGCCGCACGATCGACGGCAGCTGGTAGCACAGCGACTTCCCGCCGCCGGTCGGCATCAGGACGACCGAGTCCTCGCCCGCGATGGTGCGCTCGACGATCTCGCCCTGCGACCCGCGAAACGAGGAGAACCCGAACACCTCACGAAGAACGGAGGCCGCATCCATACAGGGGACCCTAACGCCCCCGCTCTGGATGGCTCAGAGGCACCTTTCCGGTCCTCTGGCCCATCCAGATGGCGCGGAACTGGTCGTCGACGGCCCGCGGATCGCTGCGCAGCAGCGCGACCGGGATCCGGATCACGACGTACCCGAGGGCGATCAGGTCGGCGTCCCGCTGAGAGTCAGCATTCCGCTGCAGCGGGTCGTCGTGGGAAGGGCCGTCGACCTCGACGAGCAGCATGCTGCCGTCAGCGAGAGCGACTCCGAGATCGACGACGACCGGCCCCCGCCGGGTCTCGATGCGGACCTGTCTGCGCACGTCGCGGAAGCCGATCCTGCGGATGATGCGGTAGACGTCCAGCTCCGATCCCGAGTCCGAACCTTCCGCGGCCTCAGCGAGAACCTCCCGCAGCACCGCGGTGTGTCTGACTCGCCACCGTCGCTTCAGGACGTCCAGCATGGCCTGCGGAGACGCAAGGCGTTGCTGCGCCACCGCCAGCACGAGACCCGTGGCCCCCTTGGCCGTGGGAAGAAGGCCGGCCGCGTCGATCGCCGCTCGTGCTGGAACGACCGAACGAGGCTCTCCCGGTGCGATATCGATCTCGTCGAGGCGCCGCGTCTGATGAACGACGAGCCCGGGAAGAGACGACGGCAGCGCGCCGTGCGGAACATCCACATGGATGCCGGGTCGCAGCCACCCCCTCAGCCCCTCGCGTTCCAACGCGGTCCAGCACGACAGCGCACCGCGAGGCCCGCAATGCAGGACGGCTGCGTGCATCTCCTGACGTCTGGTCAACGTTCCCGTGCTGAGGACCACGACGCTTCCGCCGATGAGGCGCCAGCGCCCGGCGTCGACGTGTCGGCGTACCTGCTTGTGCGTGATGCCCAGCGCCAACAGCTGATCTCGACGGACGACGCCCAGCTGCGCAGCGGCCAGGGGCCGAAGACCAGGAACCTCGTCAAAGACAGTTCGCCTCCCACTCATGGGCGCGGACGGTGCCAGGCGACGGCCGGGCGGACGTGCGGCGACGAGGGCCCCTGTGGACGCCCGTCCTCGATCCCCCGCTCAACCGCCGAACTGGAGGGGTGAGAGGACCGAAGAGGGGCCTCTCACCCATCCAAAGCGGAGGGGGCTTTAGCCGACGGGGCGCCATTCGAGGTCGCTGGGCATGGCCCGCGAGGGCGGGACGCACACGAGGCGCTGCCTGTCGGCGTCGTACGCGATGAGTCCGCGGGTCGGGCACGGGGTGCCCGCGGTCTCGACCGACGTCACCGTCATGCCGTCGTCGCTCACCGGCAGCTGGGCGGGCGGAGCACCGGCGACGCCGCCGAGCGCGGTCGACAGCAGGATCACCAGCGCGGCCAGCGCGAGGACCGTGATCCCGAGACGGGCCGCGCGGGAGAGCCTCGACCAGCGCTGCGCGAGCAGCGACACGAGGTCGTCGCCGGGAGGCGCGGCCTCCGACGGGGACGCCGCAGCCTCGGCCCGACGTCCGAGCTCGATGGCCGGGTGCGGCCCCTGCGCCGGGGTGACCGCTGCAACCGGGAGCGTGGCGAACGACGGACGCGCCGACGCGATGGCCTCGCGCACGCCCGGGGTATCGCCGCCCGGGTACCACCACTGCAGGTCGCGGTCGAGGTCGAGAGCCCAGGCCGGTCGGCCGTCGTGGTCGATCGCGAGCACGAGGTCGCGGCCACCCGCGATCTCCCGCACGAACACCACGTCGGCCATGCGACCTCCCGGCTCCAGGATCCTCCACGCCTCCGACACATGCACGCCGCTATCGGCGACCCGGCGCGCTCCGCCGGCGTACGCTGGGGCCCGCCGACGGAGGACGACGTGGGGCCGAACCCGTCGCACGGCGACGTTCGCGCGCGGCACCCTCGCCCGGTTCCACCGAAACTGCGCCCACCGCTCCCCCGGCAGGCCTCGGCCGAGCGGTCAGAGGCCGGCGGCGGCGTACAGGCGCTGCATCGCGACGGCGCCGCGCTCGGCGAGATAGGTGCGGGCGCGCTCCAGGTCGGCGGGAGGAGGAGCCGAGGGACCGCCGGCGCAGGCGACCGCGAGGACGACGGCCGCATGGTCGAGCGGGAGGTCGAGCTCGAGCATGATGTCGAGCGCCTCACGGACGTATCGCGCCGCGCGGGACCGGTCCGACGCCGGCGCGGACGTGGCGAGGAGCAGCAGCGCCGCGGTCGCGACCCTCGAGACCGCCGTGCTCGCACGGCCGCGGAAGGTGACGGCGTCGGCCAGGAGCTCGCCGAGGGCCACGCGGTCGTGGAGCGTGCAGGCGGCCTGGACCCCGACCCAGTACGACGTCGCCGAGTTCGCGCCGCGCGGGTCGCGGGCCAGCGACTCGCGCACGTCGGCGAGCGCGGCCGCGTCGTCGCCGCCGAGGTGGTGGGCGAGCGCCCGGACGCGCAGCGCCCAGGTGTGCATCGAGAACTCCATGTCCTCGAATGCGGGCCCGGCGGCCAGCATGTCCAAGGCGCGCGACGGCTCGCCGCGGTGGGCGACCAGCATCGCCGCGCCGAAGGTCACCGCGTCGGGGTTCTCGTCCTCGGTGGGCTCGAGCTGGTGCAGCCGTGCCAGGGCGTCCTCGGCGGTCTCCCAGCGACCGGCGTCGACGCACGCCTCGACGAGGTTCGACAGGTTCGTCACGAGCCCCCAGCGGGTGCCGGTGCGAGTGAGGTACTCGGTCGCCTCGTCCGCGAGCGTGATGGCCGAGATGGGGTCGTCGCCGAACGCCACGGTCGATGCCTGGAGCAAGACGCGACCGAGGGCCGCGGGGGATCCGTTGCGTCGCGCGAGCGCCACCGCTCCGTCCCAGAGCAGGCGGGCCTCGTACTCGCGACCCGCCCCGAGCAGTGCCCAGGCGTGGGCAGCCACCGACTCGCGGAGCGCCACCTCGTCGTCGAGGCTCTGCGCGAGCACGATGGCGGTCTCGGAATGCTCGATGGCCAGCTCGCGTCGGCCCGTCGTGTTGCCCCGGTCGGCGTACGCCGCGTGCAGGCGCGCTCGTCGCGCCGGCTCGGAGTCGCCGAGCTCCGCGAGCACCTCGTCCAGCCACTGCTCGATCAGGTCCTGGGACTCCGGCGTGGGCTCCATCCGGCCGCCCTCGATGAGGGCGTCGGCCACACCGCGGACGTCGTTGAGCGACCGGTAGAGCCGCACGGCCTCGGCGAGGTCGGGGTAGAGGACGCGGCCCTCCGTCGTCCGCGACCGTCCGGCGCGCAACGACGCGACGTGCAGGTCGGCGAGCCGTCGCGGGTCGTCGGTGAGCTCGAGCGCCTGGCGCGTGAACTCGAGCGCCTGCTGCGGCGAACCGAGGGCGAGCGCCCGGTCCGCCGCACGGGTCACCCAGACCAGCGCCTGGTCGGCCACGTCGTCGGCGTCGGCGGCCGACGGGTCGGCGCGGTAGGCGTCCAGGTAGTGGTGGGCCACCACGCCGGCGAGCTCCTCCTCGTCGAGTGCGGCGAACCTCCGCGCGCAGGCGAGGTGCTTGGTACGCCGGGCAGCCTTCGACAACGTCGAGTACGCGACCTCGCGGATCACCGACTGGACGAAGCGGTACTGCCCTCGCTCCGGCGAGCGCGGATCGACGTCCTGGTCGAGGACCTCCTTGCGCACCAGAGCACGCAGGCTGCGCTCGACGTCCTGCGGCTCGCGGCCCGCGACCGCGCAGACGGTCTCCAGCGTGAAGTTGAACCCGGCGACCGACGCGTCCTGCACGAGCCAGCGCTCCGCCTCCGGCAGCGCGTCGAGCCGTGCCGCAACGAGCGCGTGCAGCGTCTCCGGTACGTCGAGGCCCGCGAGCGCGTCACCCGCGTCGCCGACCGCGCGGTAGCGGTCGCCGGCCTGCTCGAGCACGCCGCGGTCGACGAGCATCCGGACCGTCTCGACGGCGTACAGCGGCACGCCCTCGGCACGGCGGACGAGCTCGTCGACGGCGCTGGCCGGGAGACCGCCGACGAAGCCGGTGACCAGCCGCGCCACCTCGTCGTCGGAGAGCCCGTTGAGGTGCACGGTCGAGCCGTTGCGCACGCCGACGCCCCACGACGGGCGGCGGTCGTCGAGCTCGGGCCGCGCCAGGGTGAGGACGAGGATCGGGTACGAGCGCGACCACTCCAGGACCGACTCGAGGAAGTCCATCAGCCCCGGGTCGGCCCAGTGCAGCTCCTCGACCACGAGCACGGTCGTGCCGCGCTCGGCGACGCACTCGAAGAACCGGCGCCACGCACCGAACAGGTCGTCGCGGTCCCCGGGCGGTGCGGCATCGAGGCCGAGCAGGTGCGCGAGCGCGGGCTCGAGCCAGGCCCGCTCGTCGGGGTCGGCGACGCGCTCGGCGAGGCAGGCGCGCAGCTTGGCGCGCGTCTCGAGCTCGTCGTCGGCCTCGAGGATCCGCGCGCGGCCGCGCACCATCTCGGCCAGCGCCCAGAACGACACGCCGTCGCCGTACGCCGGGCAGCGCCCTTGGTGCCAGAACACGTCGTCGCTGAGACCGTCGACGTACTTGCGCAGCTCCCACACCAGCCGCGACTTGCCGATGCCGGCCACCCCGCTGACGTGCACGAGCCGGGGCCGACCTTCGCGACCGGTGGCGTGCAGCAGCTCCTCGACCGTGCGCAGCTGCTCCTCGCGCCCGACGAACGGCGGCTCGGGCGCGTCTCCGCGGCCGACACCGCGCCGCTCGCTCAGCACCCGCACCGCGCGCCACGCGGAGACCGCCTCGGACTTCCCCTTCAGGCTCAACGGATCCACGGGCTCGTAGGCGATCGCGTTGGCGGTCGAGCGGTACGTCGCATCCCCTACCAGCACACCGCCGGGATCGGCCGCCGACTGCAGCCGCGATGCGGTGTTCACGAGGTCGCCGGTCACGAACCCCTGGTCGGTGGCGTCGAGCAGCGCGACGGCCTCGCCGGTGAGCACACCGCCGCGCGCCTGCAGCCCGATGCCCATCTGCTGGCCGAGGACGGCGACGCGGTCGACGATCTCGAGCGCCGACCGCACCGCGCGCTCGGCGTCGTCCTCGTGGGCGATGGGGGTGCCCCACACCGCCATGACGGCGTCGCCGATGAACTTCTCCACCGTGCCGCCGTGGCGCACGACCGCCTCGGTGGCGATGTCGAAGTAGCGCGACAGCATGGCCCGCACGTCCTCGGCGTCGCGACCCTCGCTGAACGTGGTGAAGCCGACGAGGTCGACGAACAGCACCGACACCAGCCGGCGCTCGGTGGCGTCGCCATCGTCGTACGACGGCCGCGCGGCCGGTCCGGCGACCGGCAAAGGCGCGCCGCACTCGCCGCAGAACCGATCCCCCGGCTGGTTCTGCGCCCCGCACACGGCGCAGATGAGCACGAGCGGGTCGCCGCACTGCCGGCAGAACTTGCGCCCAGGGTCGTTGAGCGTCCCGCAGCGTGCGCACTCCACCTGCGACCCCTCCCGTCGTCCCCTGCGAGGGAGGCTAGCCGAGGACGGGGACCACGGTCAGGGGTGGTCGAGCCCCCGTGCTCGCATCGCGGAGCTCGCGGCGGCCGCAGCGCTCGCCACGTTCCCGCGCCGCGAGGCGTCAGCCGCTGTCGGCGATCGAGGCGAGCACGTCCAGGCGGGCAGCGCGTCGCGCGGGCAGCACGGCGGCGACGAGCCCCATGAGGCACGCGAGGAGCACCACCACGAGCAGGGTGGACCACGGCACCGCGATCTCGGTGATGCCCTCGTCACCCATCGCGCGGGCGAACGCCTGACCGACGAGCAGACCGAGGGCCGCGCCGAGCACTGCGCCGTACACCGCGATCACGAGCGACTCCCAGGTGATCATCCGGCGCACCTGGCGGCGGGTCGCGCCGACGGCGCGCAGCAGGCCGATCTCGCGGGTGCGCTCGACGATCGAGAGCGCGAGCGTGTTCACGATCCCGAGGAGCGCGATGATCACGGCGAGAGCGAGCAGGCCGTAGACAAGCGACAGCATCTGCCGCACCTGGCTGCGCATCGCCTCCTTCTGCGCCGCGGCGTCGCGCGGGACGACATTGGGGTAGGCGGCCAGCGAGGACTGCAGCGCCGCGGACGCGGCAGCGGAGTCGGCCCCTGGTGCCAGCACGCCGAACACGGCGGAGTCCTGGTTGGGCCAGCCGAGACGGGTCAGCTCCGCGCGGTCCGCGATCAGACCGGAGGTGCCCAGGTCGGCGGCGTACACCGCGGCGACCCGCATCGGCTGCGTGGTGCCGGGCAGCACCACGTCCAACGTGTCGCCCACGGTCCAGCCGTGCGCCGACGCCGTCCTCGCGTCGACGGCGAGGCCCGAGCCCATGACGTCGGTGAGGGCGCCGGTGGTGAACTCGAGGGTGACGACCGAGGCGATGGTGGAGGTGTCGACGCCGGTGATCACGTCCGGCTGGCCGTCGACCATGACGGCGGCCGACGTCGTGGCCGACACGGTGGCCATGCCCGGAGCGCGGCCGACCCGGTCGGCGACGTCGGGCGAGAACAGCTTGCCGGTGGTGGAGCTGACGACGAAGTCGGCCTTGAGCGTGCGGTCGATCGCGGCGTCGCTCGACGCCTCGCTGGACGCTCCGAAGACGCCGAAGGCGCTCACGAGCATCAGCCCGATCATCAGAGCCGACGCGGTGGTCGCGGTGCGGCGCGGGTTGCGCCGTCCGTTCTCGAGCGCCAGCCGGGCGGTGGCGGCGTGCCCGCGGGCACCGAGCGCACCGACCGCGAGCGCCTGCGAGACCAGCCACGGGCTGAGCATGACGCCGGCGACCAGGACGATCGCTGCCCCGACGCCCACCAGCGGCAGCGAGCTGGGGGTGCGCAGCGCGCCGACCAGCAGGGCCACCACCCCGAGCGCGAGCACGCCCGCGCCGACGGCGCTGCGTGTGCGCAGCGGCTTGCGCGCTGACGTGGTGGCGTCGCGCAGGGCGGCCACCGGCTTGATGCGCGACGCGCGTCGCGCCGGGAGCCACGCGGCGAGCAGCGTGACGACCACGGCGACGCCGTACGCCGCCAGGACCACGCGCCACGACACGGTGAGACCGGCGTAGGGCATGTCCATCCCGATGAGCACGAACGCCTTCTGGATGCCCAGGGCCAGCAGCAGCCCGAGACCGAGCCCGACGGTGCCGCCGAGCAGTCCGACGAGGAGGGCCTCGCCGAGCACCGACCACGCCACCTGGCGGCGGGTGGCGCCGATCGCGCGCAGCATGGCGAGGTCGCGCGCCCGCTGAGCGACGAGGACGGAGAACGTGTTCAGCACGAGGAACGAGCCGACGAGCAGCGCGATGCCTGCGAACACGAGCAGGAACGCCGAGATGAATCCGAGGCTGTCGCTGATCTGCTTCTGCGCCTCGCTCACCAGCTCGGCCCGGGTCCGCACGCGCAGCCCGCTGTCGCCCAGCGCGGCGCTGATGCGGTCGCGCAGCTGGTCGGGAGTCGTCCCGGGTGCCGCCGTGATCCCGATCGAGGTGTAGCCCGAGCGTCCCTGCAGCAGCAGGAGGCGTGCGGTGGTGGGATCGAACGCCGTCATCGTCGCGCCGGCGAGGTTGCCCGACGCGCCGTACCGCATCAGCCCGACGACGGTCGCGGTCTTGGCCAGTCCCGGCGTCACGAGCTGGACCTGATCACCCACGACGAAGCCCGCACGGGACGCGGTCTCGGTGTCGAGCGCGACCTCGTTGGCCGTCTCGGGGGCACGCCCGTCGGCGAGGCTGAGCCCGCTGGACGCGGTCGGGTTCCAGGCCCAGCCGAAGGACGGGGCCTGCGGGAGGCCGACCGGCTTCCCGTCCTTCCCGATGATCTGGACGCCGTCGACGAGGACGTCGGCGTCAGCGACCGCGACGCCGTCCGTGCCGCGCACGGTGGCCAGCTGCTTCTCGGATACCAGTGCCGCGCCGTTGTTCCAGGCGGCGACCGAGCCGTCGGGCTCGACGGATACGTCGGCGATGCCCGCGTCCAGCAGGAGATCGAAGGTGTTCTGCAGCGTCGCGGTGAAGATCAGCGTTCCGGCGACGAAGGCGGTACCGAGGATGACGGCGACCGAGGTGAGGAGCAGGCGCGCCTTGTGGGTCAGCAGGCTGCGCCACGTCAGGCGCCACATCACGACACCAACGACTCGAGCTTGGCCATCCGGTCGATCACGGTGTGGGCCGTGGGTCCGACCAGGTCGTCGAGCACCCGCCCGTCGCCGAGGAACACCACCCGGTCCGCCCTGGCCGCGGCGCTCGGGTCGTGGGTGACCATCACCACCGTCCGACCGAGGCGGTCGACGGCGTCGCGGAGGATGTCGAGCACCTCGGCACCGGCTCTCGAGTCGAGGTTGCCGGTCGGCTCGTCGCCGAACAGCACGTCAGGTCGTCCGGCGAGGGCCCGCGCGCACGCGACCCGCTGCTGCTGCCCGCCCGACATCTCGGCGGGGATGTGCCCGAGACGGTCGCGGATCCCGAGGGCGTCGATCACGCCGTCGAGCCAGTCCTGGTCGGGCTTGCGGCCGGCGATGTCGAGCGCGACCGTGATGTTGTCGAGGGCGGTCAGCATCGGCAGCAGGTTGAACGACTGGAACACGAAGCCGACGTGGTCGCGACGGAACCTCGTGAGGTCGTCGTCCTTCATATCGGTGAGGTCGACGCCGGCAATGCTGACTCGCCCGGCCGTCGGCTCGTCGAGGCCTGCGAGGCAGTGCAGCAGCGTCGACTTCCCCGAGCCGGAGGGACCCATGATGGCGGTGAACTGGCCGGCGTCGAAGCTCACGGAGACGTCGTCGAGTGCGACCACCCGAGCCTCACCCGCGCCGTAGACCATCGACAGTCCCTCGGCCACGACAGCGGGCGGTGGGGCGCTGGCGACCGTCCTGTCGGGTGTCGGGAATGTGGGCATCGACTGGTGCGACATGGCGCCTCCCGCGTTCGGGCGCGCACGCACAGGGGGTGAGCGGCGAGCGCCCACTGATCGACGCTAGTCCTGGTGCGGTGCCGGTTGCTCGCCGAGCGCCGAGCACCACGAGCCCGCCGAGCGTGGGCTGGCATGCGGCGCGGCGACGGGACGCGATCGGCACGCCCCGACCGGCCTGCCTGCCGAAGATGGGGTGATCGCCCCACGCATGCCGCCGGCCGCGGCTCCTAGCGTCGCGGGCATCGACAG
>DASSQW010000130.1:0-11335 GCA_035702165.1 Candidatus Nanopelagicales bacterium
GCATGTCGCGGCGCACCGGAGTCACGATCGGTGCCGTGCTCCTGGTCGTCGGTCTCGGACTTCTCGCCGCCAGCGCGGTCTCGGGCTAGCAGGTCCGAGCGGAGGGCTTACCGACGGCCGACGACCGCACCTACGTCGACAGCTTCGGGTGACCGGCGAGGCACCGCTCCGCTCGTCGGGCAGAATCGAGCCATGACGCACTCCGAGGGCACGCTGACCAGCCGCGACGGCACCGAGCTGTTCTTCCAGCACTGGTCGGTGGAGGGGCCGACGAAGGCGGTGCTCTGCCTCGTCCACGGACTCGGCGAGCACTCCGGTCGCTACGCCGCCGTCGCCCAGCGGTTCAACGAGGCGGGCTACGCGCTCATCGCCTTCGACACCCGCGGGCACGGCCGATCTCCCGGCACCCGCGGCCACACGCCGTTCGACCGCACGATGGAGGACGTGTCCGCCCTCCTCGACCGCGCGGCCGAGCTCTACCCGGGGCTCCCGCGCTTCCTCTACGGCCACAGCCTCGGCGGCCTCATCGTGCTCACCCACGGCATCCGGCTGCACCCCGAGGTCACCGGGATCGTCGCGACCTCCTCGGGACTGTCGAGCCCGCTGCTCGACCAGAAGCTGAAGATCGGTGCGGCCAAGCTGCTCGGGTCGCTGCTGCCGACGATGACCGTCCCGACCGGACTCGACGCGAACCTCATCTCGCGCGACCCGGAGGTCGTGCGCGTCTACCTCGCCGACCCGCTGGTGCACGACCGGTCGAGCCTGGCCCTCGGCCGCGACGGCGCGCTCGCCGCGGAGCACGCCCTCGCCCACGCGGACGAGATCGACGTACCGCTGCTGCTCGTGCACGGCACCGGCGACGGGATCACCTACGCCCACGGCAGCCAGGACTTCGCCGCAAAGGCCACGGGCGACAAGGCATTGCACCTCTACGACGGACTGTTCCACGAGACGCACAACGAACCGGAGCGCGAACAGGTCCTCGGAGAGACGATCGCCTGGCTCGACGCGCACGTGGCCTGACCTGCAGCACCCGACGAGAGGAGACGACGATGGCCGACGCGCCCGACGACGACCTGAAGGCGAAGTACCGCGAGGCGCTCGAGCGCAAGAACGCGTCCAAGCACACCACCTCCACCAAGGGCTCCGCGGAGGCATCGCGCGGGGCCAAGGGCGAGCACGCCTCGGAGGCCAACCGCCGCGAGTTCCGCCGCAAGTCCGGCGGCTGACCGCCAGCGCCACGACGGGCGCGGCCCCCGAAGAGGGAGCCGCGCCCGTCGTCGTCGCTCAGCCCGGGAAGACCTGCAGGTCGTCGAGGCTGACCGTCTTGGCCCCGACGTCGGTGCTGCCGCGTACCAGCGACAAGTAGAGCTGCCCCGACGCCGTCACGCCGGTGTCGGTGGCCGTCGACGACCAGGTAGCAGGCTCGGCCGTGCCGTCGGCCCACGTCCGGAACTGGATCGTGCTGCCGCTCACGCGCAGCCGCACCCATCGCTTGCCGGTGCCCGTCGGCTGAGCGCTCGCCGTCGCGATGGTGGTCGTCGTCCCGTTGACGTTGCGCTTGACCGCCACCGTGGACGAGTTCGACGCGAACTCCAGGCCGTAGCCGTTGCGCGGCCGATAGGCGTTCTGCCAGCCGCCCGACCCGCGCACGTAGACGCTGAAGTACGCCGACGCCGTGCGGCTGCTCCACACGTAGGAGAACAGCACCTGCGAGTCGGCGCGTGCAGCGAGCCCCGTGAGCGCCGAACGGGCGTACGCGCCGGAGGTGTCGTTCACGACCAGCTGGCCTGCCCCGCCGTTGGTCACGACGCTGCCGGTGACGGCGTTGCCCGTCCAGACCGACGACCACGGGCTGGCGTTCGCCCCCGGCCACGTCTCCACGAGCAGCGCGCCGCTCGCCGACGGCGTGACGACCGTGACCGACGCGCTCGGGTTGCTGCCGTTCCCGGAGCCGTCGAACGCGCGCACGGTGTAGACGTACGTCGTCGACGGCGTGAGGCCGGTCTCGGTCAGCGTGAGGCCGGACGTGCGCGGCAGCGGCGTGCCGTTGCGCGAGACCTCGTAGGAGACCGGGCCGCCCCTGTCGTCCGTGGACGCCTGCCACGACAGCGTGAGTCCGGTGCTGGTCAGGTTCGACGCCGCGAGCCCGGCAGGCACGCCCGGTGCGGTGGTGTCGGGCGGCAGCGCCGCACTGTTGGGCAGACCCGGGGTGCCCGTGCCGGGGCCGGCCGACCAGCTCGACGCGAGAGCGTTGTCGAGCGAGGGGTCGGACAGCTCGAGCGACGGCCCGGTCCCCGCGGCCGCTGCCGGCCACGGATCGGCGCTGCCGTAGGTGACGACGTCCGCCGTGCGCGCGCCCTGCGTCAGGGTGAGCGTCTGACCCGTGTCGGACAGGTGCCCGCTGAACTGGCCGGCGACGATCCGGTCACCGGAGGGGTAGAGAGCGCGGAAGGCGGTGTCCTTCGACACGAAGACCAGCTGCGCCTTCGGCAGGATGACGGTGCCGGGCGCGATGGTGAGCCCGATCTCCGGGATCTGCCAGCCCGACAGGTCGACCGACTCCGTGCTCGACGGGTTGGTGAGCTCGACGTACTCGCCGTCGTCACCGCCCGCCGGCTTGTACATGATCTCGTTGATCACCACGTCGGGCGCCGCGGACTGCGACACCGGGACCGGCAGTCCGGGACCCGTGTTGGCCGCGATCGTGGTGCGGCGGTCGGCGAGGCCCGTGGTGAACTCGGTTCGGGCACCGGCGGGCGAGTAGCCGCCCCACAGCGCCCGGTCCAGGTTCCACTCCGTCATGCCGGGCGCCACCGTGGTGTCCCACAGGTTCTCGTACGCCGGCGGCACGAGGAGCTGGTCGGCCAGGGTGCGCAACCGGCGCATGAACATCTGCTTGAAGTCCGGGTAGGCGAGCATCGCGGTGGTGAACCGGTTGTTCGTGTCCGGGGTCAGGAAGACGCCCTTGCCGTCCTCGCTGGGGTGGGTGAAGACCCAGTTCAGGTCCCAGTGCCACATCTCCCAGCGACCGGTGCCCTCGGTGTCCCGAGCGATCCACCAGTTGTACCAACCAGAGTCGGCGTGGCGCATGACGCTGTTGATCGCCATGTAGTTGATGAGCTCGGGGACGTTGACGTTCTTGAGGATCCACGCCCGCTGCGACGCCGACGCCGGGGCGTCGATCACCTGGCTGAGCTGCCAGGCATCGGTGTAGTCCTCGTCGTCGCGCGTCTTCTTGTCCAGCCAGAGCGACGCCTCGAGGGCCGCAGGGCTCGCGGTCTTGGCGAGCGAGCCGCCGTCGCCCTTGTAGATGGACCACTTGGACACGCCCTGCGCATCGCGCCACGTGCCGTCCTCGGTCTCCATGATCCGACCGAGGCTCCAGAAGGCGCCGTTGCGCTGGCTGCGCACGGGGAAGATGGTGAGCGCGCGTGCGCCGGCGCTCCGCACGGTGTACCAGCCCATGTCGGCGGTCGGATCCGCATCGCGCTGGAGCGCGAACTCGTCGAGCGCGTAGGGAAGTCGTCCTCCCAGCGACGTGGTGTGACCGGCAGGGAGCTCGACCTTCCAGCTCACCTTGGCCCGGGTGCGCGAGGTGTTGCCGCGGATGCGCATCTTCACGCTGTCGTAGACCGTGCCCTCGTAGGCGATCACGGCGTCACCGGTGACGTCGTCGAAGCGGTGGTTCGCGAGGAGGTCGTTGTAGACAGCGTCCTGCATGAACCACTCGAACACCGGCAGCTGGCTGGCCGCGGCGGGGTTCTTGACGACCACGCCGGTGTAGCGGGTCGTGTCGTCGGCCGCCGGGAACGAGAACGGCACGGACAGGAAGCCGGCGTCGATGCGGTAGCGCACGAGCAGTCCGGCAGCCTGCCCGGGGATCGTCGCGGCGTAGACGCCGTCGCCCGCCCCACCGGGGCTCGCGGCGTCGTCGACGAACGGGATCGTGACGTCGGTGCCGAACATCACCTTGTAGGACAGCGTCGCGGTGGAGTCCGGTGGCAGGGAGCCGGTGACGACGATCGCCTGGCCCGGGTCGGGCCGCTGCGGCGTGGCGGTGACGTTCTTGACCTTGGGCGGCGGCGCGGTGCCGTCGAGGGAGTTGACCGCCTTGGGCGTGCCGCCGACGACGGACGAGGGACCCCAGTTGTCGGGGTCGGTGTTGTCGAAGAGGAGGCCGCGCAGCTCGAGCGAGGGGCCGGTGCCGTCCGCGAGCGGCGTCCACGGGGCGGCGTCGGCGTAGGTGACCGTGTCGACCACCGCGAGGCCGGCGTCGACGAGCGTGACCGTCTCGCCTCCGTTGCTGAGCTTGCCCGTGTACAGCGCGTCGGGCGCGAAGCCGTGCAGCGCAGCGAACGCCGTGGCATCGGGCGAGAGCACGAAGCGACCACCCGCGGGGAGGACCGTCCCGCTCGGCAGCACTGCCGTCACACCCGCGCTGAACGACCACCCCGACATGTCCACCGGCGACGACGAGGTGTTCGTCAGCTCGAGGAAGTCGTCGGTGTCCAGGTCGGACACGGCGTGGTAGTTGAGCTCGGAGATGACGACGCCCGTCTCGGCCGCATGGGCGGCCTGCGGCAGCGCCACGGCCATCGACACGCCGAGCGCGGCGGCGAGCGCCAGCGCCCCCGTCCTGCGTGCGCTCGTCCTCGTGCTCTTCGATGACGTCATCGCCACGACCCCCAGCCCCGGGACGTCGAGACGGCGTCCACAGGTGGCACGGTAATGACTCGGTAAAGGCATGGGGCGGTCTCGGGCACAGGAGCGGCAAAGCGCTTCGCTCCGTGCCCATCCGGCCACGCACCGTGCTGCCACGGCCGCGGGTCGTGACGGAAACGGCCAACGGTCGTCGCTCTGCGTGCAGGTGGGGATAGCGTCGCGCGGGTCCATGCGTCCAGGGGTGGAGGGCTCGATGTCGGACGACTACGACCTGGTGGTCATCGGCTCGGGGCCGGCCGGCGAGAAGGGTGCGACGCAGGCGGCGTACTACGGCCACCGCGTCGCCGTCGTCGAGCGCCGGGCCGGTGCCGGCGGTTCCGCGATCGCGGTGTCCGGCGTCCCGGTCAAGGCGCTGCGCGACGCCGCGCTCTACCTGTCGGGCTGGTCGCGCAGGGACACCTTCGGCGTGGGCCTGGACCTCACCCGTGCCGAGGTGATGTCGCGGCTGCACGGCCACACCTTCGGCGTCGTGTCGAGCATGGCGGAGGCCGTCGCGGCCAACCTGGACCGGCACGGTGTCGACGTGGTGCACGGCGACGCGTCCGTGGGCGCCGACCGCACCGTGAGCGTCTCCGCGCCGGACGGATCCACGCGTGTCCTGCATGCGGGCACGGTCCTGCTCGCGACGGGCTCGCGGCCCCACCACCCCGCCGGCCTGCCGTTCGACGACAGCGACGTGCACGACTCCGAGTCGATCCTGTCGATCGACGCGCTGCCGGCGCGGATCGTGATCGTCGGGGCAGGTCCGGTCGGCACGGAGTACGCCTCGATCCTCGCGGCCGTCGGCGTCGACGTGACGCTCGTCGACCCCGGCGGCCGGCTGCTCCCGATGGTCGACTCCGAGGTCGCCGACGCCCTCGCCGGCAGCCTCGAGCGCGCCGGCGCGACGCTGGTGCTCGACGGCCGCGTGCAGTCGGTCGTGCGCGACGGCGACGAGCTCGTGGTCGATCTCGGCGAGGGTCGCACGTTGCGGGCCGACGCCGTCCTGCACGCGCTCGGACGCACCGGCAACGTCGAAGGGATGGGGCTCGAGGAGCTCGGAGTCGAGATCGGGCCGCGCGGTCGCGTCGTCGTCGACCGCGACTTCCGCACCACCGTCCCCTGGGTCTACGCCGCCGGCGACATCACCGGACCGCCGGGACTGGCCTCGGTCGCGATGGAGCAGGCGCGCGTGGCGATGTGCCGTGCGTTCGGAATCCCGTTCAAGGAGGTGCTCGACGAGTTCGTTCCCACCGGGATCTACACGCTGCCCGAGGTCTCGATGGTCGGCCTCACCGAGGCGGCGGCGCGCGCGTTGAGCGACGACGTCGGGACCGGGCGCACCTGGTTCTCCGGCAACGCCCGCGCGCGCATCTCCGGCTCCACCGAGGGCATGCTCAAGCTGGTCTTCCGGCAGTCCGACCGCACGCTGCTCGGCGCGCACATCGTCGGCGAGGAGGCCACCGAGCTCATCCACGTGGCGCAGGCGGTGCTGCACCGCGGTGGCGCCATCGACGAGTTCATCGACACGACGTTCAACTTCCCGACGCGCGCCGACGCCTACAAGTACGCGGCGTACGACGGTCTGCCGCCGCGCGCCTCGACGCTGAAGCACGCCGGAGGCTGACGATCCGCTCTCGCGCCGCCGCGCCGGGCGCCGGAGGGCCGTGAGGGTGGCAGGATCGGTCGCGGTCGCGGAGCGCCGCGGCCGTGCCGAACGACGAGGGGACCGCGGGCGACATGGACCCGTCGCAGCTCGACCTGGCTCGCGCCCAGTTCGCGATGACGAGCATCTACCACTTCCTCTTCGTGCCGGTGACGATCGGCACCGCCGTCCTCGTCGCCGTCCTGCACACGCAGTGGTACCGGACCCGCCTGCCGGAGTACCGGCGGCTCACGAGGTTCTTCGGCGGCCTGCTGCTGCTCAGCGTCGCCGTCGGCGTGGTCACCGGGCTCGTCCAGGAGTTCCAGTTCGGCATGGACTGGTCGGCGTACTCGAAGTTCGTCGGCGACGTGTTCGGGGCGCCGCTCGCGATGGAGGGCCTCGCCGCCTTCTTCCTCGAGTCGACCTTCCTCGGCGTGTGGGTCTTCGGCTGGAAGGTCCTGCCGCGCGGCGTCCACCTCGCGTCGGCGTGGGCTGTCGCGCTGGGCACGTGCCTCTCGGCGCTGTTCATCATCGCCGCGAACTCCTGGATGCAGAACCCGGTCGGCTACACGACCGACCCGCAGACCGGCGCCCCGGTGCTCAGCTCGATCGGCGACGTCTTCGGCAACCCGGTCTTCCTGCCGGCCTACGCGCACGTGATCGTCGCGGCCCTGCTCTACGCGAGCACCGTGATGCTCGCCGTCTCCGTGTGGCACCTGCGCCGCGGCACCGAGGTCTCGATGTTCCACCGCTCCGCGAAGCTCGCCGTCTGGGTGCTCCTGGTGACCTCGATCCTGCAGGTCCAGGTCGGCGGCGTCCTCGGCCAGGTGCTCACGAAGGTGCAGCCGATGAAGATCGCGGCGATGGAGGCGCAGTGGGAGACCTGCCAGCCCTGCTCGTTCTCCGTCCTGCAGATCGGCGGCTGGACGCCTGACGACCCGCCCACGAAGATCATCGAGATCCCCTACCTGCTCTCGATCCTCGCGACCGGCGACCCGCAGGGGAAGGTCGTCGGGATGAACGAGCTGCAGCAGCAGTACGCCGCGCAGTACCCGCAGAACGGCGACATCGACTACTGGCCCGACGTGCGGATCCAGTACGCCGCGATGCGCGTGATGGCCTACCTCGGCGGCATCGCGATGCTGGTCGCGCTGTGGGGGATCTTCCTCCTCTGGCGCCGCCGCCTCGACGACGCGCACCTGTTCCACCGCGTCGCCGCGTGGGCGGTGCTCATGCCGTTCTTCATCGGCACCGCGGGCTGGGTGCTCACCGAGACCGGCCGCCAGCCGTGGATCGTGCAGGGCCTGATGCTCACGCGCGACGGCCTGTCGACCTCGGTGGGTGCCGGCCAGGTCCTCGTGAGCCTTCTGGTCTTCCTCCTGCTCTACGCCGTGATCGGGATCATCGCCCTGGTGCTCATGCTGCGCCACGTCCGCAGCGGCCCCGATCCGGAGACCCCCGACGACGCCGACGACGACGCACCGCGCGTGCGCGTCCCCGAGCTGACGTACTGAAGGGGCGGACATGGACCTGCAGATCCTCTGGTTCGCCGTCGTGGCGGTGTTCTGGACCGGCTTCTTCGTCCTCGAGGGCTTCGACTTCGGCGTCGGCGCACTGCACCGCCTCGTGGGCCGGGACGAGACCGAGCGCCGCGTCGTCGTCAACTCCATCGGCCCGCTCTGGGACGGGAACGAGGTCTGGCTGATCGTCGCGGGCGCCGCGATGTTCGCGGCGTTCCCCGCCTGGTACGCGACCTGGTTCTCGGCGCTGTACCTCGCGCTGGTCCTCGTCCTCGTCGCGCTCATCGTCCGCGGCGTGTCCTTCGAGTTCCGCGGGAAGGTCGACTCGTCGCGCTGGCGCGGGACGTGGAGCACGACGCTCACCGTCGGCTCGGTGCTGGCACCGCTGCTCATCGGCGTCGGCCTCGGAGACCTGCTCGCCGGCCTGCCGATCGACGAGGCCGGCGACTTCACCGGCACGTTCTGGAACCTGCTCACCCCTTACGGGCTGCTCCTCGGTCTCACCCTGCTCGCTCTCTGCCTGCTCCACGGCGCGACGTTCCTCGGCCTCAAGACCGACGGCGACGTGCGTGCCCGCGCCCTGGCGCGAGCAGCCGGCCTGCGCTGGCTCGCCCTCGTGCTGGTGCTGGTCGCGGCCGGGTGGACGTGGGCGCTCTCGGGGCGGTCGGTGCTCTCGACCCTGCTGCTCGTCGTAGCCGTGCTGGGTGCCGTCGGCGCCGCGTTCGTCGTCGGTCGCGACGGGCGGAGGTTCGCCCTCACCGCGGTGACGATCGGTGCGAGCGTCGCCGCGGTCTTCGCCGGGCTCTACCCGCACGTGCTGGTGTCGAGCACCGATCCGGCGTACAGCCTCACGATCGCCTCGACGGCCTCGGGCGACTACGCGCTCACCGTCATCACGTGGGTGGCGGTCGTCCTGTTCCCGCTCGTGCTGCTCTACCAGGGCTGGACGGCGTACGTCTTCCGGGCCCGCGTCACCGCGCGACCCGCCGCCCCGTCCGCGTCCGAGACCGTCTAGCCCTCAGCCGTCGTCGCGCGGCGGCGGACGAGGACGGTGGCGGAGAGCACCGCCACCCAGGCGGGGAACGCGAACTGCATCAGCGTGGGCAGCGGAGGCGACAGGAGCAGCAGCAGCCCGACGCCGTACCCGAGGACGACGAGCCAGCGCGGCAGGCCGCCACCGAGGCGCCCGGCCGTCGTGAGGGTGAGGGTGAAGACGGCCGCCATGCGGGTGCCGAACTGGCCGAGCAGCGCCGAGCCGAAGGCCATCGCGGCCGCGGCCGCCTCGCGCGACACGGGGAGGACCGCATCGAGGCGGAGCACCGCGGTCAGCACCGCAGCCGTCGTGAACAGCATCGCGGTGAACAGCAGGCCCGAGCCGAGGAAGACCGTCTCCACGAAGCGGTCCTCGGCGCTGGCCACCTGCGCGCGCACGACGGCGATGAACCAGAGGAAGGCGATGCCCGCGAACGGCACGAGCGCGAGGGCGAGCGACACCGACCCGCGTGCGCCCGGGTCCGTGAACCAGGTGCCCCACCGCTCCGGCTCCGCCCCGACCGAGCGGAGCTCGACGATCACCACCGTGAGCAGGGCCGCGAACACCAGCCCGGCTACGGCGGCGGACTCGGGCCGGCGTACCGCCCGCCACAGCTGCGTGCGCTCCATGGTCCCTCCGGAACGAGCGTAGGGACCAGACGCGTGGTCGCGGGGCATGCGCGCCGGACGGGTGGCCCGAGACGCGATTCTCGACGCTCTCCGGGTAGCGTCGCATCGAGGACCACCCACGGGGAGAGGTATGGCGTTCGCCGCACGCACGGCCGCACTCGCGAGCGCGGTCGCGCTCGCCGTGACCGCGCCGGCGACGCCGCCGCACCAGGCGCGGCCCGCGGGACCGGCAGGCTCCGGATGGGCGTCGGAGTGGCAGCAGCGGGGCCACGCGATGACGCCGTCGTGCCTGGTGGCCGGGGCGGCGAAGGTGACCGTGATCGGCGACTCGGTCACGCGGCAGATGACGGTCCGGCTCAGCGGCCAGCTCGGTCTGGCCCATCTGACGAACTGCGTCGAGACATGGTCGGCGCGGCCCTCGATGCCGGCCGTCGCCGCGGCGGCCGCACTGCCCGTCATGGCCCGGTCCTCGGTGCTCGTGATGGCGACCGGCACCAACGACGTGTTCGACCCGGGGCAGCTCCCGGATGCGATCGACGCCGCGCTGCGGCTCGCGCACGGACGCCCGGTCGTCTGGGTGAACGTCTATGTGCATCGCGCCGGCACGGTGCCGGCGCTGCGCGCCTACGACCTGCCGAACTCCCGCGTGGTGAACGCGATGCTGGCCGCTGCGGCGGGCCGCCATCCCAGCCTGCACGTCGTCGACTGGTACGCCGTCGCCGCGGCGCACCCCGCGCTGCTGCTCAAGGACGGCGTGCACGTGACGGACCGGGGGAGCCGGGTCCGCACGGCCATGATCGTCGCGGCGGTCCGGCGCGCGCTGGCCTGAGCGGCCGTCCGAGTCACGACGAGTGGACGACCTCTCCACCCACCATCGTGAGGAGCGCTCGCGTCTCGAGGATCGTTGCGGGCTCGACGTCGAGCACGTCCTGCGAGAGCACGACGAGGTCGGCGAGCGCGCCGTCTGCGAGCACGCCGCGCTCGCCGTCGCAGAAGTTGGCCCACGCGCTCCCCGCTGTGTAGGCGCGCAGCGCGGCTTCGACGTCGAGCGTCTCCTCGGGCACCCACGACTCGGCCCCGTCGAGATCGGCGCGGGTGACCGCCGTGTACAGGCCGACCATCGGGTCCATCTCGGCGACGTTCCAGTCGCTGGAGAAGGCCAGCACCGCACCCGACTCGTGCAGGCCGCGCATCGGCCACGCGTGTCGCCAGCGTGCCTCGCCGACGTTGGCGCGCCACTCCCGCACGATCTCCGGTGCGCAGTGCCGGGGCTGCATGCAGGCGACGACACCGAGCTCGCCGAAGCGCGGCACGTCGGCGGCGTCGAGGCACTCCACGTGCACGACCTGGTGCCTGCTGTCGCGCACGCCGTTCACGCGGCGCGCGTGGGCGAACGCGTCGAGCACGAGCCGGTTGCCGCGGTCGCCGGTGGCGTGGATGAAGCACTGGTGGCCGCGCGCGTCGAGGCGCGCGATCAGGTCGTCGAGCTCCGAGGGCTCGTAGTAGGCGCTGCCGCTCGTGTCCGGCCGGTTGGCGTAGGGCGCGAGCATCGCCGCCGTGTGCGGCTCGACGAGGTCGTCGATGTAGAGCTTGAGAGGCCCGAGACGGAACCGCTCGTCCTGGTGGGCGGCGATCGCCGCCTCGAACTCGACCAGGTCGTCGGGCGTCGTCCCCACCGGGTGGAACAGCGCTGCGATCACCCGGGAGCGCATCGCTCCCTCGTCGCGCGCCCGTGCGAACAGGGCGAGGTCGTCGAGGGAGTTCTGCGGCTCCACGACGGTCGTGATGCCGTACGAGGCCGCCA
>DASSQW010000131.1:0-5655 GCA_035702165.1 Candidatus Nanopelagicales bacterium
GTCGAGCGACTCGTTCGTGCACCTGCACGTGCACACCGAGTACTCCATGCTCGACGGCGCGGCCCGCCTCGACGACCTGTTCACGGAGGCCGCCCGCCTGGAGATGCCCGCGGTCGCGATGAGCGACCACGGCAACGTCTATGGCGCCTACGACTTCTACAAGCGCGGCAAGGCGGCCGGCGTCAAGCCGATCATCGGCATCGAGGGCTACTACGCCCCGCAGGGCCGGTTCGAGCGCTCTCCGTTCGACTTCGGCGGCGGGTACGACGAGGGCGTCGGCGAGGACGGCGAGACCGCCGCCAAGGGCCGCCAGGCGTACACCCACATGACGATGTGGGCCGAGTCCACCGAGGGCCTGCACAACCTGTTCCGGCTCTCCAGCCTGTCGAGCCTCGAGGGCTTCTACCGCAAGCCCCGCATCGACCGCGACCTGCTGCAGACCTACGGCACGGGCATCATCGCGACCACCGGCTGCCCCTCCGGCGAGGTCAACCGCTGGCTGCAGGCCGGCAACTACGACCGCGCGCTGCAGGCCGCGGCCGACTTCCAGGAGATCCTGGGCAAGGACAACTTCTTCTGCGAGCTGATGGACCACGGCCTGGGCATCGAGCGGCGCCATCGCGAGGAGCTCCTGCGCATCGCGAAGACCCTCCAGCTGCCGCTGCTCGCGACCAACGACCTGCACTACGTCTACCCCGGCGACGCCGAGTCCCACGACGTCCTGCTGTGCATCGGCACCCGCACGACGATGGACGACCCCAAGCGCTTCAAGTTCGACGGCCGCGACTTCTACCTCAAGTCCGCGGCCGAGATGCGCGAGGTGTGGCGCGAGCTGCCCGAGGCCTGCGACAACACGCTGCTCATCGCCGAGCGCTGCGACGTGAGCTTCAACGAGGGCGCCAACCTGATGCCCCGCTTCCCCGTGCCGGACGGCGAGAGCGAGGAGTCGTGGCTGGTCAAGGAGGTCGAGCGCGGCCTCGCGCTGCGCTTCCCCGGCGGCGTCCCCGACACCCATCGCACGCAGGCCGAGTACGAGGTCGGCGTCATCTGCCAGATGGGGTTCCCGGGCTACTTCCTCGTCACGGCCGACCTCGTGCGCCACGCCAAGGAGGTCGGCATCCGTGTCGGGCCCGGCCGCGGTTCCGCGGCAGGCGCGCTCATCGCCTACGCCCTCGGGATCACCGAGCTCGACCCGATCGCCCACGGACTGCTCTTCGAGCGCTTCCTCAACCCCGAGCGCGTGTCGATGCCCGACATCGACATGGACTTCGACGAGCGCCGCCGCGGCGAGATGATCCGCTACGCCACCGAGCGCTACGGCGAGGAGCGGGTCGCCCAGATCATCACCTACGGCTCGATCAAGGCCAAGGCGGCGATCAAGGACTCCGCCCGCGCGCTCGGCTACCCGTTCGCGGTGGGGGAGCGCATCACCAAGGCCATGCCGCCGGCCGTCATGGGCAAGGACATCCCGCTGTACGGCATCTTCGACAAGAGCCACACGCGCTACAACGAGGCGCAGGAGTTCCGCGCGCTCTACGAGTCCGACGCCGACGTGCGCAAGGTCGTCGACACCGCGAAGGGCCTCGAGGGCCTCAAGCGCCAGCCCGGCGTGCACGCGGCCGGCGTCATCCTCTGCAGCGAGCCGCTGCTCGACGTCATCCCGATCTGGCGGCGCGACCAGGACGGCGCGATCATCACGCAGTTCGACATGGGGGTCTGCGAGACCCTCGGTCTGCTCAAGATGGACTTCCTCGGCCTGCGCAACCTCACCGTCCTCGACGACTGCCTGCGCAACATCGCGGGCAACCGCGGCCAGACGGTGGTCCTCGAGGACCTCACGCTCGACGACCGCCCGACCTACGAGCTGCTCGCCCGCGGCGACACCCTCGGCGTCTTCCAGCTCGACGGCGGACCGATGCGCGCGCTGCTGCGCTCGATGGTCCCCGACAACTTCGAGGACATCTCCGCGGTCCTCGCCCTCTACCGGCCCGGGCCGATGGGCGCCAACGCCCACAACGACTACGCCGACCGCAAGAATGGCCGCAAGCCGGTGGAGCCGATCCACCCCGAGCTCGCCGAGCCGCTGGCCGAGATCCTGGGCGACACCTACGGGTTGATCGTCTACCAGGAGCAGGTCATGGCGATCGCCCAGAAGCTCGCGGGCTACAGCCTCGGCGCCGCAGACCTGCTGCGGCGCGCGATGGGCAAGAAGAAGAAGGAGATCCTCGACAAGGAGTACGTCCCGTTCAGCGACGGCATGCGCGCGAACGGCTACAGCGACGACTCCATCAAGACCCTCTGGGACATCCTCGTCCCGTTCTCCGACTACGCGTTCAACAAGGCGCACACCGCCGGCTACGGCCTGGTGTCGTACTGGACGGCCTACCTCAAGGCGAACTACCCCGCGGAGTACATGGCCGCGCTGCTGCAGAGCGTCAAGGACGACAAGGACAAGTCGGCGGTCTACCTCAACGAGTGCCGGCGCATGGGCATCAAGGTGCTGCCGCCCGACGTCAACGAGTCCGAGTCCGACTACACCCCGCGCGGCACCGACATCCGCTTCGGCCTCTCCGCGGTCCGCAACGTCGGCGGCAACGTCGTCGAGAGCCTCGTCGAGGCACGCACCGCGCAGGGCCGCTTCGCCAGCTTCGACGACTTCCTCGAGAAGGTGCCGATCTCCGTCGTCAACAAGCGCGTCGTCGAGTCGCTCATCAAGGCGGGCGCGTTCGACTCGCTGGGGGAGAGCCGCAAGGGTCTGCTCCTCATCCACGAGGCGCGGATCGACTCGATCCTCGACATCAAGCGCAACGAGGCGATCGGCCAGGACTCGCTGTTCGGCGGCCTCGACGACTCCGCCGACTCCGGGGCGGTCGGCTGGGCGCCGCCGCCGATCCCCACCGCCGAGTGGGACAAGTCCACGCTGCTCGGATACGAGCGCGAGATGCTCGGCCTCTACGTCTCCGACCACCCGCTCAACGGCGTCGAGCACGTGCTGTCGGCGGCGTCCGACGTCCCGATCTCGGCGCTGCACGGCGACGACGTCGGCGACGGCCGCACGATCACCGTCGGCGGCCTGGTCACCAGCGTCCAGCGCAAGGTGACCAAGCAGGGCAACGTCTGGGCGATCGCGTCGCTGGAGGACCTCGAGGCCTCGATCGACGTCATGGTCTTCCCGGCCACCTACCAGCTCGTCGGGCCCCACGTCGTCCCCGATGCCGTGCTGCTGGTGAAGGGGCGTCTGGACAAGAGCGAGGAGGAGGCGCCCAAGCTCATCGCGATGGAGGTCTCCGTCCCCGACCTGTCGACCGGCGAGGCGGGACCGGTCGTGGTCCACCTGCCGGTCGCGCGCTGCATCCCGCCGGTGGTCGACCGGTTCAAGGAGACCCTCGCCCAGCACCCCGGCGTCACCGAGGTGCGCCTCGCGATCCAGAACGGTCCGCGCACCACGGTCGTCCGCCTCGACGACGGCCTGCGCGTCACTCCGTCACCGGCCCTGTACGCCGACCTCAAGGCCCTCCTCGGCCCGTCCTGCCTGCAGTAGGCGCGTGACCCCGGTCTCGCCCCGGCGCGGGCTCGCCCGCCTCGAGGGCGGTCGCCGGTAGCGTGGGCGTGTCATGAGAGCCGCCGCCGACCTGCTCGCCAGCAACCCGCTCGTCCTGCTGGCGCTGCTCGTCGCAGCCGGCAGCGCCATCGGCGCCCTCACCTACAAGCGGTTCGCGCTCGGCCCGGCCGCGGTGCTGTTCCTCGCGCTCGCGGTGTCGGCGTACGACGAGCGGCTCAAGCTGCCGGCCGTCGTGGGCCAGTTCGGCCTCGTGCTCTTCGCCTACGCCATCGGCGTGTCGGCCGGCCCGTCGTTCTTCACCGCGCTGCGCACCGGCGGCCGGGTCCTGGCCACCGTGCTGCTGCTCCTCGTGGGCGGCGCCGCGGTGACGCTCGGCGTCGGCCACCTGCTCGGCCTCTCGGGCCCGGTGCTCTCGGGCGTCTACGCGGGCTCGCTCACGAACACGCCGGCCCTCGCAGCGAGCCTGTCGCAGCTGAAGTCCGAGCTCCCCATCGTCGGCTACTCGGTGACCTACCTCGGCGGGGTGCTGGGCATGATGCTGGCGGCCTTCCTCGCCTCTCGGACCACCGCGCCGACCGACGCGCCCGAGAGCACGGCGCCGCCGCCCAAGCTCGAGCGGGCGACCGTGCGCATCGAGCACGACGACCTGCCGACGATCGACGCGCTCACCACCCGCTACGGCGGCCACGTGAAGTTCTCCCGGCTCATGGTCGGCGACGAGCCCGGGCACCCGGGCCACCTCGACCTGCCGATGGGCGACTACGTGCCGCAGCGCGGCGACATCCTCACCGTCGTCGGCGAGGGCCCGATCGTCCACGACGTCATCGCCGACCTCGGTCACCGATCCAGCGTGCGGCTGGTCGCCGACCGCTCGGCGCTGGACTACCGGCGCATCGCGGTGTCGAACCGCGGGATCGCCGGACGCCACCTCGGCGACCTCGACCTCCCGGGCCAGTACGGCGTCACCGCCACGCGCGTGCGGCGCGGCGACGTCGACCTGCTCGCGCACGACGACCTCGTCCTGGCCCTCGGCGACCGGATGCGCATCGTCGGGCCGCCCGACCGCATCGCCGACACGGCGGCGCTGCTCGGAGACTCCGAGCGCGAGGCGACCGACATCAACCCGGTCGGGCTGTTCCTCGGCGTCGCGATCGGCCTGCTCGTCGGCCTCATCACGGTCCCGCTGCCCGACGGCGGCTCGATCTCGCTGGGCATCGCCGGCGGTCCGCTGCTCGTCGGCCTCGTCGTCGGCCGCCTGCAGCGCACCGGAACGGTCCTCTGGTCGCTGCCGTACTCCGTCTCCGCGACGCTGAGCCAGCTCGGCATGCTCATGTTCCTCGCCTACGCCGGCTCGAACGCCGGTGCCGCGTTCGTCGACGCGCTCACCGGCGACACCGGCGTCAAGCTGCTGGCACTCGGCGCGTTCGTCACGCTGCTCGTGGGCGCAGGACTGCTGCTCACCCGCCGGCTCTCGCGGACCTACGGCGCGACGCTGGCCGGGGTCGTCTCCGGCACCCAGACCCAGCCGGCGGTGCTCGCGTACTCCAACGACATCACGCACGCCGACCCTCGGGTCAACCTCGGCTACGCGCTCGTCTACCCGGTCGCCATGATCGTGAAGGTCGTGCTGGCCCCGCTCATCGGAGGGCTGTGACCGTGGCCGACGACCAGCGCCCGGCGGACGACCGCGACGAGCCCGCCGCCGCAGAGCCCTCGGGCCTCGCGTGGGCGATCACCAAGCGGCTCAACCGGTTCACCCGCAAGTTCCTCGGTCCGGCGCAGGTCGGCGACATGGCGCCCGACACGCAGGTGCCCGACACCTTGCCGAGCACCCCCTGCTCGATCTGCGGCGAACCGCTGTCCGACCACGAGCTGGTGCGGACAGCCGACCAGAAGATGCGGCTGTACTGCCCCGACCGCTCGTCGTAGCGCCCGTGGGCCGCGATGCTGGTCCGGTGACCTGGGGACCGCCGCGCGCGAGCATCGAGGCGGAGTGCGCGCGCCGCGGGCGCGACGCCGTCGTGCACGGCTGCCGTGCGCTGCTGCGCGGCGACGACGTCGACCACGACCTGCTCGTGGCCCTGGCCGGGCCG
>DASSQW010000132.1:0-14940 GCA_035702165.1 Candidatus Nanopelagicales bacterium
ACCGGGCAGCGCGTCGGCCGCCGCGCGGATCATCGCCGCTCCCCCGCTCGCGTGGACCGTGAGGTAGGCCGGCGCCAGGTGCGACACCGAGCGCGCGGCACCCGCGACGGTGTTGGGGATGTCGTGCAGCTTGAGGTCGAGGAACACGTCGCGACCGCCGGACGCCTCGCGCGCTGCGTGCACCGCGGCGTCGCCGTCGCGCAGGTAGGTCTCGAGGCCGACCTTCATCGTGGAGACGTGCGGGCCGGATGCGGCGGCCCAGGCGGTGACGGTCGCGAGGTCGGGACCGTCGAGCGCGACGGCGACGGGGGCGAGCGGGCTCATCCCTCGGCACCGGCCTCGAGCTCGTCGTCGACGTCGGCGTCGATGTCGTGACCGGGCGAGGCGACCGGGCCGCCCGACACGGGGGCGCGGTGCGCGCGGTGCGCGTAGCCGACGGCGTCGGACAGCGAGTCGAAGCCCCGCTCGGACAGGGCGACCGCGAGCTCGCGCGCGATGCGGGTCGGGGCGCTCGGGTCGTTGAACGTCACGGTGCCGACACTGACCGCGCTCGCGCCGGCGAGCACGAACTCGAGTGCGTCGAGGCCGGTGCGGATGCCGCCCATGCCGAGGATCGGCACGTCGGGCATCGCGGCGTGCACCTGGTAGACGCACCGCACCGCCACCGGACGGATGGCCGGGCCCGACAGTCCGCCGGTGACGCCGGCGAGGGCAGGACGCATGGTGTCGGTGTCGATCACCATGCCGAGCAGCGTGTTGATCATCGACAGGCCGTCGGCGCCGGCGTCGACGACCGCCTTCGCGATCTCGACGATGTCGGTGACGTCGGGGGACAGCTTGGCCAGCACCGGGATCCCGGGGTTGGTGTTGCGGCGTACGGCGTGCACGACATCGGCTGCCGACTGCGGGTGGCAGGCGAACACCTGGCCGCGGCTCTCGACGTTCGGGCAGGAGATGTTGACCTCGATCGCCGCGACGTCGCTGACGTGGCGCAGCCGCGACGCGAGGCGGGTGTACTCGTCGACCGAGCCGCCGGCGATCGACACGACGGCGCGTGCGCCGCGCTGGCGCAACCACTCGAGGTCGCGGTCGAGGAACGTGTCGATGCCCGGGCCCTGCAGGCCGATGGAGTTGAGCATGCCGCTCGGCGTCTCGGCCATGCGCGGGGTCGGTCGGCCCGAGCGCGGGTTGAGCATGATGCTCTTGGTGACGACCGCACCGATGGTGGTGATGTCGAAGAACTGGTCGAGCTCGCGACCGGCGGCGGCGCACCCCGAGGCGGTGAGCACCGGCGAGGGGAGCTCGAGCCCGGCGATCCACGCCGTCATGTCCACGTCGGGCTCGACCTGCTCCGTGCCAGGACGCGGACCGTGCGTGATCACGGCGCGGGTCATCAGTGGCCTCCGCTCGCGGGTGCGCCGAGGGTGCCCTCGGGGATCGTGCCGACCTCGCTCCAGCGGACCCGGTCGCCCCGGAACACCGGGCCGTCGGTGCAGGAGCGCAGCATGCGTGTGACGCCGTCGTCGCCGACGACGGGCAGCACGCACGTCATGCAGACGCCGACACCGCACGCCATCGCCTCCTCGACCGCGCACTGCGAGTAGGCGCCGTGGTCGGCCGAGACCTGCGCGACCGCGGCCAGCATGCCCATCGGGCCGCAGGCGTAGACGACGTCGGCGTCGGTGCGCTCGAGGACGGCCGGCAGGACGTCGGTGACGCGGCCGCGCTCGCCGACCGAGCCGTCCTCGGTCGTGATCGTGAGCGAGGCCGTGATGCGCTTGGCCTCGAGGACCCCGAAGAGCTTGGACTCGGTGGCGGCACCGAGGACGACGTCGACGCGGCACCCCCGTGCGCGCAGCGCGTCGGCGAGGGAGAACATCGGCGCCGACCCGTAGCCACCGGCCACGAGGACGCAGGACACCGCCTGCTTCGGGAGTGCGAACGGGCGCCCGAGCGGGCCGACGATGTCGACCTGGTCGTGGCGGTGCAGCCGCGACAGCCACTCGGTGCCCTTGCCGTGCGTCGCGAAGACGATCTCGAGCGTGCCGCCGTAGACGCCTCGGCTCTGCACGGAGTAGATCGAGAAGGCGCGACGCAGCAGCATCGAGGAGTTCTCGCCGCCGACGGCCAGCGCCACGAAGTGCCCGGGACGGGTCAGCTCGGCGATGCCCGGAGCCGTCAGCGTGAGGACGTGGTACTCCCCCGCGCGCCGCAGCCCGAGCACCTCGCCCGTGACCTGGATGGGTCCCTGCTTGCCCTGTGGCGTCATGCCTCGCGCTTCCCGTCGCTCGTCCCCGCCGCAGATCCTGTCGCATCCGGCGCCTGGGCGGCACGCAGGGCAGCGAGATCCGCGGCCCACTCCTGCAGCGACCGGACACCGACCTCCCCGTGGATCAGCGCCTCGATGCCCTGCACCGTCGCCGCGAGACCCTGCACCGTGGTGATGCACGGGACCCCGCGCGACACCGCCGCCGTGCGGATCTCGTAGCCGTCGAGGCGAGAGCCGACGCCGTACGGGGTGTTGACGATGAGGTCGATCTCGCCGGCGAGGATCGCGTCGACCGTGGTCGGCTCGCCGTTCTCGCCGCGGCCGTCGTGCTGCTTGCGCAGCACCGTCGCCTTGAGACCGTTGCGTCGCAGCACCTCGGCGGTGCCTCCGGTCGCGAGGATCTCGAAGCCGAGGTCGGCCAGCCGCTTCACCGGGAAGATCATCGAGCGCTTGTCGCGGTTCGCGACCGACACGAAGGCGCGGCCGCGGGTCGGCAGGCCGCTGGAGTACGCCGCGGTCTGCGACTTGGCGAACGCCGTCCCGAACACCGAGTCGATGCCCATGACCTCGCCGGTCGAGCGCATCTCCGGGCCGAGCACGGTGTCGACGCCGTGGAAGCGCCCGAAGGGCAGCACGGCCTCCTTCACCGCGATCGGAGCGCCGATCGGCAGGGTGCCGCCGTCACCCCACGCGGGCAGCAGGCCCTCCTCGCGCAACCCGGCGATGGTGGCGCCCATCGTGACGCGCGCCGCGGCCTTCGCCAGCGGCACTCCGGTGGCCTTCGCGACGAAGGGCACCGTGCGCGACGCGCGCGGGTTCGCCTCGAGGACGTAGAGCACGTCGCCGGCGAGGGCGTACTGCACGTTGAGCAGCCCGCGCACGCCGACGCCCGCGGCGATCGCCTCGGTGGAGCGGCGGATGCGGTCGATCTCGCCCTGCCCCAACGTGATCGGGGGCAGCGCGCACGCGGAGTCGCCGGAGTGGATGCCGGCCTCCTCGATGTGCTCCATCACGCCGGCGAGGTAGAGCTCGTCGCCGTCGTAGAGCGCGTCGACGTCGATCTCGACGGCGTCGTCGAGGAACCGGTCGACCAGCACCGGGTGCTCGGGGCTGGCCTCCGTCGCGCGGTCGATGTAGTCGTGCAGCATCGACTCGTCGTAGACGATCTCCATGCCGCGGCCGCCGAGCACGTACGACGGGCGCACGAGCACCGGGTAGCCGATGCGGTCGGCGACCTCGACAGCCTCGTCGTAGGACGTGGCCAGGCCGTGCGCGGGCGCCGGCAGGTTCGCCTCGGCGAGCACCCGGCCGAAGGCACCGCGCTCCTCGGCGAGGTGGATCGCCTCGGGGCTGGTGCCGACGACCGGCACGCCGGCGTCCTTGAGCGGCTGCGCGAGCCCGAGCGGCGTCTGCCCGCCCAGCTGCACGATGACGCCTGCGACCGGACCGGCGGTGAGCTCGGCGTGGTAGACCTCGAGCACGTCCTCGAGGGTGAGCGGCTCGAAGTACAGGCGGCTCGAGGTGTCGTAGTCGGTCGACACCGTCTCGGGGTTGCAGTTGACCATGACGGTCTCGTAGCCGGCCTCGCGCAGGGTGAGGCTGGCGTGCACGCAGGAGTAGTCGAACTCGATGCCCTGGCCGATCCGGTTGGGACCCGAGCCGAGGATGAGCACGGCCGGCGTCTCGCGCGGCTCGACCTCGGTCTCCTCGTCGTAGGTCGAGTAGTGGTACGGCGTCCGCGCCGCGAACTCGGCGGCGCAGGTGTCGACGGTCTTGAACACGGGACGGATGCCGAGGGCGTGGCGCACGCCGCGGACGACGTCCTCCGGCAGGCCGCGCACCTCGCCGATCTGACGGTCGGAGAAGCCGTGCCGCTTGGCCAGGCGCAGCAGGTCGGGGTTGAGCTCGGCAGCGTCACGCAGGGTGTCGCCGATCTCGTTGAGCAGCGCGACCTGGTCGAGGAACCAGGGGTCGATGTTGGTGGCCTCGTGCAGGTCCTCGACGCTCGCGCCGGCCCACAGCGCTCGCTGGACCTTGCGCAGCCGTCCGTCGTGCGGCACCTTCACGGCTTCGATCAGTCCCGCGACGTCGACGTCGGACTTCTCCCCCGCCCAGGTGAACGGGGCGTCCTTGCGCTCGATCGAGCGCAGCGCCTTCTGCAGCGCCTCGGTGAAGCTCCGGCCGATCGCCATCGCCTCGCCGACGCTCTTCATGGTCGTGGTCAGCGTCTGGTCGGCGGCCGGGAACTTCTCGAACGCGAACCGCGGAACCTTCACGACGATGTAGTCGAGCGCCGGCTCGAACGACGCCGGGGTCTCGCGCGTGATGTCGTTGGGGATCTCGTCGAGGGTGTAGCCCACGGCGAGCTTCGCGGCGATCTTCGCGATCGGGAAGCCGGTCGCCTTCGACGCGAGCGCGGACGAGCGCGACACCCGCGGGTTCATCTCGATGACGACCATGCGGCCGTCGTCGGGGTTGATCGCGAACTGGATGTTGCACCCACCGGTGTCGACGCCCACCGCGCGGATGACGGCGATGCCGACGTCTCGAAGGTGCTGGTACTCGCGGTCGGTGAGGGTGAGAGCCGGCGCGACGGTGATGGAGTCGCCGGTGTGGACGCCCATCGGATCGACGTTCTCGATCGAGCAGATGACGACGACGTTGTCGTTCTTGTCGCGCATCAGCTCGAGCTCGTACTCCTTCCAGCCGATGATCGACTCCTCGAGGAGCACCTCGGTGGTCGGTGACGCCGCGAGGCCCGCACCTGCGATGCGGTGGAGGCCGGCCTCGTCGTAGGCGATGCCGGAACCGGCGCCGCCCATGGTGAACGACGGGCGCACGACGACCGGGTAGCGCAGGTCGTCGACAGCCGCGAGGCAGTCCTCCATCGAGTGGCAGATGACGCTGCGCGCCGACGACGCCGCGAGACCGGAGGCGTCGATCGCCGCGACGATCTCCTTGAACTTCTCGCGGTTCTCGCCCGCCTCGATCGCGTCGACGTTGGCACCGATCAGCTCGACGCCGTAGCGCTCCAGCACGCCGTTCGCGTGGAGCGCCATGGCGCAGTTGAGGGCGGTCTGGCCGCCGAGGGTCGCGAGGAGTGCGTCGGGGCGCTCCTTGGCGATGATCTTCTCGACGTACTCCGGGGTGATCGGCTCGACGTAGGTGGCGTCGGCGAACTCCGGGTCGGTCATGATCGTCGCGGGGTTGCTGTTGACCAGCACGACCCGCAGGCCCTCGGCCTTGAGCACCCGGCACGCCTGGGTGCCGGAGTAGTCGAACTCGCAGGCCTGGCCGATGACGATCGGGCCCGACCCGATCACCATCACCGACCGCAGGTCGTCACGCCTGGGCACGAGCGCCCTCCATCACGTCGCAGAAGCGGTCGAAGAGGTACGCCGAGTCGTGCGGACCGGCCGCCGCCTCGGGGTGGTACTGCACGGAGAAGGCCGGCACGTCGAGGCAGCGCAGTCCCTCGACGACGTCGTCGTTGAGGCAGACGTGGCTGACCTCGACGCGGCCGAACGGAGTCTCGCTGACGCGGTCGAGCGGCGCGTCGACGGCGAAGCCGTGGTTCTGCGCGGTGATCTCCACCTTGCCGGTCGTGCGGTCCATCACCGGCACGTTGATGCCCCGGTGGCCGTAGCGCAGCTTGTAGGTGCCGAAGCCGAGCGCGCGGCCGAGCACCTGGTTGCCGAAGCAGATCCCGAAGAGCGGGCGGCGGGCCTCGAGGGCCGCCGTCACGAGCGCGACCGCGTGGTCGGCCGTGGCCGGGTCGCCCGGACCGTTGCTGAAGAAGACGCCGTCGACGCCGAGCTCGAGCATCCGCTCGGGCGTGGTGGTCGAGGGCAGCACGTGGACCTCGATGCCGCGCTCGGCCATGTGGCGAGGTGTTGCGCCCTTGATGCCCAGGTCGACCGCGGCCACCGTGAACCGCTTCTCCCCCACGGCCTCCACGACGTACTCGGCGTCGGCGCTGACCTCGTCGGCGAGCGAGGCGCCGAGCATCAGCGGGCTGGCGAGCACGCGGTCGAGCAGCTCCTCGACGGGCCTGCTCGCCGCCGGACCGCTGAAGACGCCGACACGCATCGCGCCCCGCTCGCGCAGGTGGCGGGTGAGGGCGCGGGTGTCGACGTCGCTGATGCCGACGATGCCCTGCTCGCGCAGGTCGTCGTCGAGCGAGCGCTGCGAGCGCCAGTTCGACGCCACGCGGGAGGGATCGCGCACGACGTAGCCGGCCACCCAGATGCACCGCGACTCGGCGTCGTCGTCGTTGACGCCGTAGTTGCCGATGTGCGGCGCGGTCTGCACGACCACCTGGCGGTGATAGCTCGGGTCGGTGATCGTCTCCTGGTAGCCGGACATGCCGGTGGTGAAGACGGCCTCGCCGAAGGTCTCGCCGACCGCGCCGTAGGAACGGCCGCGGAAGATGCGGCCGTCCTCGAGCACCAGCACGGCGGGCTCGGCGTCGAGCAGCGACGTCATGCGGTCACCGCCTCGACGAGCGCGCCGTCGAGCACGGTCGGTCGCCCGCGGAGGAAGGTCGCCATCACCCGCACCGGCAACGTGCGACCGGCGTACGGCGTGTTCCGGCTGCGGCTGTTGAGCTCCGCGGGGACGACCGTGTGCTGCGCCTCGGGGTCGACGAGCACCAGGTTGGCGGGCTCGCCGGCCTCGAGCGGGCGTCCGTGGCCCTCGAGGCGGCCGATGCGTGCGGGCGCGTGCGACATGCGGTCGGCGACCCCCGCCCAGTCGAGCAGCCCCGTGCTCACCATCGCCTCGGCGACGACGCCGAGCGCGGTCTCGAGCCCGACCATGCCCATGGCCGCCGCTCCCCACTCGCAGTCCTTGTCCTCGACCGGGTGCGGGGCGTGGTCGGTGGCGACGATGTCGATCGTGCCGTCGGCCAGGGCCTCGCGCAGCGCCTGCACGTCGCGCGCGCTGCGCAGCGGCGGGTTCACCTTGAAGACCGGGTCGTAGGACGAGACGAGGTCCTCCGTGAGCAGCAGGTGGTGCGGCGTCACCTCGGCGGTGACGTCGATGCCGCGCGACTTCGCCCAGCGGATCAGCTCGACCGAGCCGGCGGTGGACACGTGGCAGACGTGCAGCCGCGAGCCGACATGCTCGGCGAGCAGGACGTCGCGGGCGATGATCGCCTCCTCCGCGACGGCGGGCCAGCCGCGCAGGCCGAGGATCCCGGAGAGCGCACCCTCGTTCATCTGCGCGTCCTCGGTGAGACGCGGCTCCTGCGCGTGCTGGGCGATGACGCCGTCGAACGCCTTCACGTACTCCAGCGCACGACGCATGATCACGGCGTCGTGGACGCACTTGCCGTCGTCGCTGAACACGCGTACCTGGGCTGCGCTCGTGGCCATCGCGCCGAGCTCGGCGAGCTGCTGCCCGCCGAGGCCGACGGTGACGGCGCCGATCGGCTGCACGTCGACGTAGCCGGCCTCCTGCCCGAGTCGCAGCACCTGCTCCACGGTGCCGGCGGTGTCGGCGACCGGGTCGGTGTTGGCCATCGCGAACACGGCGGTGAAGCCGCCGGCCGCTGCAGCGCGCGAGCCGGTCTCGACGGTCTCGGCGTCCTCGCGACCGGGCTCGCGCAGGTGGGTGTGCAGGTCGACGAGGCCCGGGAGGGCGACCAGGCCGGCGGCATCGATCTCGGTCGCGCCGTCGGCGCGGGCGCTGCCGGCCTGCACGACGTCGGCGATGACGCCGTCGCGCAGGACGAGGTCGCGCGGCTCGCCGCCCAGGACCCTGGCGGAACGGACGATGAAGGTCTCGGTCACGTCAGGCCTCCGCGCCGGCGTCGGTGGTGGGTGCGTCGTCGCCGAGCCCGAGCTGGGCGCCGCCGAGGAGCAGGTAGAGGACCGCCATGCGCACGCTGACGCCGTTGCTGACCTGCTCGACGATCACCGAGCGGTCGGAGTCGGCGACCTCGGCGGCGATCTCCATGCCGCGGTTCATCGGGCCGGGGTGCATGACGATCGCGTGGTCGGGCAGCAGCGCCATCCGTCGCGCGTCGAGGCCGTACCGGCGGCTGTACTCACGGGCGCTCGGGAAGAACGCGGCGTTCATCCGCTCGCGCTGCACGCGCAGCATCATCACGGCGTCGGCGTTCTTCAGGGGGCCGTCGAGGTCGTACGCGGTCGAGCAGGGCCAGCTCTCGACGCCCACCGGCAGCAGGGTCGGCGGCGCGACGAGGGTGACCTCGGCGCCGAGGGTCGAGAGCAGCAGGACGTTGCTGCGCGCGACCCGGCTGTGCAGGACGTCGCCGACGATCACGATGCGGCGCCCCTCGAGGTCACCGGTGCCGCCCGCGAGGTGCCGGCGCATCGTGAAGGCATCGAGCAGCGCCTGCGTCGAGTGCTCGTGCGTGCCGTCGCCCGCGTTGACGACCGAGCCCTGGATCCAGCCGGAGTGCGCGAGGCGGTGGGGTGCGCCGCTCGCGTGGTGGCGGATCACGACGGCGTCGGCGCCCATCGCCTCGAGGGTGAGCGCGGTGTCCTTGAGGCTCTCGCCCTTGGACACGCTCGACCCCTTGGCCGAGAAGTTGATGACGTCGGCGGAGAGCCGCTTGGCCGCGGCCTCGAAGGAGATGCGGGTGCGGGTCGAGTCCTCGAAGAAGAGGTTGACCACCGTGCGGCCGCGCAGGGTCGGGAGCTTCTTGACCGCGCGGTCGGTGAGGGACGCGAGCTCGGCCGCGGTGTCGAGGACGAGCAGGGCGTCCTCGCGGTCGAGATCGGCGCCGGAGAGCAGGTGCCGCTTCACAGGGCCTCCTCCGTTCGGGGTGCGGAGTGCCCGGCGATGAGGACCGCGTCCTCGCCGTCGTGCTCCGAGACGAGGACCAGCACCTTCTCGGAGGTGGAGGTCGGGATGTTCTTGCCGACGTAGTCGGCGCGGATCGGCAGCTCGCGGTGGCCGCGGTCGACGAGGACGGCGAGCTGCACCATGCGCGGGCGGCCGATGTCGTTCATCGCGTCGAGGGCGGCCCGGATCGTGCGGCCGCTGAACAGGACGTCGTCGACGAGGACGACGACCTTGTCGTCGATGCCGCCGGCGGGGATCTCCGTGGGCAGCAGCGCACGGGCGGGACCGCGACGCAGGTCGTCGCGGTACATCGTGATGTCGAGCGAGCCCACGGGGACCTCGCGGCCCTCGATCTCGCGGATGCGCTCGGCGACCCGGCGGGCGAGGAACGCACCGCGGGTGGGGATGCCGAGCAGGACCAGGTCGTCGGCGCCCTTGGCGCGCTCGACGATCTCGTGCGCCACGCGCGTCAGCGCGCGGGCGATCTCTGCACCGTCGAGGACGGTGCGTGCGTCGTCAGGAGTCCGAGCAGCGGACATCACTGCGACCCCCTTCCCCGCCTCACAGGACGGATTTAAAGGACGTCGGTCCCCCTGACCCTATCCCGCCCCCGGCGCCGCGGCCCACCGCCCCTCCGGTGCACGCAGACGTGGCCGTCGTCGCTCACGCAGCGCAGTCGAGCTCGGGTCCGGGCACGCTGCGCGATCGCGGCGTCTGCGCAGGCAGGACCCAATATCCACCGAATGGCCCATCCCCCTCCGGCGCGAACGGACGGTCACGTTCCGTAACATTGTCTGTGACACTGAGTCTGCGAGACCACCGCCGACGGAGGGACCGAACGACATGGCCAGCGACTACGCCCGGGCTCTGGGAGCCCGACTGCGGTCGATCCGTCAGCAGCAGGGCCTGTCGCTGCACGGCGTCGAGGAGAAGAGCCACGGGCGCTGGAAGGCCGTCGTCGTCGGCTCCTACGAGCGCGGCGACCGCGCCGTCACGGTCCAGAAGCTCGCAGAGCTCGCCGACTTCTACGCCGTCCCGGTGTCCGAGCTGCTGCCCGACGCCTCGCCGGCCGCTGCCGCCGAGCCGCCGCAGCGCCTGGTGCTCGATCTCGAGCGGCTGGGCCTGGTGCCCGCGGAGAAGGCCGGACCGCTCGCGCGCTACGCCGCGGCGATCCAGGCCCAGCGCGGCGACTACAACGGCCGGATCCTCTCGATCCGCCAGGACGACCTGCGCACCCTCGCCGTCATCTACGACGAGGCACCCAGCCAGCTCGCCGACCAGCTCATCGCTTGGGGCGTCCTCAACCCGGAGGCGCGCCGGGCGCTGGACTGACCGAGCCACCGATCGACCCGAGAGCCCCGGCCGACCCGCCGGGGCTCTCGTCGTTCCCAGCGCCGTCGCTGGTCGGATCGCGCCGTGAAGGCGGCATCCGGGCCGCGGCTCGCCGGAGCGGTGATCAGGTCAGCGGCGAGGTGGGCGGAACGTCGGGCGTGAGCAGGTCGGCGAGCGCCCGCAGGCCGGTGCCGTCGCCACGGTCCCACCTGTCGAGGAGCTCGGGCATGGGGGCGGGGAGCCGCGCGTCGCGCTCGACGGTCACCGGCCAGACGTCGAGCAGCCACTCCTTCGCGGCCCGCAGGTCCGCGCCGTCGTCGAGCCTCACGACCAGCCGGACACCGTCGCGCATCGTCGTGAGGTCCTCGACGTCGACGACGGGGCTGCCCTTGCGACGTATCGACCGCAGCGGCAGTCCGTGCGCGTCGCGCACGTGGTCGGTGGCGCGCTCGGCGATCCGCTGGAGCACCTCGTCTCCCGCGACGCCCATCGGCGTCTCGGTGATCACGAGGTCCCCCCCGACGGCCACGATCCGGCACGAGAGCCGCAGGCGCACGGCCCGGCCGGCGAGGAGCCCTTCGAGGTCGCCGGAGACGACGCCGCCCGACGGCATCGCCGGGAGGCCGACGTCGGCACCGGCCGCGAGGAGTGCGCCGACGACGCGCTCGGGGTCGAAGGGCGGCACCGGTCCGTCGGCGTACCAGGAGCCCTCGACCAGGCCGAGCGGCACGGGCCCGGTCTCACCTCGCTCGGCCGCCAGCGCGAGCGCGCCTACCCGGGACAGGCGGACCTCGACGTACTGGGCGTCCGCCGCCGGGTCGCCGACGATGCTGCCCGCGTTCCCCAGCAGCTCGACCAGCGGCAGGTGCCGCCGCCACGGGACGCCGAGGTCGACCAGGACGGGCCAGGTGTACCGGGGGCCGAGCCCGTCGGTCGCGGCCGCGGCGACGAGCACGTCCGAGCACCGCGCGATCTCGTCGCCTGCGAGCAGCTCGACCGCGCGCAGCAGCCCGACCTCCACGACCGACAGCCCGGTGCGCGAGCTCATGCCGCCACCAGGACGACGACGTCGCGGACCCGTGCGTCGCGGCTCGCCGGCGCCGGCCCCAGGAACACGTCGAGGGGCCCCCACGCGGTGCGGATCCGGACGTCGCGGCAGCGCCTGAGGCGTGCGGCGGTCGTCGTCCCCCCGAGCAGCCGGAGGGCATCGACGAACGGGTCCAGCTCGCGCGCCTCGACCACGACGTCGAGGTCGCGCGGCTCCGGCGCCCCGGCGCCGGATACCAGCCACCTCGCGGTGGAACCGACGACGACGAAGCCCGCCTCGAGCAGGCTCAGCTCGACGGCGAGATCCACGGCGCGCGGCATGCGGTCGAGCCTAGGAGCCGCCCGCGTCGCGCGCTGCCCCGTTGATCGTGCAGCGCCGCGCCCACGTGTGGTCGGGCGACGACGGCAAAGGTCGGCTAGATGCCGCTGGGGACGCTGGTGCCGATCCGGTGCACGCGCATGCCGTTGGTGGTGCCGGGCACGCCCGGCGGAACGCCCGCGATGATGACGATGAGCTGGCCGACCGTGACCCGGCCGATCTCCTGCAGCGAGGCGTCGACGAGACGGACCATCTCGTCGGTGCTGGTGGCCTTCGGCACGAGGAAGGTCTCGCAGCCCCACACCAGCGCGAGCTGGCTGCGCACGCGCGGATTGGGCGTGAAGGCGAGCAGCGGGATCAACGGTCGGTGACGGGCGACCAGGCGCGCGGAGCGGCCGGTCTCGGTGAACGCGATGACCGCGGAGGCACCGACGTCGTTGCCGACGACGACGGCCGCGCGCGTGATCGAGTGCGACGTGGAGTCGTTGCGCTCGGGGATCTCGGCGACGGTGTGCAGCGCCTCGTCCTCGACGTGCTCGATGATGCGCGCCATCGTGCGGACGACGTGCGCCGGGTGGGCGCCGACCGAGGTCTCGCCGGAGAGCATGAGGGCGTCGGCACCGTCGAGAACGGCGTTGGCGACGTCGCTGGCCTCCGCGCGCGTCGGGCGCGTCATCGACACCATGGAGTCGAGCATCTGCGTCGCGACGATGACCGGCTTGGCACGACGGCGGGCGATGGTGATCGCGCGCTTCTGCACGATCGGCACCTGCTCGAGGGGCAGCTCCACGCCGAGGTCGCCGCGCGCGACCATGATCCCGTCGAACGCGTCGATGATGCTCTCGAGGTTCTCGACGGCCTGCGGCTTCTCGATCTTGGCGAGCACCGGGAGCCGCACGCCCTCGTCGTCCATGATCCGTACGACGTCCATGAGGTCGTCGGCGCGGCGGACGAACGACAGCGCGATCATGTCGACGCCGAGCCGCAGTCCCCAGCGCAGGTCGGCGATGTCCTTCTCCGACATCGCCGGGACGCTGACGGCGACGCCGGGAAGGTTGAGGCCCTTGTGGTCGCTGACGCGGCCTCCCTCGACCACGCGTGTGACGACGTCGGTATCGGTGACCTCGAGGGCCTCGAGCGCGACCTTTCCGTCGTCGACGAGGATGAAGTCGCCCGGCGTGACGTCGCCCGGGAGGCCGGCGTACGTCGTCGAGCAGCGGTCGACGTCGCCGGGGCAGTCCTCGGTGGTGATGGTGAAGCGCGCGCCCGGCTCGAGCACCACGGGCCCGTCGGCGAAGGTGCCGAGGCGGATCTTGGGGCCCTGCAGGTCGACGAGGATGCCGACGCCGCGCCCGGCCTCGTCGGCCGCGGCGCGCACCCACTGGTAGACCCGCTCGTGGTCGGCGTACGACCCGTGCGACAGGTTCATGCGGGCGACGTCCATGCCCGCGTCGATGAGGGAGCGGATCCCCTCCTGGCTCGCTACAGCGGGCCCGAGGGTGCAGACGATCTTGGCGCGGCGCACAGGACGACCTTACTGCAAGCGGTTTCAGCGGACGGCGGAGGCAGACCCTGCGGGTCCTCACGGCGAGGACCCGCAGGTTCGTGGTCAGGCGAGCAGCTGGCGCGCGGTCGGCGGGATCGGCGCGGGCAGGTTCGTCGAGCCGACCAGCCAGCGGTCGACCGCCGCCGCGGCGGACCGGCCCTCGGCGATGGCCCACACGATGAGCGACTGGCCGCGCCCGGCGTCGCCGGCGGCGAAGACGCCCGGCACGCTCGTCATGTAGTCGCGGTCGCGCGCGACGTTGCCGCGGTCGTCGAGGTCGACGCCGAGCTGGTCGACGAGCGCGCCGCGCTCCGGACCGGTGAAGCCCATCGCGAGGAACACTAGGTCCGCGGGGATCTCGCGCTCGGTGCCCTCGACCGGCGCGAAGCGGCCTCCCTCGAAGCGCACCTCGACCAGCTCGAGGGCGCGCACGCGACCCGAGCCGTCGTCGATGAATCGGTTGGTGGAGACCGAGTAGATCCGCTCGCCGCCCTCCTCGTGCGCGCTCGTGACCTTGAAGGTCATCGGGTACGTCGGCCACGGCTGAGCGGAGGGGCGGGCCTCGGGCGGCATCGGCAGGATCTCGAGCTGCGTGACCGATGCCGCGTGCTGGCGGTGAGCGGTGCCGACGCAGTCGGCACCGGTGTCGCCGCCGCCGATGACGACCACGTGCTTGCCGGTGGCGTCGATCGGCGCGACCTCGAGGTCGCCCTCCTGCACGCGGTTGGCGCCGGGCAGGTACTCCATCGCCTGGTGCACGCCGGCGAGCTCGCGGCCGGGCACCGGGAGGTCGCGCCACTGCGTCGCGCCCACGGCGAGGACGACGGCGTCGTAGCGGCGGCGGAGGTCCGAGCCGGTGACGTCGGTGCCGACATCGACGCCCGCACGGAACTTCACCCCCTCGGCCTGCATCTGCGCGAGACGCCGGTCGAGGTGGCGCTTCTCCATCTTGAACTCGGGGATGCCGTAGCGGAGCAGCCCCCCGACCCGGTCGGCCCGCTCGAACACCGCGACCGTGTGACCGGCGCGCGCGAGCTGCTGCGCCGCCGCGAGGCCCGACGGGCCCGAGCCGATCACGGCGACGGTGCGACCGGACTGGCGCGGCGCGGGCTGCGGGGTGACCCAGCCCTCGTCCCACGCCTTGTCGACGATCTCGACCTCGACCTGCTTGATGCTCACCGGCTCCTGGTTGATGCCGAGCACGCAGGAGGTCTCGCACGGCGCCGGGCACAGCCGACCCGTGAACTCGGGGAAGTTGTTGGTCGCGTGCAGCCGCTCGCTCGCCGCCTGCCAGTCCTCGCGCCACACCAGGTCGTTCCACTCGGGGATGAGGTTCCCGAGCGGGCAGCCGTTGTGGCAGAACGGGATGCCGCAGTCCATGCAGCGCCCCGCCTGCTGCACGAGGTGGTCGGCCGGGAACGGCTCGTAGACCTCGCGCCAGTCCTGGATGCGCACGTCGACGGGCCGGCGCACCGGCGTCTCGCGGGCGGTGGTCAGGAAGCCCTTGGGGTCAGCCACGGGTCGCCTCCATGATCGCGTCGAGGACGTCGCGCCCCTCGCGCTCGGCCGCAGCCTGGGCCGCCAGCACGCGCGCGTAGTCGCGGGGCATGACCT